>DGYV01000068.1:20319-23034 GCA_002398485.1 Peptococcaceae bacterium UBA4997 | reverse complement strand
TATGGCGCCTGCCGCTCCAGGGCAATATGTGCGCCCTGTCGGTGAGGATGTAGTAGCGGGAGATATGATAATACCTGCCTGGCATAAGATAATGCCGCCTGATCTTGGTGCCATGCTTGCCGCGGGTTACAGTGAAATAGAGGTACTGGCAAAGCCTAAAATAGCCATATTGCCTACAGGTGATGAAATAATCCAGCTTGGTGAAAACATGAGCCGCGGCAATATAATTGAATTTAACGGTACGGTGATAAGCGGTTATTTGCGTGAATGGGGAGCGGAGCCTGTTTTATACCCCATAACAAAGGATATAAAAGAGGATTTAAGGCGTGTAATAAGTGAAGCTGTAAGAGATAATGATGCGGTCATCATAAATGCAGGCTCTTCAGCAGGGCGTGATGACTATACAGCAGCTATTATTGCTGAATTGGGGGAAGTACTTATACATGGTGTAGCTACCAAACCCGGTAAGCCAACTGTTTTAGGTAAAATCCAAGGCAAGCCTGTTTTGGGCATTCCCGGTTACCCGGTTTCCGCTTATTTGGCTTTGGATTGGTTTGGCAAGCCTTTGGTGGAAAAAATGCTTTACCAGGGTGAGAGCTTGCGTCCCCGCTTAAAAGTAAAATTGGGCAAACGGATAACCTCCTCTTTGGGTAGTGAGGAATTCATTCGCTTGACCATAGGTAAAATCAATGGAGAATATATAGCTAACCCCTTAGGCAGAGGAGCGGGTATGACCATGACCATGGTTCGTGCCCACGGGCTTTTGGTAATACCTGCAAACTCCTTGGGTTATGAACAGGGCAATGAGGTGGAAGTAGAATTATACACCACTTCCGAAAGGCTTAACTATAATTTGCTGGCTACGGGCAGCCATGACCTGGCTTTAGATTTTTTATCTACTGCTTTGAAAAAATATGACCCCAACTTAAGCTTATCCTCTTCCCATGTTGGCAGTATGGGTGGTATAATGGCTATCAGACGTGGAGAAGCGCATATTGCTGGTATTCACCTTTTAGATAGTGCCACTGGTGAATACAACAACAGTTTTGTTGCCAAATATTTTCCTGAAAATGATGTGGTTTTAGTACACTTGGCTTGGCGTATCCAAGGTTTGATGGTACAGAAAGGCAATCCTTTGAATATTAAGGATATAAAAGATGTGGCAAGTAAAAAAGCTTCTTACATCAACCGCCAAAAGGGAGCGGGCACAAGGCTTTTATTGGATTGGCTGCTTCAGAAAAATGATTTGAAGGCAGAAGAAATATATGGTTATAACCGTGAGGAGTATACGCATTTAAATGTTGCCGCTGCTATTGAAGCGGGTACTGCTGATGTTGGTTTGGGGATTTTATCTGCAGCGCAGGCCTATGGCTTGGATTTTATAGAAGTAGCCAAAGAACGCTATGATTTGTTGATGACAAGGGCTTTTTATGAATCTTCTGAAGGTAAAATTTTATTGCAGGCTATAAATGATGAAGTATACAGTAAAGAAATAGAAGCACTTGGCGGTTATGATATGAGCGAGCGCGGTAAGCCGGTTTTTCCGACTTTGAAATCAGAATAGAAATATAAAAATGCTAACTGTAATCAAAAAGGAGAATATTAAATAGAGATGAAAAAAATGCCATTGGTAGCAGCCGTGCATGATTTATCAGGTTATGGGCGCTGTTCTTTAACGGTTGCAATACCGATTTTATCTGTAATGGGCATACAATGCTGCCCTTTGCCTACTGCTATTTTATCTAATCATACTGCTTTCGAAAGTTTTTATTTTACAGATTATACGGAACACATGAGGCCTTATTATCAGGAATGGAAAAAGCGAGGATTGGAATTTGACTCGATCTATACAGGTTTTTTGGGTTCTGTAAAGCAGGTTGATATTGTAATAGAATTTGTTAAAGAATTTAGAAACGGGGCAAAGGTTGTTGTAGACCCGGTAATGGGTGATAATGGCAAAGTTTATACAACATATACGCCTTTGATGTGTCAAAAAATGCGTGATTTGCTGACTCATGCGCATATAATCACACCAAACCTTACGGAATGCTGTATCCTTACCAACAGAACTTATACGGGTGAAAATGTAAGCAAGACAGAGATTTTGGATATTGCCAAAGATTTAAGTGCCTTAGGGCCTAAACAAATAGTTATAACAGGTATACGCCATGGTGATGGTAAAATAAATAATTTTGCTTATGATGTTGAAACCGATCAGAACTTTATGGTAGAGGAAGAATTGGTGAGAAGACATTTCAGCGGTACGGGCGATGTTTTTGCTTCCGTGCTTTGCGGGGCTTTAACCAACGGTTTAAACCTTGAAGATGCTTTGCGAAAATCAGCTGACTTTGTTTATCGTGCTGCCAAATATACTACAGAGCAGAATCCTGACAATGAGGATGGTGTATTTTTTGAACACTTTTTAAAAGAGCTGTAAATAAAGCAACTTACAGATTATTATTGAAATTAAATAAAAAAAGTAAAATATAAGAGAATAAGATAAGTTGTTGTACTTAAATATTTTAACGGGCTGCCTTTAATAAGGCAGCCCGTTTTAAGTAAGAGAGTAGGGTTAAAATGTTTTTATATTAGCAGCAGCAGCAACAACAGCAGCAGCAGCAACAAGAGGGTTGAGGCTTGGGTGGGGTTTTAGTTTTGTAAATATAATTTATGGTTTTGGTTACAGGGCCAAAAGTACCGTTAAGGGGAGCGCCG
>DGYV01000068.1:17405-20073 GCA_002398485.1 Peptococcaceae bacterium UBA4997 | reverse complement strand
ACCGTAAGGCGAGGAATAATTGCTTCCTATGTTGCCTTTTAGAATTTCAGTAGCGGCAATGGCCTCATTGTTTTCCTGATTGATAAAGCGAATACGGACCTCTCCTTTTTTAGGGGGGCAGCAATGGCAGCAGCAGCAACGAGAGCAATGGCAGTAAAGATAAGTAATGGTTTGAGGTTCTGGCTTAAATTTACCATGGATAGGGGCACCGCAGTGTTTGATAAACTTATAACACGGTATATCTTTGCCTTCGTCACCATAGGGTGAGCAATAGGGTGTGCATATAAAACCTGTAAGTGTTTTGGTAGGTGCAAGTAATTTGCCGGTGCAAATATCTAAAAACTGAATTATTACTACTCCTATACAGAATTTATTTTTTTTGTAAATATAATTTATCTGCTGATCTTCTTTTTTGTGCAAACCGCTTATGGGGGCACCTGTTGTATGCAAAAAGGTGTAATCTTGTATAGCTTTACCACTTAAACCATGTGGTGATACATAAGGTGTTTTAGGTAAGCCAGTAATGATTTCCTGTTCACAAATAGAGCTTGAAGTTTCTTCATCAAGGAAGTTTATGAAAATGCGGCTCTTCTTTTGGTATTGGTTTTCCGCTTCTTCCCTGGTGTATTCTTTTTGTTGGATTGCTTTTTCCGGCATTTTGCCATCTCCTTTTGTTTTGAGGTGGTTGATTATGTAGTTATAAGGTGGTCAAGACAAGAAACATCTTGTCTGATGTATACTATGCCGATCGAGCTTTAAAGGTTATAGCTTGGCAAAACTTTTTAATATATTTTTTGTAATAAATTGGTTTGCATAAGTGTTCTATTTACGAACACACTAAAACTAAAAAATTCAGGCGGTAATAAAATGGTGGATAAAACAAAAAAGAGTGAAGCGATTTATACTGCATTGGAAGAGAATATAAGTGTTTTTTTGATGGGGGCATTGATTTATACTGTGTTAGAGATAGCTTTTCGTGGCTATAGCCATTGGACAATGTCCTTAACGGGCGGTATTTGCTGCCTGAGCATGTATTTGGTTTATATTAAATTACCTTGGCTTAGAGTATGGCAAAAATGTATTATAGGGACATTGATTATTACCTTTTGGGAATTTAATGTTGGTTGTATAGTTAATTTATTTTTCGGCTGGAATATATGGGATTACAGCCAGCACCCTTTTAATATAATGGGGCAGGTTTGTTTATTGTTCAGCCTTATTTGGGTTTTCTTAGCCTTACCGGTAAGTTATTTTGCCGAATTACTGCATAAGGGTTATTTTAAAAACAATTGCTGCAAATAAAAATTTGTATTTAAGCTTTAATATTTCTGCCTTGTTCAACGACTTGAAAAGCTTGAGCTTTTGATAAAAAAGCTCAAGCTTTTTGATTACAAACTTTGTTAAAGGTGCTATAATTTAATTAAATTAATTAAAAACTGAGGTGTTTTAATGAATCGTTTCAAAAGATTTATGATGGGGCGTTATGGTAGTGATGAGTTAGGTGTGGCGCTTTTAATACTTACCTTTTTGTTGATGATACTTATAAAAATAATCGATATACCTTATTTGGGGCTTTTGGTTTATATACCGCTGGGGTTTTGCCTTTACCGTATCCTTTCCAAAAAAGTTTACAAAAGAAGGCAGGAAAATTTTATTTTTCTTGGCTGGTTGAACCCGTTTAAAAATCATTTAAGAAACCTTAAAATAAGAGTTCAGGACAGAAAAACTCACAAATATTTTAAGTGCCCTAAATGCGGTCAAATGGTACGTTTACCTAAGGGCAAGGGTAAAATATGTATTACTTGCCCCAAATGCAAGCACGAATTTGTTAAAAAAACCTGATTTTGTTCGTTACTAAGAATTGTTTTAGCGTTTTAAATTAAGGCAATTTTTTCTAAATCAAACAGGATAAGGTGCTATTGGTTTTTTGTAAGAACTTGCTTTTAGCTATGTTTTGAAATAAGAAAGAGCTGTTTTGACAATATTTTTATAATCGTATATTATATTATTAAACAGATATTAAATTATGGCATAGGGGAGGGCTGTATTTATTGAATAAACAGCTGGCAAAGAAAATAAAAGAATCCTTGACTTCTGTAATTCCCATTACCGCAATTGTTTTATTGCTGCATTTTACCGTAACGCCGCTGCCCTTGGGAATATTAGCTTTGTTTATGGCAGGAGCTGTTATGCTGGTGTTTGGTATGGGGCTTTTTACTTTAGGTGCGGATATAGCTATGATGCCTATGGGTGAAAAAATAGGTGCTCAAATAACCAAATCCAGAAAAATAAGTTTTCTGGTAATCATAGCCTTATTAATGGGTATAATGATAACTATAGCCGAGCCTGATTTGAAGATTTTGGCCAATCAGGTGCCTTCGGTACCAAACAGTATTATAATAGGTTCTGTAGCATTGGGTGTTGGTTTATTTTTGGTGCTGGCTCTGTTAAGGATTGTTCTTAAATGGTCATTATCCTATTTACTGATGGTTTTATATTTAGTAGTTTTTGTTTTAGCATTTTTTGCGCCTGCTGATTTTGTGGCAGTGGCTTTTGATTCGGGCGGTGTAACAACGGGTCCTATTACTGTACCTTTTATTTTGGCCTTGGGTATAGGTGTGGTGTCTGTTCGCGGCGGCAAAAGCTCCAATGACGATAGCTTTGGTTT
>DGYV01000068.1:9102-17232 GCA_002398485.1 Peptococcaceae bacterium UBA4997 | reverse complement strand
GCCAATGACGATAGCTTTGGTTTGGTTGCTTTATGTTCGTTAGGGCCTATTTTATCTGTACTTGTTATGGGTATGATTTTCCGGCCCTCGGGAAGCCAAAGTGAGGTAGCTATAGCTGAGGTAGGGAATTTTAAAGAACTTATAATAGCATTTGTGGAGGCTTTCCCTGAATATTTAACAGAGGTTGCTTTAGCAATTTTGCCTATAGTAGGATTTTTTATGCTTTTTCAGCTTTTTAAATTTAAATTGCCCAAAAGCCAAATTATTAAAATGGGTGTAGGTATTATTTATACATATTTGGGGCTGGTTATATTTTTAATAGCAGTCAATATTGGTTTTATGCCTGCCGGTAATTATTTGGGGGCTCGTATAGTAGGCCTTGATTACGGTTGGATTATCATTCCTATTGGTATGGTCCTAGGTTTTGTAGTTGTGATGGCTGAACCTGCTGTTCATGTTCTTAATAAACAAGTGGAAGAAATTACGGGTGGTGCTATTTCCAGAAGGGCTATGCTTTTGGGTTTTTGCGTAGGTGTTGCCATAGCCTTGGGTTTTGCCATGATCAGAGTTATCACAGGAATGAATATTTTTTATTTTTTAATTCCGTGTTATACTCTAGCTTTACTATTAACTTTTTTTGTGCCTAAAATATTTACAGCTATTGCGTTTGATTCAGGCGGTGTTGCCTCAGGACCAATGACGGCCACCTTTATTCTGCCTTTTACCATAGGAGCGTGCGAGGCTGCGGGAGGCAATGTACTTACGGATGCTTTTGGTGTTATTGCTATGGTAACTATGATGCCTTTAATCACTATTCAGCTAATGGGTTTTATTTACAATATTAAACTTAAACGGACTGAACTTGATATGTTGCAGGCTGTTCCTGCTGATGGGGCTGATGAGGAGATTATTGATTTTTAGAAGGGAGTATTCTATATGCCTGTAAATATGCCAATGCCTATTGAACGGATAAAGCTTTTGATAACAATTACAGATAGGGGTAAAGGGGCCAAAATAGTAGAAAAATATAAAGCTAATAATGTGCATTTTAATTTGATTTGTTTGGCGCACGGTACTGCGAATTCGGATATTCTTGATTATTTGGGTTTGGGGGAAAGTGATAAGGATTTGATAATAACTGTTATAAAAGAAAGCAAAGTGTTTCAAATTTTAGAATTCTTGAAAACAGATATAAAATTAAAAGAACCCGGGCATGGCGTAGCTTTCACTATACCCATTGATAGTGTAGGCGGCCCTAAAACCTTGGCATATATGACTATGGCGCTGCGAAAGGAGCAAAAATAATGGAAAAAAAAGAATTTGAATTGATAATTACTATTGTAAACCGTGGCTTCGCCGATTTGGTAATGGATGCGGCCAAAGCAGCCGGTGCCCATGGCGGTACAGTACTGTATGGAAGAGGTGCGGGTATTCACGAAGCCGAAAAATTTTTTGGTGTTTCCATTGAGCCTGAAAAAGAGGTGGTTTTGGTACTTTTGCCGAAGCAGGATAAGGATGCAGTTATGCGGGCCATTACCAAAGGAGCAGGGTTGAATAGCGAAGGCAAAGGCCTTACCTTTTCCCTGCCTGTGGATGATGTGTTGGGGATAGTGCATATGACAAAACAAGAATAAAAAACTGAAATAGGGTGGTTTAAACCGCCCTATTTCGTTTTTAATTTTAATTGTGGTATTATTTTATCATAATTAAACTGTTTAATTTTAACAGATACCAAAAGAGGTGCTGAAGCGATGCTTTTTAAAAATATTACTTTGCTTGATGAAAACTTAAACATAAAAGAGAATATTTGTTTAGCTATTAAGGCTGATAAAATAGCTTATATTGGTTACGAAATCCCTAAAATGGATTTTGGCAGGGTTTATGAAGGCGTGGGTAAACTTGTTATACCTGCTTTTATCAATACTCATGCACATACGCCAATGGCGCTTTTACGAGGTTATGGTGAAAATATGAACCTACAGGATTGGCTTTTTAAAAAGATATTCCCTTTTGAGGATAGGCTAAGCAGTAATGATGTTTATTATGCCAGCTTGCTTGGTTTTGCGGAAATGCTTAAATATGGTACGGTATCCACTACCGACATGTATATGTTTGGTGAAGATATTTTAAGGGCAGTTATTGAAAGCGGAGTAAAATGCAATTTTGATAGGCCTATAACGGCTTTTAAGCCTAATTTGGATTTAGAAAATTTACCTGCTTTTAAAGAATCGGAGATATTGTATAAAAAATATCATAATGCGGAAAACGGCAGAATCAAAATAGATATGGGTATTCATGCCGAATATACTTCTAATGCTGAAGTGGTTAAGGAGATTGCGGCATATTGTAAAAGCATAGGCACAAATATGAACCTGCATCTTTCAGAAACTCGTTTGGAGCATGAGGAATGCAAGGCTCGTCATAACGGGATGACGCCCGCACAATATTTTGATAGCCTTGGTGTTTTTGAAAATTCCACTACTGCCGCTCATTGTGTGTGGATAGAAGATTGCGACCGTGAGATTTTTAAGGCTAAAGGGGTTACAGTGGCTAGCTGCCCTGTAAGCAATTTAAAGCTGGCAAGTGGTGTTTGTGATGTGAAAAAATTATTTGATATGGGTATAAATGTTGCTCTTGGTACGGATAGTGTTGCCAGCAACAATAATTTAGATATGATAGAAGAGATGAAGTTTTTTGCGCTTTTAAATAAAGGCTTTAAAAATGATCCCACTGTTATTACCCCAAAACAGGCTGTTTTGGCGGCTACCCTAAATGGTGCCAAAGCCCAGGGCAGAACCGATTGCGGGGCACTGAAGTTAGGCAATAAGGCAGATTTATGCGTGTTTGATCTTAACCGTGCCAATTTTCAGCCCATACATGATGTGCTGAACAATTTGGTTTATGCCGCATCAGCCGGTGATATAGTTTTAACGATGGCAGATGGCAAAGTTCTTTATGAAAATGGAAAGTATACCACAATAGATTTGGAGAAAACGGTTTACGAGGTCAATGCTGCTAAAGCTCGTATTTTATCTGAGCTTTAGGGTTGAAATGATTCAAAAGCACAAATTTGTTTTCATATAAAATTTTTAATAAATTTTATTATATTTATTTATAACATAATCAAAGGAGGCAAATAAAATGGAAAACTTCAATTTTCACAGCCCTACATTTTTTGCTTTTGGCAAAAATAAGCAAAAGGAAGTTGTAAAGTATATAAGGCAGTTCGGCGGTACTAAAGTGCTGTTGCATTATGGCAGCGGCTCTATTAAGAAAAGCGGGCTTTATGATGAAATAACAGCATCTCTTCAAGAAGGTTCTATACCTTTTTGTGAACTGGGCGGTGTACAAGCCAATCCTAAAAGCGGTTTAGTTTATACAGGCATTGAACTTTGCCGTAAAGAAGGGGTGGATTTTATTTTGGCGGTAGGCGGTGGCAGTGTTATAGATTCCGCCAAATGTATCGCTGCGGGTGTGCTTTATGAAGGTGATTTTTTAGACTTTTTTGCGGGCAAATACATTGAAAAAGCTTTACCTATAGGTACTGTACTTACTATTGCGGCGGCAGGCAGTGAAGGTTCTTATAATACTGTTATCACCAATGAAAATACCAATGTTAAAAAAGGTGCTACCGGGGAAGCCATACGGCCTAAGTTTTCCATATTAAACCCTGAACTCACCAAAACCTTACCTAAATATCAAATAGCCTGTGGCATAAGCGATATTATGGCGCATATACTGGAAAGGTATTTTACCAATACCCCCAATGTTGAAATCACCGACCGTTTATGTGAGGCAGTGCTTTTGAATATGATAAATGAAGGACCCAAAGCATTTTCAAACCCCGCCGATTATGATGCTCAGGCTAATATTATGTGGGCCGGCATGGTAGCGCATAATAATATTTGTGGCGTGGGCAGAAAGCAGGATTGGTCAAGCCACGCTTTAGCTCATGAACTTTCCGCCAGATACGGAGCTACCCACGGAGCGGCATTGGCAGCTGTTTTCCCTGCCTGGATGCGTTATAATATCAAACATGATACAGCTCGTTTTGTTCAATTTGCTACTAGAGTTTGGGGGCTGGAAATAAATTTTACCGAACCTGAATCAACAGCTTTGGAGGGCATAGAATGTTATGAAAACTTTCTTAAGGAAATAGGTATGTCACTAAGCATTAAGGATTTTGGAGTTGTAGAAAGTGATATCCCTGAGCTAGCAGCCAAATTCAAATTAGGAGAAAGTAAAACAATAGGCAGTTTTGTACCCCTTAAAACAGGTGATATCGAAGCTATTTACAAATTAGCTTTTAAATAAAACTTAAAGAACTGCTTGTATAAATTAGGTTTAAAAGTACTTAAACTATACGGGAACAATAGCAAATGGTAAACGTCTAAAGAATGAGCATAAAATAGCATTATAAATTTAGGGGTTGGTATTCTGCTAACCCCTAAAATATAAGATAGGGGGATTACCATGAATAATAAAAATACGTTGTACAACGTATTTTTCCCGGTTTGGTTTTTGTTGATTTTTCCTGTTTCTTGGCTGGTAGTGCTTCCTGCGAATTTTATTATAGATAGTATAGTACTTTTAGTTGCAGGCAAAGCACTTAATTTACTTGAGCTGAAAAACATATATAAAAGTACCATAATAAAGGTTTGGATTTTTGGTTTTTTGGCGGATATTATCGGAGCGGGCTTGCTCTTCTTGACGCAGACTTTTAACGGAAGTTTTTGGAGTGAATATATAGGTAATCCTGTTGCTTATAATCCTTGGGATAACTGGTATTCTTTTGCTTATGTTTTGGGAGCTATTGTTATAAGCGCAGTTTTTATTTACATATTCAATATGAAAATATCTTTTAAAAAGCTTGAAATAAGCAAGAAACAAAAGCAAATTTTGGCATTGGTGCTTGCTATATTTACAGCACCGTATTTATTTTTGCTGCCCAGTCAGCTTATGTATTCCCATAGTAATGAAATACAGTTTTTTACAAACCATATTATACCGGATATGCATTATGATATAGATATAACTTATACTGAACCTGAAACAGGGGATGATGAAGTAGTACGTATACCTGATTATAAGGGGTATAATAAAATTTTTATAGATGGCATAAATACTGCTGATAAAGTTAAACTTACCGATGATGCAATAAGTCAGTTGGGTGAGCCTCAAACCAGCTTGCGTTTTTATAATTCCCATCAAAATTACGGTGAAACCATAGTTGAACTCTGGTTCGATAGCTCTGATCAGGCAGTTTATTTTCAATATAATAATGCTTGGTATGAGTTAAAAAATGATTATGAAGTAAAGGCTTGGCAAGCCTGGCAGGATATATTAAAGGGTGGACTGGGTATAAAATTTGAAATAGTGGATGAGGCTAAGCTGAATAATTTATTGGTAGCGCAGGCTTTGGAAAAAATTTATGAAGATGCTGAATATACTTATTATCTTTCCAGTATGCGTTCCCAATATATTTTTATTGAATATTTTGATGATATAAGCGGTATAGCTCAAAGGGTGGATTTGGTCAAAGCCCTGCAAAGCGGGCTTGTTAACATTGAACAGTTATTGGAAAAAGGGCTTGATATAACAGCAGAGGCTAAAGAATTATCATAAAATAGAACAGCCGTTTTTTATAAGCTTTATTAGCCAAAAGAGAGCAGATAAATTATTTATCTGCTCTCTTTTTAATTATTTTTAGGAAAATTTTACCAAAAACCTTAATTTTTTTACCAAAATGTCCGATATGTATAATGAATAATCATATAAATGTTCTAAATGTTCACTAAATGTCTGATAAGGCAGTTTTTTGTTTTTGATTGTATTGATATATAGCTTGTGCTTTTAAAAATTGATGTTTCAATAACCATAGGCTCCTATGCATAAGGAGGTGTGCTTATATTTTCAAGTTTTTTAGTTTAGCCGGCAGACCCCCGCTGTTTAAAATAATTTAAACAGCGTATTTAAGTTTATAAAATACATCATGTTTGGAAGGTGAAAAAATGTCAAAAAAGTTTTTGGAAGGTGAAAAAATAGCAAAAACATCTTTACGCAAAAAATTGGTTTTCAAAATACCTATGCAGATGATTTTATTGATTATCGGTGTTATGTTAGTTATAGGTATTATGCTAAGTGTACTTTTATCTAAGCAAATGACTGCTTCTGTGGAATCGGAAATCAGCCTCATTGCTGAAAGTAATGCCAATACTACTATGGAATATTTAAGCATAATGCAAAGCAGATCAGATGCATTGGCATCCGAAGTTATAAGGTATAAAGGCCTTGAACGCGATTTTGCAGAAAAAATGCTTGTTGGCGCTTCTAAATCCATATTACAAGATGATAGGATATTTGCCGCTTATATTTCATTTGAACCGAATACTTATTATTCCAATACTCCCAATGGGGTGTCTTATTATGCTTTCAGAGATGGTGAAGATATAGGTATGGACATCATAGATGATAATTTTGGTACTGAAGAGGTTTATACCAAACCCAAAGAAACACTTACCACACACCTTATTGGGCCGGTGCCTTTTGAATTGACTACCGGTGAAAATGTTTGGCTTATTAGTATAAGTACACCTATATTAGATGCTAACGGAAAATTTATAGGTGTTGCCAACTGTGATATCAAATTAGATACGATCAGAGATTTGGAATATAACCTGGGTGATTATAAAACATCTTACAGTTATATCTTAAATAAGCAAGGTGTTTATTTGGCAAATACAGCAGACAGTAATCTGGTTGGTTCAAATTATAGTGTTGATGATAAGAATGCGGAAAAAATTCTGGCTGCAACTTCAAACGGTGAATCCTTATTTATTGAAGGTAAAAGCTTTATTGATGGTGATAATGCTTTTATATTCCATAAACCTATCAAATTAAATGGTGTGGAAGAAATATGGTCCAGTGCTTTTGTGGTAGATAAGTCTGAAGCTTTGCAAGGAGTAAACAAGATTATTCTTGTGGTAGCAATTTTGGCTATATGCGGTACAGTATTATTTTCTTTATTTGCTTTTCGTATACTTAAAAAGTCGCTTAATCCCATAAGCCAGCTGGTTGCTTTTGCGGATGATATGGGTAATGGTATCCTGCATAATGATATAAATATAAAAACAGATGATGAACTTGGTGAGTTGGCGGAAATTTTTAAGGGTACATCTCAAAAGCTTAATTCGTATATAACCGAAATTTCTTTTATACTGAGTAATATCTCAGAAGGTAATTTAAAGGTTGCGGTAGAAAATAATTATGTGGGTGATTTCCTGCCCATTGAGGAAGCTATGAACAAAATCATTGCATCTTTGAACCAAACCCTGCATCAAATAAGAATAGCTGCTGACCAGGTATCAGCAGGTGCAGATGAGGTTTCGAACGGGGCTCAGGTTTTGGCTCAGGGTTCTACCGAACAGGCAAGTTCTATTGAGGAGTTATCCGCTTCTATTGGAACGGTAGCGGAACAAGTAAAACAAAATGCTTCCAATGCGATAAGCGCAAATTCGCAAATGGCTGTTGTGGGCGGGCAAATGGAAAAAAGCAATGTGGAAATGGATAAAATGCTTAATGCGATGTCCGATATTAATGCATCATCTGCGGAAATTGCTAAAATTATTAAAGCCATTGAGGATATTGCCTTCCAAACCAATATTTTGGCTCTTAACGCTGCGGTGGAAGCAGCTCGTGCCGGTGCCGCCGGTAAAGGTTTTGCCGTAGTTGCGGACGAGGTTCGTAATTTGGCGGGTAAAAGTGCCCAGGCCGCAACCAATACAACTGCTTTAATTGGTAATTCCATAGAAGCGGTTGAAAGCGGTATGAAAATTGCCGATGAAACAGCCAAGGCTTTAATACAAGCTGTAGGCGGAGCCAAGGAGGTTATGGGGTTGATCGAACAAATATCCCAGGCTTCCAATGAACAGTCTATATCCGTAGATCAAATAACCCAGGGTGTGGAACAAATAGCAGCGGTTGTACAAACCAATTCAGCCACTGCCGAAGAAAGTGCCGCCGCCAGTGAGGAATTATCTGGCCAGGCCTCCATATTGCGTGAAGAGGTTGATAAATTCAAGCTTGAAGATTAGTTCGATAAACATATAAAGCATTAAAAAAGGCATCTTG
>DGYV01000068.1:5371-8915 GCA_002398485.1 Peptococcaceae bacterium UBA4997 | reverse complement strand
AAGGCATCTTGCAAGATGCCTTTTTTAATGCTTTTATGATGAAATTATTTTAATATATTTAATATGATCAATAAACTTAACTGGTTTTAGCTGTTTTGCAACTAAACAGAAGATAAAAGAACTGTTTTAGGTTCAAAATCACATCTGATAGCTGTATTTGTTATTCAGCATTTACTTTGGTTTTGTTTTCACGGCTCGTAACTAAAATGGAAAGTACAATGCTTGCTGCCAGTACGCAAATAATTATGCCTATGGAAGCAAGGATGGATATATGCCAATCAACAATCAAAAGAGCTAATTTGACACCTGTGAAAGTAAGAATAGTAGCAACGCCGTATTTTACATACTTAAAACGTTCATGCAGGTGTTCCAAAACAAAGTATAGCTGCCTTAAACCTAAAATAGCAAAAATGTTTGAAGTGTAAACCACTATCAGGTTGGTTGATACGGAGAAAACGGCAGGCACGGAATCGATAGCAAAAAGGATATCGGAAAGCTCAATAACAATAAGAACAGCAAATAAAGGGGTTGCATAGCGTTTGCCGTCGATTTTGGTAAAAAATTTATGTCCGTCAAAGTCCTTTGAAATAGGTATGAATTTGCTTAATAATTTAAGTACAGCATTGTCATGTACATCTTTTTCCTTATCATCTTCACCGCGAAACATTTTAATACCGCTGATGATAAGAATAAAACCAAAAATGTAAAGTACCCATTCAAAGCTGTTTACAATAGCAACACCCAAAGAAATAAAAATCAAGCGCAAGATAATGGCACCCATAATACCATATGCCAGACAGCGGTGTTGATAATCTACCGGTATTTTAAATGCTGTAAACAAAGTAATGAAAACAAATAGGTTGTCCATACTTAAGCTGAACTCGATCAAATAGCCGCCTAAAAATTGCAGCGCTTTTTCCTGCCCCATGGTAAAGTAAATTACCACATTACATAAAAGCGCTATGCTCATTAACAAGAGAACTTTTTTTAATGAGCTTTTTACAACATTGTCCATTAGAATCCTCCTAAAAAATACTTTTCCTGCCAATTACAAAAAAATAGACCTTAATGCTTGTATACAAGCATTAAGGTCTTGCTTTCACTTTGGAGAATAACGCCAGATTTTTTTAAAATCGGTTGTTGACGTTATTGCTTACAAGCTACTCCCCTTAACACAATACTATTCTGCCATAAATCATAAAAAATGTCAACCGAAACAATATCATTGGTTTTCTAGGATTGTTTTTTATAAATACGGTAACGGTTTTTGCCGGCCTTTTTGGCTTCGTATAAGGCGGCATCGGCATTGGCAAAAAGCTCCTCATAGGTGGTGCCATGGTTTGGGTAAACTGCAATACCTATGGAAATGGTTACACACTTTGTTTTTTTATCATCACAGTAATAATTGTTAAATTTGTTTGTAAGTTGTATGGCTTTGTTTTTTAAGGTTTCTATAGTATCAAGATTTTTAATGAATACTATAAACTCATCACCGCCTATACGGCCCACTATATCATAGGAACGAAAATATTTATGTATTTTGGCAGTTATTTCTGCTAAAACGCTATCACCTTTTAGGTGCCCCAATTCATCATTAACGGATTTGAAATCATCTACATCTATCACCATAAGAGCATGTTTTATGCTTTCATCAGTTTTATTCAAATAGTCTTGTATCATTTGCTCTGTGGTACCTTTGTTGTAAAGTTTAGTAAGAGGATCAAGCTCAGCCCGGGTTTTAAGTTGAGCTATTTCTGCTTTTTGGGTAGTAATATCCGTAACTATACCTATTGCTCTTACCGCTTCACCGTTTTCATTAAAAATAGTTTTTAAAAGTACTTTGCACCAAACTTTTTCTCCGTGTATATTATAAATACGATATTCAGCTTTGCCGCTTGCTGCACCTGCGGCAATTTGGGAAAATAAACTATAAAAAATAGGTTTATCTTCCTCTACAACATGAATGCCATTGGGATAACTGCCCAAAAATTTTTCTTTTAAGGCTGTGTGCCCAAAAATTTCTGTCCATTGGGGTGAATGGTAGGCAACATCCTTTATAATATCCCAATCAATAACTATATCCTTGGTTTGCTCCAAAACTATTTTATAGCGTTCTTCACTAACCTTAAGCTCATTGGTATCCGCTTCTATTTTATCCATTAAGCTGTTGAAGGCAGCAGTTATTTCGCCGAATTCATTATGCTTGGTATAAGTAAAGCGCTGTTTGTTATCACTGTTTTTCATTTGATGTATATCATCTACCAAATTTTCCAGTGGTTTTGAAAAAAAGTTTTTAATAAAGAAGTAGCAGCCTATGATTATCATAAGCATAATAACAGCTAAAGCAATAATACCTGTTTGGTTAAAAAATGCTTTATATTCAGCTGATTGTATGGAACAAAATACTGTCCAGCCGTTTTGAGGCAGGGTTTTGTAATAATATAGTTTTTTTTCGCCGTTTATGTAATAATTAAAAACATCATTTTTATTATTGGGGTATAGGTTTTTTGCCCAAGTACTGCTCAGATTGCTAAGCAGATTATTCGGTATATTGTAAATATTGGTGAATCTGTCTTTATAAGTACTGTTAGTTGCAGCTATTTCACCATTATTATCTAGGATCATGCTAGTACCTGTTTCAAAAAAATCAACTTTAACAATCATTTTTTTGAAGTATTCCATACTTAGCTTAAAAACAAGACAGCCGGTATAAAATTTTTCATTGTAAAGGGGTATGGATATAATCATATATGTTTCAGGTTTATCTTTTATAATATTGCTATAATAAACTTTGTTTGGATAATAGTATTCTAAGGAAGGTAAATAAGTTTTTTTACCAATATCTTTTATTTCGGTAGCTGCCACTATAATGCCGCTTGTGTTGATTATACTTATATCCTTAAGGCTGCTGATATTATGTTTATAAATATTAATTGTGTTTTGAATTTGCTGTTTTAAAACGGGGTTGCCATTATGTTTTGGGAATTTGTTAATATCATTCATGAAGCTTTTAAGGCAAGGGTCTAAAGCCAGAGTTTTTATATCCGATTCTCGTTCAGAAAAGAAACATTCAAGCAGGCTGTATTGAATAACAGTAGCTGTTTGCAGACTTTTGCTTGAATATTTATCTATTTGATTTTTAAAAACACTCATATAGGTAATACTTATTATTATTAAAGAAGATAAGGAGATACCAATAATAAGAAAAACCAGGAGTTTACGTATTTTCATTTTTAACCTCTTTATAGTTTAGGATATTCTAAACATAAGCTGAAAAATTTTAAAAATACCCATTAAAAGAATTGTTAAAGATATTATAATATAAAGTCTGAATTTTCTCAATATTATATTGTCGGTTTATTGCAAAATAAAAAAATAGTTTTCGACACATATTTTTATAGCCATCTATGGAACTGATGCGTTAAAAATCACACATGTTTTTTACAAATTTTTTTCAAGTACATAAGAACTATGATTCTTATAATAGCTTTTAAAAGTAAAAAATTTAGGAGCAAATAAAAAACAGGAGCATTAATGCTCCTGT
>DGYV01000068.1:4689-5196 GCA_002398485.1 Peptococcaceae bacterium UBA4997 | reverse complement strand
CAGGAGCATTAATGCTCCTGTTTAGGTTTGTTATTCATCATCCATTAGTTTTTTTCTTTTAAATATGTTTTTGCCTGTACGTACAGTAAGATAAATATAGAGTAGGCAAAACAAAGCTGCTATTATATAAGATATGTTCATGGGCAAATTAAAACCTATTTGTGCATTTAAAATATAGCTGCTTACTACAAAACAGTAAAATGTGCCGGGTATAAGGCTCATTAAGTAATAAAGCTTGCCTTTTTCACTGATCAGGTACATAGTTATAAGTGCAAAGGCAAATATGGCTATGGTTTGGTTGCTCCAGGCAAAATAACGCCATAAAATATTGAAGCCATCCGTGCTTAACTTGGAATAAATAAGAAGGATTATTACGGGTATGAATATGGCAACTGATAACCATACCCTATTCCAGCGAGATTTTTGGTTTATATTAAAAAATTCGGCAAGCATGAGTCTTAAGGAGCGCAAAGCTGTATCTCCTGAGGTAAGCGGTAGTATAATAAC
>DGYV01000068.1:0-4498 GCA_002398485.1 Peptococcaceae bacterium UBA4997 | reverse complement strand
TAATAACACCTAAAATGGCTAAAATACCGAACCAATTTCCCAGCAAATCTCGGGCAATAACACCTATGGCAAGTGGAGAACCCATTAAGCTTTGCTCAATACCTTTTGTATAAATACCCATGGCTGCGGCTGCCCATACCATAGCAATGAAGCCTTCCATGATCATAGTGTTGAAAAAAACCGAACGGCCGTCTTTTTCTTTTTTAAGGGTACGTCCTATCAAAACAGATTGTGTTGAATGAAAGCCGGAAACGATACCGCAGGATATGGTTACAAAAAAAACAGGTATAATGGGAATACCGTCAGGGTGGATACCTTGCCAATTAAAAAGAGATAAGTTAATTAAAGTATGATCCTGAATAAAAATGCCGAAAAACAAAATAAAAGAAGAAATTAGTAGTATAAAGGCAAAAAACGGATAAATTTTTCCTATTAATTTATCAATGGGGAAAAGGGTTGCCAGTAAATAATAAATAAAAACAAAAATATAAGCCAGCCATATCAAATTATTTGTGGTGGTGGCCTGCTGGCCAAGCAAATCTCCCACAAACAAATCTACAGGTGTATATACAAAAACCGCTCCTACTAAAAGCATAAGCAGGCAAACGAATATATTATAGAAAACAAAAAAAGTTTTGCCCATATATTTTTTTATAACAATGGGCATTTGGGAGCCTTGGTTGCGCACTGAGATCATACCTACCATATAATCATGCAAGGCACCGCCGAATACACAGCCTATGGGGATAAGTATAAAAGCTATAGGGCCAAAAAGGATACCTTGGATAGCACCCAGTATAGGGCCTGTGCCGGCAATGTTCAAAAGCTGGATCAAACTACTTTTCCATTTTTTGATAGGTACATAGTCTACGCCGTCATAATGAGTGATGGCCGGGGTTTCTCTGTTATCCGGAGCAAATACTTTTTCACAGAAAGCACCGTAAAAATAACCGCCTATCACAAGTATCATTAAACCTATAATAAATGTCAGCATTTGAGTATTCCTCTTCCATAAAAGATATTCTTTTATTCAAGCATGTGGTTTAGTGCTGGATTACTTTTATTTCATGGCTTTGTTTTTATTGCTTTAGTTTGATATACAAGATATATTTTAGCTAAAACATTGTTAAAATGCAAATCTTATTTATAAAAGGAAATAATTTATATGATATTTTGATAAAAATCTTGACAAGCGCGGCTTTGGGCAATATAATATACCTTGCGACGTCGGGGCGTAGCTCAGTTTGGCTAGAGCGCTACCTTGGGGTGGTAGAGGTCGCACGTTCAAGTCGTGTCGCTCCGACCAATTTTTTCTATTTAGGCATAAAGGCCAAAGTAGAAGCTGTTTTAATTTCACGTTGTCTTAAAAAGTAGGCTTAAGCCTGCTTTTTGTTTTTCTTGGCCTAAAAGGGGGTTTTATTTATGTCCAAAACAAATATAGCAGAAATTGTTGAAAAAATGGTGGAACCTATTTGTATAGCTAACGGCTGTGAAGTTGTGGATGTGGAATGGCTGCGTGAAGGCGGCGAGCGTTATTTGCGTATTTATATCGATAGGCTTACAACCCCTGTTGATTTAGATCTATGTGAAAAGGTAAGCCGTGCTGTAAGCAAAGTGTTGGATCAGAACGACCCTACGGATTGTAATTATATTTTGGAGGTTTCTTCACCGGGTATTGAAAGGCCCTTGAAAAAACCTGCGGATTTTGAACGCTTTAAAGGCGAAAGGGTAACGATAAGGCTTTTTAAGGCTTGGGAGGGCATAAAAGAATATACCGGCATATTGGCGGGGCTTAATGACGAAGGTATTGCCATTACCATAGAAGGAAATAAAATAATAACTATTCCCAGGGATAGGATTGCAAAGGTTCATCTGTCTATTTAACGGGTGTAAAACAAAAACAGTTTATGAGGTGAAAAAAATGGCGGGAGAATTTATCAACAGTGAGTTTATCAGTGCGCTGCACGATTTGGAAAAAGAAAGAGGCATTAATGCGGATGTGGTTTTAGAAGCAATTGAAGCAGCTTTGATTTCCGCTTACAAAAAGAATTTTGGTTCAGCACAGAATGTAAGGGTTGAAATAAACCGTGCCACAGGTGATATTCATGTATATTATCGTAAAAGCGTGGTTGAAAATGTAGAGGATGACAAAGCGGAAATTTCTTTGGCGGATGCCAAAATGCTTGATCCGGATTTTGAAATAGGCGATATGTTCGAATCAGAAGTTACGCCGCGTTCTTTTGGCAGGATAGCCGCTCAAACAGCAAAACAAGTGGTGGTGCAAAGAATAAGGGAAGCCGAACGTAATTTAGTTTATGATGCTTTTGTGAATAAAGAAGGCGATATAGTTACAGGTACTGTTATTCGTCAGGAAAACAAAAATGTATTTATCGATTTGGGACGTACGGAAGCATTGCTTGCACCGGGTGAACAGATACCCAGAGAAACCTATGTAAACGGGGAAAGGTTGAAAGTATTTGTTAGTGAAGTTCGTAAAACCACTAAGGGAGCTCAGGTACTTGTATCTCGTAACAATGTTGGTTTGCTGAAGCGTCTTTTGGAAATGGAAGTCCCCGAAATTTATGATGGTATAGTTGAAATTAAGGCTGCCGTACGTGAACCGGGGACCAGGGCAAAGGTTGCCGTATACAGCCGCAACGATGCGGTAGACCCTGTTGGAGCTTGTGTGGGCGCCAAGGGTATGCGTGTACAAAGCATAGTTAACGAACTAAACGGTGAAAAGCTTGAAATAGTTAAATGGAGTGAAGACCCCATAGAGTTTATTGTAAATGCAATGAGCCCTGCTAAAGTATTGGAAGTTACAATTTACGAAAAAGAAAAATTTGCGCAGGTAGTGGTACCTGATTTCCAGCTTTCCTTGGCAATAGGCAAGGAGGGACAAAATGCTCGTTTGGCAGTACGTTTGACAGGCTGGAAAATCGATATTAAAAGTGAAAGCCAAATGGAAGCCTTAAAAGCTGCCGAAGCGCAAAAATCCGCTCTTGAAGAGCTTGTCTCCGAAGCTGAAGCTGATGAAAATACCGAAGCTGTTGAAGAACTTGAAACTGCAAACTCGGAAGAGGAAAAAGCGGAGGTGGAATAAATGTCCGCAAAAACTTTGCCACAAAGAATGTGTGTAGGCTGCAGGGCAATGAAAAACAAACGTTCTCTTATTCGTATCGTTCGCACACCTGAGGATGATATAAAAATAGATGCTACAGGTAAAATGTCAGGCAGGGGCAGTTATATATGTCCTAACAGGGAATGCCTGAAGGCAGCGGTTAGGTCTAGAGGGCTGGAAAAATCGCTTAAAACCAAAATAAGTGCCGAAATAATTGAAGAATTGGAAAAAAATTTGAATGCAGGTTTCGAAAATGAGTAATTATACCAAAGAGGAATCGGAAAGAAAAATCCTTGCTCTTTTGGGCTTTGCTCAAAAAGCAGGTAAGCTTGTATCGGGTGATGACTTGGTAATAGCGGCTTTGGTAAAAAACAGAGCCAAAACAATATTTATGGCGGAAGACTGCGGAGAAAACACCAAAAAGAGATTAAACGATGTTCTTAACAGACAAAATATACCTTGTTATATTTGGGGGAAAAAGGCATTGCTTGGCCATGCAATAGGTAAATCGCCACGTTCAGCGGTAGCCTTTACCGATGAAGGTTTCGCTAAAGCTGTTAGGAAAATAATAGAGTAAGTTCAAGAAAGAGAGTGGTTTAATGGTTAAAATAAGGGTTTATGAATTAGCAAAAGAATTAAATGTAGATAGTAAAAAAGTTATTAATATATTGGCTGAAAAAGGTATAGATGTAAAAAATCACATGGCTATTTTAGAGGATAACCATGTATTGATAGCCAGAAGCATTATCGGCGGCGGTGATGGCAGTGCGCCGGGTATGTTTGTGCCAAAAATAAAGCGTATCCCCAAGGCCGTGATAGAAGCCGAAGCGGCTAAGGATGAGCTTGAGGCTGATACCAAAAAAGCCGGTCTTAAAGCAGAGACTGAAATAAAAGAAGCAGCTAAAGCTGTACAAGCCGCAGATATTGCTGTTGAAATTAAAGAATCTATAAAAGAACAAGCTAAGGAGCAAATTAAGGATAAAGCAGGTGCTGAAACCAAGGAAGTACTAAAAACCAATACTGTACCTGTGAAGAAAGCTTCTCAAAATACAACTGTTGCAAAAGATGAAAAACTAGAGCAGGTTGTTTCTAAACCTGTTCAAACAAGTAAAAACCCAGTTTCCAAACAGGATGCGCCTAAAAACCAGGGCACGGCTAATGCGGAAAGAAGGGATAACCGTACAGGTGGCTACAACCAGAACCGTTCTCAAAACACTAATAATCGTACAGGCGGCTATAACCAAAACCGTCCTCAAGGTGGTGATAACCGTACAGGCGGCTATAATCAGAATCGTTCTCAAGGCGGTGATAACCGTTCAGGCGGCTATAATCAGAACCGTTCTCAAAACACTAATAATCGTACAGGCGGCTATAACC
>DGYV01000025.1:26483-31106 GCA_002398485.1 Peptococcaceae bacterium UBA4997 | reverse complement strand
GGTGCGCTCTTACCGCACCGTTCCACCCTTACCTGAAAATCAGGCGGTTTATTTCTGTGGCACTATCCTTGAGGTCGCCCTCACTGGTCATTAGCCAGCACCCTGCCCTATGGAGCCCGGACTTTCCTCAGACAGCCCCTTTCGGGCCGCTGTCTGCGTTCATTCAGCTTACTCAGTTATTTAATTCTACCGAATTATTATTATAGCATTAAAGTTGTGCAAAATCAACAAAACCGCAGTAAAAAAGAGCGTAAATAAAATTACGCTCTTTTTTAATCAATTTTAAAAATTTTGCCAAGGATTAGTATTTACAGTGCTTACATGAACCTCAAGCTCTGTGAATTTTTCTTTAAGATAAGCTGCTAAATGGCTTACAATAAAAAATTCCGTATGATAATGCCCTCCATCTATAAGGGCCATGCCGGCATGAGAAGCCTCAATACCTTCATGATAAGAACTGTCTGCACTTATCAGGCAATCAGCGCCCGCTTTTTGGGCAAACTGCCAAAAGCTCATGCCAGCTCCACCGCAAACAGCAATTTTTTGAAAAAGCCCGTTTTTAGGAACGGTCTTAATAAAATCAATTCCCAAAATACTTTTAACCAGCTTCACCAGTTCAAGCCATTCTAAAGCATAAGATAAAGTACCTATATAGCAAGGATTATCATTATCCATTTCTGCTAATGGTTCAATCTCCGTTAAACCGAGAGCTTTAGTTAAAGCAAAGTTAACACCCAAAGGCGCGTTATCCAAATTGGTATGAGCAGCATAGCAAGCAATACTTTTTTTGATAAGGCTTATAAGCACATCGCTTACATAATTACCCGCAAAAAGTTTTTTTAGTGGTTTGAAAATAAGCGGATGATGCACAATAAGCAACTCACAGCCTTTTTGTTCGGCCTCTGCCACTACTGCCATATCCGCTTCCAAAGCCAGCAAAATTTTATTGATGGGCTGCTCCGGATCTCCAAACAAAAGCCCACAGTTATCCCAGTCTGCGGCTAACCCTTGCGGCGCTAAAACCTC
This sequence comes from Peptococcaceae bacterium UBA4997, assembly GCA_002398485.1. GTDB lineage: Bacteria > Bacillota > Dehalobacteriia > UBA4068 > UBA4997 > UBA4997. The sequence continues at coordinate 30,080 of DGYV01000025.1, read as the reverse complement.
CATTTGGGCGATTATATCTTTTAACGCTACAGACACTGGATCACCTTTTCCATTTTAGCAATTTTGGCAACCAATTTTTCTTTTCTTTTTATTGCCTCTGCGCTTTTTTGTTTTTCTAAGCCTTCCAAAAGCCTGGTTAAATCCGCATGCTTAAGGGAAAGAAAATCCTTGAGCATTGGATGCTTATGCTTTAACAGAATGGGGCCGAATTCAGCCTCTTCTTCTGTTATTTGCATAGAACCGTGTTCAACAGCTATTATTTCATAATAAAAACCATCATCCAAGGCCAAGTCTTCCTGAACTATGGCAAAACCGTTTTCAACCAACCAAAGCCTTAAAGCAGCGGCATTCCTTTGCGGCTGAAGCACAAAGCGCTTGGTAGCTTCAGTTACATTAGGGCTGGCCTGTAAAATATCACGAATAGTCATACCGCCCATACCGGCAATACAAACAGTGTGCGCTTCACCGGGAAGCAGTACTGAAATACCCTCACCCAGCCGAACATCTATTTTTTTGTTAAGCGATAATAATTCCACCAGCTGACGCGCGGCAGCCAAGGGCGCTTTCGCCCTGTCTGTTGCTATTACAGAAGGCGCCATGCCTTCCACAATAAGATAAACAGGCAAATAACCGTGGTCTGTACCTATATCCGCAACGGTTTCCCCGCAAATAACCATTTCCGCCACTGCAGATAAACGATCGGACAGCTTGATTTTCATACAAGACCACATCCCTTCCAGGTTAAGTATTTATTATCTGTATATCAAGTTTTGTTAATTTAAAATTCGCCAAATAAGACAAAATTCCTGCCATTATCACTTCAAATCACCACACAAAACAGCTAAATCATTCAGATTGTTTCTGATAAATTTCGACACATTTTGACGTTCTTCTAAAAAAGAAACGTTATCCCTAAAATAAATCTCCTTACCAAAGTAAATACTGTGGCAATTTTTACTTACATAAAGAGGCACAAAAGCCAAATGTTTGCCGGTTTTTTCATAATAATATTTTTCCAAATAAAGAAAGCCACTATAAATATCCCGCATTTCAGAATTATCATCCGTATAGTCAATATCGGGGAAAATAAGAATATTTTCTTCTTTACACAAAAAATCCACACTTTGCTCTATAGTTTGCATAACTTTTTTGGATTCCCTATATACAGGTATTGCTTCTGCAGATTTCATTAAACGGCTAACCGGGGAACTTACCAATAAAGCAACTAAAAAAGTTCTCAAACGCCCCCAGCCAAAACGCTCACTGAAAGTATAATTTTTTAAATGATTATAACAGGTTTTAGTATTGCAAAAATGGCTTAAAACCCAAAGATGAACAGGTTCAGGAAGACACTTCATAGAAACTATAGGGCCGTACATATTTTGATGATGTGAAATAAACACTTTAGGGGCCGCCGTATCAGCCGCCCCCTTCAATTGGTATTCACTAGTGCAACTTCTTACAATAAAACGCATACAGCGAAAATAGGTTCCGTAAAAACACCGCACAAGCGCTAAACACCCCAATCCTAAATACCAGCCAATCCTTTCTTCCCGCTGAAAACCCAATTCATTTGAACCTGATAACTTATAAGGGCAAGTCCAATATCCACAATAATCTTACATACAGAATCACCCAAACCTAAATACATACTTCCTGCATAAACTAGGGCATAGGAAGAAATCATTTGCATAAGCCATAAACTATAGTATTTAACAGCGGATGCCAAAATCCTTTTATCATTAACAAATACTATTTGTGAATTTATGAAAAAATTGAATAAAGACGATATTGTTCTTGCAATGATTGTTGCTAAAAGCAGCCTGCTTGCCAAAGGCATAGAAGATAAAACAAAGCTGTTTAATATTATAAAAGCCATAACATCAACCAGAGCACTAAAAGAACATGATAAAGAATAATGTATCAAACCGCCTATAAGTTTACAGAAAATCCTGGCTGAATCCTTAAAAGAACCATAATGGGAACCTGCATTATTATCAAAATAAATGGTATCTATGCCGATTTCCAAAAAGTCCAGCTTGCGACGCCTTGCCTTGATAAGCATATTTATTTCAAAATCATAGCGTTCGCCGGAAAGCTCCAGCATCCAACCCAACTCACTTGTTGGAATACCGCGCAAACCGGTTTGAGTATCTTTAAGATAATAACCGTAAAATAATTTAAAACACAAGCTGGTTATGGTATTTCCCATATAACTTCTGCGTGGAACCTTGTCCTTTTCAAAATTTCTTACGCCAAGCACCAGCTTGTCCCTATTATTATTCAAGGCATAAGCAATGCGAGAAATATCTTCAACCGAATGTTGTCCATCAGCATCTGCCGTTACAACACCATCCAAATGAGAACAATTATCCAAATAATAGGCAAAAGCTGTTTTTAAAGCCCTGCCCTTACCCATATTTACAGCATGTTTAAGTAATACACATTTTGGCAAAACAGAAACCTTTTCAAATATATCATCATATTCCTGGCCGCTGCCATCATTTACCACAATGATTTGCGGTGCACCCAATGCCAGTAACCCCTTTAGTAAATCCAAAAGTTCTGTTTTAGGATTAAGTGCCGGTATAATAATGGCACTGTTCATAAAAAATGCCTCCTTATTTTTTATAAACAAAATTATATAAGAAGTATCTTCTTTATATACAGACGTTTATTTTATAAAATATGTTTCCCTTAAAAAACCAAATTATCCCAAACTGTATGATCTTACATTAATTATGACGTATTATTATATTTTTTCTCTGCAAAAATTATAATAAATTTTTCTTATTTTGTCTATTTGAAAATTATCTCAAAAAATACAAAAAAGGGCGTTTAACGGCCCTTTTTTGTAAATAACAATTATATTTGGAATACCATTTATTTTGCTTAAGCAGTTCCCAAAGCAACATGTAAATCGTCTATTGCAACAGCAATATTCTTTTTAGCTGCTTCAACTTCTTCATTCAAAGGTTCACAATAAATCATAACACCAACATCACCTATACCACGAGCCAAACGTACATTACCAAGCATATCTACCAAGTTGATTTTGTACAATACATCATAACCGGAAAGCCAAGCCCAGGAACCATTTTTTAATAATTTATTGATGTAATTTTCCCAGCTTTCAATAGTTGAGAAATCGGCTCCTTCTACATTGTATTTTAATTGCAGCAAGGTACGTTCGCCTTCGGGCATAACATTGATATTAGTATTAACAAAATTCATGGATTCTGCGCTGGCCTGATCAATTACACCAGAAGCTTTCCAATCGCTTATGTATTTAGCCGCATCCTGTTCGAAGAAACCAAGTAATTGAGTGGTTTTTGGAGCAGGAGTAAGTAAGGATACCACGATATAGGAAACTATGCTTAAGCACAAACCAATAACAACGGGATCCAAAGGAACATTCCAACCTGCATAGTTTGCGCCTATATAAAGAACTATATAGGAACCGCCACCCAAAATCAGGGCTGTTAAAGCACCAGGAGTATTACCGCGGCGCCAGTATAAAGCACCAACGATTGGAACAACATAACCGCAGGTAGCCAAAGAAGCCGCCGCAAATACAGCATCCAAAATAGAAGGCAT
>DGYV01000025.1:0-26290 GCA_002398485.1 Peptococcaceae bacterium UBA4997 | reverse complement strand
AGGCATTACCATACCCATAAATACACCTAAAGCCAAAGTAAGAAGGATGCATACACGGCTGGCCCAAACCATTTCTTTTTGACTGGCATGAGGGCGCAGATAACGTTGATACCAGTCTTTAGCCAATGAAGAAGCTGAAGATGTAGCAAAGTTGGAAATATTACTCATAGCAGCCGCCATAAAACCAACTAAAACAATTGCAATCAGCCACCCGGGCAAAACTTGCTGCATCAACAAATAAACAATAAGTTCAGGATTAAAGTCTGCAGCTTGTGCAGCTGGGCTGCCAATAATAACCCAAGCGCCTACAGCCATAAAAATACTAAACATATAAACTATAGCATTCATACCACTGCCCCACATGGCACCTTTGAATGCGTTTTTAGTATCCTTAGCCATCCAAATACGCTGCCAAGGGCTTTGTTCAGTTGCCCAGCCGGGCCACATACCAACAATAAGGATAACTGTGGCGCCTAAGCCTACAGAAAGTATGTTCCACCAACTGCCTGTTTCCAAAGTAGGAACAGAAAAAATAGAAGTACCTGCTGCAATACCCGCTACTTCACCGGCATTGATCATAGCAGAACCTTTGACCAGCGCGCCAATACCAACAATAGCACCAACCAGGAACAGTAAACCGTACTGTACAACCTCTGTCCATACAACGGTGTTCATACCGCCCAGGTTTACATAGAGCAAGGTTACAACAACAATAACAACAGCACCTAACCAACCCGGCCAGCCCATAAATACTTCAAATACATACTCCAATGCAATAAATTCCATTGCGGAGTAACCGGCAAAAGCAACTAAAATTATAATAGCAAGCCAAGGACGGAGTGCTACACTGTAGCGCATTTCCAAAAATTCCGGCTGGGAAATGGCAGGAATTTTACGAATACGTTTTACAAATACAACACCAATCAAGAAAATGGCTGCAAAGTTGGGTATTGCTAAATAAAATAATGCACCCAAACCTTCATTATACAGCCAGCCTGCCTGACCTGTAAAACTGGAAAGACCGAACCAAGAAGCGGCTAAACAAAATCCGATTCGCCAGCCGGGAAGGCTGCGGTTAGCCATCCAGTAAGATTCCATGGAATCTAAGCCTTTGCTCATTTTTAAGCCCATGATAATCAATACTACCAAATAAGCTATAAATAATATCGAACTCAATATCGTCATTAATTTTCCCTCCTTTTTATTCATTCTCTTTTAGTTTGCTGCTTCATTACTTTTTTAGCTGCTTTGTTTTTGCCTTGTTTAGTTAAAAGATTTTTCCCAAATATTCTCCAAGCTCTCCCCTTAACACCCCCTAACTTATTTTCAAGTATGCTATTTTATCAATTGCCACTTTACTACATAGCATTTAATATATTTATGCTTATAGCAACCAATAGCAACACCTGTTTGATAATAAATTTGCTCAAGCAAATAAAAATAGCAAAAAGAGAAGAAATTCAATTTCGGTTTTCTTAATTTGTAATCTACAGCTACTGCCAACAATAAACTTAAAATCAGCCAAAATATTAAATTATGCCAAAATATAGCTATAATTACTAAAAATAAAAGATAATAGCGAATAATATGAAAACTCAGATAGTAAAAAAAGGCAAATACATTCCGAAATGTCGCATAAATCAAATCCTTATAGCCCATTTTTTCACCAATCAACCTACATAATTTAAGCTTCCTATTAATATCCAATATAAATCCGGGAATCAATAATAAAAGCCACCACCAATCAGTTGAAAGAAGAGCCAGTGTACAACCTATATAACAAACCAACGAACTTAAGGGCACGGGAAACAATTTTTTCTTTTCTTGATGTCTACCATATAAATCAGCCTCCGAAGTACCATATTGCAAACGTCTTTTCAGCATTTGCCCTAAAATATTCCTGTGCTTATGCCAAGCCCTGCCTTCGGGAACATAAAGCAATCCATAGCCAAAGCTACGCATACGCCAACAAAAATCCACATCCTCCCCCAAGTGCATAGCAGGGTTAAAACCTTTGACTTTCTGAAAAACCTTGGTTTTTACTACAAGGTTACAGCTTGGAACATAAAAGTTGCTTTCCGTATTACCTTCATAAAGCAAGCGTTTACCCATATTCAAAGATGACGAAGCTTCTTCATATCTGTCCAAAGCACTTGCGGTAAAATAGCTGGCCACAAAACCGCCTACAGCACCTATAGTGGGGCTTTCCACCCAAGGGATAAGGATTTGCAGCCAATCTGCATCTACTGTACAATCACTGTCTATAAAAGCTAAGTATTCACCACTTGCAGATTTTGCGCCCAAATTGCGGGCTGCCGCAGGGCCTTCAGATTTTTCTTTTTTTATAACTATTGCACCCAAATTTTCAGCTATTTGAGGGGTCTCATCTGTTGAGCCGTCATCAACCACTATTATTTCAAGAGCATCCTTTGGCCAATCCAGTTTATTAAAAGAGTTCAGACAATCTTTTAAATCTTCCGGCCTGTTCTTTACGGGAATGATTACCGATACTTTAGGATAGTTTTGCCGCTCTCTTTCAGAACGATTGATTTTCAAATATCCCCTGGCCGCCAAGGTAAACAAGTTTTGCCAATCTTTATTACTTAATTCAATTTCATCCCGTCCATTTATTAGCTTTTGCAGCAATGCATAAAGCCTTGCGCTTATATTCATTTGACGGCGCGGCATTTTACCTAATATATAATATTTTTCTCCTGCCGCTATCATGGAATATTGCGGCGGCAGACTGAAAACAAAATCGTCTCTCATGATCGCCTCCGTTTTACGACTTAGGTAAACTATTTAAAAAGATAAACTATTTACCCATATTTACAATACAAGCCGGATCACCAGCGTGAATATCATTTTTTAAGAAATAAGCAATAGCAGGACAACCGCCATGACAAGTATCAAAACGTTCGCAATCCCCGCAGGAAGTCGGTTTAAGGTTTCTAAATTCATTCAAAAGTGGTGCGTTGTTCCAAATATCAATGAATTTTTCCTGTTTCACATTACCTACCAAAAAATCGTCCTGCTGTAAAAAAGCACAAGGGTACATATTGCCATCCGGGCTTACACTACAAGTCATTTTAGCCGCACCGCACATATTCAAACCTAAATGTTTGCGGTCTGCCGCTGTAATAGAAAAGAAAGAATCTCCAGTTACAATATCATGGTACTCACTTAAAAGTTTAGCCAGTTCCAAGGTTTGCTCCTTAGTTAAATGATATTTATCCCACATTGCCGCAGCATTCCCTGATGGACGAAAACGTGATAGTCTGGTTTTGGCATGGTATTTTTTGGCTAAAGCATATAAATAAGGCAGTTCACGGAAATTAACCCGTGTTACCACAGTATTTATACTCAAATGAGGGAAACCTGCTGCGGTAAACCTTTCTATGGCTCCCATAGCTATATCATAGGTGCCGTCTCCGCGAATGGCATCATTAGTTTCTTTTTTGTAGCCATCAAGGCTTACTTGAATGTAATTCAAAGGCATTGCTGTAAGCCTTTTAGCTGCTTTTTCATCTATCAAAGAGCCGTTTGTGCTTACACAGGTAACCATGCCGTTTTCATGGCAATAGGCTAAAATATCCCAAATATCTTCACGCATGAAGGGTTCACCGCCGCCTATATTTACCTGAAAAACACTACAAGCAAGCAGATCATCAACAAACTGTTTACATTCCTCAAATGTCATATCACTTGCGCAATCATTCATACGGTCGCGAGAAAGACAATGCTTGCAATTCAAGTTGCAGCGTCTGGTAATTTCCCAAGTTACATTTACGGGAGCGGATAACGGTATATTATGCAAGTTATCTTTTAGCATGTCAGTATCCCCCTTCCCAGTAATTTTTCCAGAATAGCTTCACCATTTACTGGGTTTTGAGGAGCCAAAGCGGCCTTAGTTCCACCCTGCTTTAACGCTGCGGCCTTAATAAGATCACCACTGTTAATAAAAATGAGGCCTGTATTTTTTGTATTATAAAACAATAAACCAAAACTCTCATCGCGTACTCTCATATGAGGAGCAAGGCTATAAATTTTAGCTGAGTTTACCGTCATACCGCATACCCCCAGTAGTTAATTTTTTTTAACGATCAAGCCTTCAGCCAGCATATATTCAACAATATGTTCGGCACATTCCTTGCAAGTACCCGTTACTTGCTTGCCATGACGGGCTTTAACAGAGCCTTCCGCTAATTGAGCAAGCCTTTGCCCCGCAGAAAGCTGGCTGTCGGGCTGCCAAATTATTTTAGTGGCAGGAGCTAAGGGCATTACTTGAAAATCAGGCTCTTTAACAAGGGCTTCAGGCATGGTTCTGTATAAACCGCTATAATCCAAATTTATAACAGGTTGCTCTTTGGTTTGGGCAAGCATAAGGGCTTCAATAGTTGGCAAAGGTAAATCTTCGGTTGTGGAAATAAGCCCTAAAATAGCAGGTAAAGCCAGTTTTACCTGCTGGCGTTTACCCCTGGGCAGTTTACGAATTACATTCAAAATATCATTTTCCGGTTCAAGCTTACTTACTGATGTAGCAACGGGAAACTGTGTTTTTTCTGCAACCATAACCGCAAAAACAGAATTTGGGGTAAGCAATAAGTCAAACTCCCCTGCATTATCACAAAATGCAGCCGCTTTAGCTGCCACAGGTATATCACCCTGCCAGGTACTGTTACCTATATGCAGGCTTTTATCTATGCCAATTGCCATGGCTCTTGCCACTAAATCCAGCGGTTGGGTTTTACCTATGCTGTATATGATAGTTTCGGCATACATGGTTTTTGCCAATTTTATTGCCGCAAGCAATACCGCTATATCACACTGATCAAAGTAGTTTACCTGCCTTTTTGTAATTGCATAACCATCCGTACCTACGTCCAAAGATGCAGGATGGGGCAAAAAGTCCAAGTAAATTGCTATATTTTTTTTCATCGTTTTACCACCCCCTAAACCTCTCTGAAAATTACACCCTTGCCGCCTTTAGGATAATTCCAGCTTAAATGCGAGCAAATAACATAACAAGTACCGCATTCAAAACAACCCTCATGGCTGTATATAACTTCCTTACCATCGCCGCTTAAAGTAAACATTTGCGAAGGGCACATCCTTAAGCACGGTTTATCCTCACATTTGGCACAGGCTTCTTTATCTAGCACTATATGGCTTTTGTGGTCGGGATGAAAAATTACGGTATTTACTTTATTTTGCACTTTTACCATAACAGAGCCCCCCCTATTTTCATAACATCTTTAACTACATCACCCATCGAAAGCTCAGATTCTTTCAAAACGCCTTTTGCCATAGGCAAAACTTTGGGGATAGGCTTGTTGCCGACATCATAAAGGTTATGCATTATGTTACATATCAAATCCGCATAATTATTTTGCAAATGCACATTGTTAACAACATTAACCGGAGCTTTGCGGAATTTTTTGAAGGTAGGCAATATGCCCGATTCATTCAATAATTTATTATAACCTGCCATAGAAGCCTTGGAAAAATCATTTGCCGCCAAAGCATTCAAAGCGTTTTGAGCAGCAAGAGCGCCGCTTTCTATAGCATAATTTATACCAAGTAATAGGTAACCCGTAACCAAAACCATACCTGCGGCATCACCTGTAACCATAATGCCTGCATCCGAAAGCTTACTAAAACAATCATAACCACCTTCAGGAATAAGATGCCCGCCGTATTCACGGGTAACACCGCCTGCTATCATAGGAACAATAGCAGGATGTTGTTTGAAGTCATCCATTAATTGGTATGGAGTATGGCCGCTTGCCTGCAAGCTGGAAAGCTGTGCTACCAAACCTATGGAAATACAATCTTTATGGGTATAAATAAAACCGCCCCCATTAGCAAAGCCACTTACGGAGCCAACCAATTCAAAAGCTACGCCTTCATTGCCTTTAAGCTGAAAACGTTCTTCTATGGTTTGCCTGGATAAGGATATAACTTCTTTTACCCCCAAAGACATTTGGTGCGGATGAAATTCCTTCTGCATTCCCGCCGCCTTCGCTAAAAAGGAGTTTACCCCGTCTGCCGCTATAACCACAGGAGCATATAATTTTTCATTATCGTTTACAATAACGCCTTTAACAGCACCATTTTCTTTTATAACATCCGTTACTACACTTTGTGTGAATAAATATGCGCCGGCCTTTACAGCTTTTTCAGCCAACCACATATCCAGTTGCGGCCTTAAAACTGTATAACCTTCATAAGGAGCCAGGGCTTTTTTATCGTCCTGATAAGATATACTCATAAGCTGATCAGGTGTAATAAAACCAAGCATTTTTCTGGTTACATAACGTTCAATGGGAGCTTCCACATGAAAATTAGGATACAAACGCTCCAGCATTGCTGTATCGTATAACCCCGCACCCGATAAGTTTTTGCTGCCTGCATAAAGCCCACGTTCCAACAGAGCAACCTTGGCACCGCCCTGAGCGGTTACCATGGCAGCCGCTGAACCTGCGGGGCCCGCACCTACAACGATCACATCAAAATCTCTTCGTTCCATTTGGCTACGCCTCCTTTACAGGAGCATAATCTTTTAATAACAAACTAAGCTCATCCAAAATTTTTCCGGCATCCCCAACCACACGCAAATCGGCATTTGCCATGATTGCCGCCATGGAATCTGTATTTATAGCAATGATTCTTTTGCTATCTTGAATACCTATGGTATGTTGAATAGCACCTGAAATACCGCAAGCTATATAGAGCTCGGGAGCTATGGTTTGGCCTGTTGCGCCTATCATGGCCTTATGGTCTATCCAGCCTTTATCTTCTGCCACACGGCTGCCACCAACGGGAGCCGCCAATTGCGCAGCTATAGGTAATAATTTTCTAAAACCTTCATGATCATACATACCATTGCCGCCTGCAACTACCACATCGGCCTCATTTACTTCTATTTCCTGCCAATCGGCAACGTAGCTGTTGACTATTTGGGATCTTTCATCCAAAACGGTTTCTGAAATGAGTTTGGTTTCGGGAAGCATTTCCTTACTTTTAATACCCCAAACACCATGAATACAGCCCAATATCAAGGTATCATCAAGCTCTGCTTCAGTAACAGCTTGTGCCATGCCTTCATAAATTAGTTTTTGAATATGTAATTTATTGTTTTTTACATTTATACCCGAAACATTAGGTAGATAAATTGTTTGACACTTTGCTGAAACAAAAGCAGCAGCCTCAACACTTTGGGGAGACATTGTGCATAAAACCAAAGCAGGCTTTGCTTTTGCCATTAAAATTGATATGTTTTTGCCCATATCCACACCTAAAAGCTCTTGTTTATTTTGGCTGTGCCATATTTTATCCGCCGCTATGGTTTTTATCATATCGGCATTGGCTTCAGGTGCTAATACCCATACTTCACAACCCAAATTTTCGGCCAATATCCTGCCTTTGCTAAGTAATTCCAAGCTGGCTTCAGTAGGGTTTGAGCCGTGATATTCTACCAAAACCCAGATATTTTTTTTATCTGCCATAGCTAAACCCCCTTAAAGAGTAATTGCCAAATTAAAGCCATCATGAATGGCATTTTCCAAACGTCTTGGAGCCAGCGCATCACCTATGGTGTGCACCTCCACCAAACCGTCAAGCTCTTTATAAAGCTCGTCATTGGGTGTAGCACCTGTGGCTACAAGAATATTATCTATGCCTTCAAAATTTATTATAGCTCCCGAATAATTATCTATAGCCTGAACCTCATTGCCTTTTATGCCTATTACAGCAACATTTGGAATAAGCTCAACCCCTTTTTCCGCCATGGCCTGTTGCCATAATTCCAAATCCAAGGTCCTGCCTAAACCCTGGCCCAGCTGTAAACCACCCGAAAGCATTTTAACTTTTTTACCCATATCAGCCAGCAATTCTACTACAGCAGCTCCCTGATAAAAACCTATTTGATCTACTACCAGCACATTCTCACCAAGCTCCGCCTGTAAGGTTAGCCAATCGGTAACATTATATACATGAGGCTGACCGCCTGCCATCCAAATAGGTGTAGGCCTGGAACCACAGGCTATGATAACTACATCGGGCTTTTCAGCCATAATCGTTTCTTTATTAGCTTCCGTATTTAATTTCACGGTTACATCGCTATCTTCCAATGCTGTAGTTAAATTACGAATACTATCGCCCAATTCCGCACGGTAAGGTAAACTTGCCGCCAGCGGTATTTGTCCGCCAGGTAAATTACTTTTTTCAAATAACACTACTTTATGTCCGCGTTTATCCGCAATTATAGCCGCTTCCATGCCCGCAGGGCCCGCACCCACAACCACAACTTTTTTAGCTTTGCTTATTTTGGGCAAATGGTCGGGAGCAATTTCACCTTCACGGCCTATATATGGGTTTTGCACACAGCCAATTTCTTTATTCAAACCTACCCTGCCTATGCAATCCTGGTTACAGGAAAGGCAACCGTTGATTTTTTCTTCTTCCCCTGCCATAGTTTTAGCTACAAAGAAAGGATCGGAAATTTGGCCTCTTACCACACCTACCAAATCACAAACACCTTCCGCCAAAAGCTTTTCGCCTTGTTTGGGGTCTTTAATACGCCCAACTGCAACTACAGGCAGGTTTACTGCTCTTTTCACTGCAGCGGACATATAAGCTGCATAAACAGGAGGTATCCTCATAGTACCTTCTACCAGGAATAGTTTATGAGTTGCTATACCAATACTTATGTTTATATAATCAAAGTAACCGCATTTTTCAACCAGTTTGGCTATTTCTACGGTATCTTCCAAAGTAAGGCCGCCTTCAGCAAATTCCTCACCCGTCAAGCGAATACCAAGAGCCATATCAGGTCCTATTGCTGAACGTACAGCCGCAGCTATTTCCTTAACTATACGAAAACGGTTTTCCAAACTGCCGCCATATTCATCAGTACGCTTATTGCTTAAAGGAGAAAGAAACTGACGCATAATAGAGGAATGCGAAGCCTGAAATTCTATTCCGTCAAAGTTACCTTCCCTACCATACATTGCACAAACCCTATAATATTCAATAAGCTCCCTTATTTCAGCCTTATCCATGGCTTTACTGCTTTCACCAAACAGGGGGTCTATGACCTGCGAAGCACTCCAAAGAGCTCTGCGGGACAATCTGCTATCACCCTGGCTGCCGTTATGATTCAATTGCAGAAAAATTTTACCGCCATGACGATGCACCCTATCCGTCATATACTTATAATAAGGTACAACTTCACTATAAAAAGCATCTATCAATTTTTCATATGCCCAGTCTGTAGGATGAACAGAAACCTCTTCCGTGATAATCAAAGCGGCTCCACCACGCGCTCTTTCTTCATAATAATGGGCTTGCCTAGCACTTGGAAGATGGTTCTCCGCCAGATTAGTCAAGTGAGCAGAAAAGATAACCCTGTTTTTTAATGTAACAGGCCCCACCTGTAAAGGACTCAATAATAAAGGATATTCCTTAGTCATCTTCTCACCCCTAATCGTTATCAAAACTATATTTGAATTTTATTTTCATATTTCCTGACCTACACGGTAACCTGATGCCACTGCCCACATAAAACCACGCGGCGTTTCGGCATCTCCTGCCAAATAAACAGGTTTTTCACCCAAAAGTTCATTGTAAAGTATTTGGTTAGGATTATTTATAGTTACCCTTACCACAAGGTCAACACCGGGCAAAACTTTTTTTTGGCCTGTGAATTTATTAGTAAGACGTACTTTATCTTTACCTGCATACTCAACATTGCATTGAGTTTTTGTAGTAATCGGCAATTTGCTCAATTCTTGATACCAATAGCTGAATTCACCCTTTTTGACTAATAGACTTGCCAAATAAGCCTCCTGATTTGCCAACAGAACTTGATACCCCTTATTAACAAGAGCTTTAGCTGCATCAACAGCCCGCCATTCACCTAGTTCATCCCATACTAAAGCATTTTTGCCCTCCGGTATATTACCTGAAACGATTTCTTCCACAGCCGCTATATTTACACCATCACCAATATTAAATAGTGGTGCCGGAGGGGTGCTGCCTGTGGCAATAACAACCGCATCATAAGTCATTGCCACAGCAGCATTCAAGGCTTGGTTCAATTCTATGTGTACGCCGCGGGCCACGGCTCTTGTATCAAGGTATTCAATGATTTTGCCAAAGCTTTCTTGGCCGGGGAAATTTGCGGCTATAGCCCAATTCCCACCCAAATAATCTCTTTGTTCATAAAGAGTAACATTATGGCCTCTTTCAGCAAGGGTAAGGGCCGCCGTTAAACCGGCAGGTCCGCCACCCGCAACCGCAATATTTTTGGCCTTAAAAGCTTTAGCTCGTTTTTGTTTATGCTCCAAACCCACTATTGGATTAACAGCACAACCAATCAAGGGATTGGTATTGGCTGTTACATTACAGCCTTCCCTGCAACGTATGCAGGGGCGTATATTTTCAGGTTTACCCTGACAAACTTTTACAGGCCATTCCGGATCGGCTATCAAAGCTCGGGTAATATCTGCCAAAGCAATATTGGAACCCAAAACTTCATCTACTAAAGCAGGTGTACATAAAGCACCGCCTGCAATTACAGGTATGCTTACTGCTTCGGCTATGGTTTTGGCCGATGCTACAGCATAATCCTCGGGCTGCCTTATACTTGCCATGGTAAGATGACCGCTGTAAAGGCTGCCTGTTTCTACAGCTATGTAATCTATTTTTACTCTATCTGTTATGTATTTTGCCACTTCAGCCCATGCTTCTGCATCCAAACCGCCCCAAGGTGCATATTCATCACCGCAAAGGCGCAGTCCCAAAATGTTATCGCCTACTTCCTTGCGTACAAGCTGAAGTACATCTATGGTCAATTTCACTCTATTTGCCAAATCTCCGCCATACTCATCAATACGTTGATTGGTAAGAGGAGAAATAAATTGTCTAAGTAATGAGTTTTGACCAACGTTTATTTCAACACCGTCAAAACCTGCTTTTACAAGCAAAGCGGCTCCTTTTTGGAAACCTGCCTGTAATTCCTTAATTTCTTTTATGCCCATCACATGGGGCATTTCATTGCTATTCACTTCCGGCACAGGGCTTGCTCCCCATAAAGGTTTACGGGAAATTATGCTGTCCCCCTGAATACCGAAATGGTTCAGTTGTCCTACCAAAACAGTATTATATTTCTCTAATACATTTACAACCTGGCTATAAGCTGTTAAAGCCCCTTCTTCATGTATGTTCAAAGAATAATCATAAGGGTAATCGCCCTTTATTACCATTGAGCCTTCCATAATAAGCATTCCAACACCGCCTTTGGCACGCTCGGCATAATAAGCTATTCGTCTTGCTTCGGGTAAATGCTTGGAAGGAAAATTAGTACGGTGAGGACCGAAAACCAGCCTATTCTTTAATTCTTTACCCGATATTAATAGTGTATTTTTTATATTCTGACAATAAGCCAAAGTTTTCAACTCCTTTAGAATTAAGGAACCCGGGCGGGCTTAGCCCGCCCGTTTCCCTAACAATAACGATTAATAAACGCCGCAAATACCATCGATAGCTAAATCCTCAATTTCGATTTCAGTCATTTCGGTAGCTTCTTCCACAGACATTTTCAATTCTTCCACAAGAATTCCCCCCCAACTAACTACAAAATTTTTAGAAACGAATCACACCACAAATATTTTTACCCGCAAACATATCAGCATATGCTTCGTTGATTTCTTCTAATTTATATTCTTTGGTGATAACTTCATCAAATTTGATGATACCGCATTTATACATTTCCAATAATTTGGGAACCAATTCAAATGGGCTGCGGCCACCATAGCAGGTACCACGTATACTCTGCTGGAATAAAGTCAATTTATTCAGGTTTACTTCAATACCTTTTTGTTCAATGGAAGCAACACCTACAAAAACAGCATGGCCGCCCTTATGAATAGCTTTTACACAATCTTCCTGAGTTTTACCAATACCGCAGCATTCAAATGCATAGTCAACACCAATACCAGTGATTTTGTAAACTTCTTCAACCAAATCCTGTTTGGAACAATCAATAAAGTGAGTAGCACCGAATTCACGAGCCCATTGTTCTTTATTACCGGCTATGTCAGCAGCAATGATAATGCGAGCACCTACAGATTTAAGGCCTTGGATAGCATTGATACCAACACCGCCCAAACCAACTACCAAAGCAGTACAGCCTTGATCAGCCTGTGCTGTGTAAATAACTGAACCCCAGCCTGTAGGAATACGGCAGCCAACAATGGGAACCTTTTCCAAGGGGATATCTTTATCTACTTTGATAGCACAGCGTTCAGGAATAACACAATAATCGGAGAATGCACCCAAGAAGGATAACTGCCAGCAATCTTTACCATCTAATGTATGAACACGCGAAGTATAGTCATCACGCAAACCATCAATCAAGTGCTCACCGCGGTCGCAAAGCTGACCTAAGCCCTTTACACACCATTCACATTCACCGCAAGAGGCCATCCAACTCATTACTATATGGTCGCCTTCTTTTACTCTATGAACATTTTTACCTACTCTTTCAACAATACCTACACCTTCATGGCCTGCGATCATAGGATGATCGGGAAAGTCCATTTGGTATGCACCGTTTGTACAGTGCCAGTCGGAATGGCAAACACCTGTAGCAACTATACGCACACCAATTTCATCATCGCGAGGATCATCCCATTCAACTTCTTCAATAACAAATGGTTTGTTCAATTCTCTCAAAATTGCAGCCTTGGATCTCATTTGTTCGACACCTCCAAATTTTCTAATAATTTTTTCAGCATTTTAATGCCAATTAAACCCTTTACAAAAACAAGACCTTAAACACAACTATACTGTAAAATCTAGTATTTATGTACATTATAAAGCACAGCTGTACGAAATTGCAAGTTTTTTTTCATAAAAACTGTCAAGTATACAATATAACACTTGTTTTTTTCTACAAATACAGTAAAATATATCTATAACGTACATTTTAACGGCACAAAACAACCTTTACATCCCATTAAAAGTTGTTTTTGTACAGTTAAACTAAACCTGTTACTATCAAAACTCTAGAATTCTTTCTCAAAACACAATTATTTTAAGGAGGATACTTTAATTGATTGAAACTACCGGTAAAAGAATTAAAGAAATCAGAACCAGTAAAAAAATGTCCATGGCCGATTTATGCAAAATAACTGGTGTTTCTAAAAGCCTTATCAGCCAAGTTGAACGGGGAGAAGTTTACCCTTCACTTACAACCTTGGATAAAATTGCAACTGCCATGAATGTACCACTAAACAAAATTTTCCAGGTCGATTCTGATAATCTCGGTGAACAGGATATTGTTGTAAGAAAAGATAAACGCAAAAAAGTTCTTATCCCCGGTTCCAACAATATTTATAATGTGCTTACCCCAAGCCTGCACAATGATACCGAATTTTTAATTATTGAATATCCGCCTTATTCCGGAACTAATGATAAGCCGGATTATTTCCGCCATGATGGTGAAGAATACTTTTATGTTTTGGAAGGCGAATTGGAATTTACGGTAACCGACAATACCTATACTATTTACGAAGGTGATAGCGGCTCATTTAATAGTAGCAATGTGCACTACTTTGTAAACAATACAAATAGAGATGCCAAAATCATCATCTGCGCCATCAAGCCTGGGCTTTAATAAACCAACAAAAAAAGGATTCCCATTTTCAACTATGGGAACCCTTTTTATTTTTAAATTCTTATTTTTATTAGTTACCTTTATTTAACAGCTTTTCTCCTTTAATTTGATTTTCTCTTGTTCCTATGTCCAGCCACCAACCTTCAAGCTTTGCATAACTCAACTTGCCCATTGCCAAATAAGCCTTATTCACATCTGTAATTTCCAATTCTCCGCGAGCAGAAGGGGAAAGGGTGGTAATAATATCATAAACCCCCGGGTCATATAAATAAAAACCTATTACAACCCAATTACTGGGCGGATTTTGGGGTTTTTCCCAAATTTCCGTAATTTGGGAACCTTCCAGTTTTGCTACACCAAAAACGCTTGGGTTTTCTACTTCAGTTAAAAATACCATAGCTTTTACTGGGTTTTCTATAAAAGCAGCTAAACTGTTTTTGAGAGAAACCTCAAAAATATTATCCACCAGCAATAATGCCAAATTATGATTTGCCGTAAAATTTTTGCATAATGATAAAGCATGCGCTATCCCCAAGGGTTTTTCTTGTATAATAAAAGTGATTTCAACATTGAATTTTTCACCTTTACCAAAATAATTCCGAATAGGCTGTAAATTTTGCGGGTTAGCCACAACAGCAATTTTTTTTATACCCACTTCTGTTAACTTATTAACCGCATAATAAAGCAACGGCTTGCCATTTAATTTTACCATAGCTTTACCCCCCAGCTCATTAGGATAGCCAAGGCGGCTGCCATTGCCTGCCGCTAAAATAACACCGTAAATTTCCTCTGCCTTATTTATATTATTTATCTTAATATCTTCTTCCCTATTCAATACAATCCAAAACTCCTTTTTATATGTTTAGAAATCAGTTATCGTTTTCCCAATTAGCCAACAGTTGCAGATCCAGCAACTGTTTTTTCATATCCGCCTTGATTTTTTCCAGGCCTTCAAGATTATCTGCTTCGAAAATAAGCACCAGCTCAGGTAAATTTGAAGATGCCCTTACCAAAGACCAGCCACCATATTCAGGGTACTGAACCCTGGCTCCGTTTATTGTATTTACTCTTTTGTTGCCATACAATTCAATAAAATTTTGAGTTAAACGAGCCACCGCTTCATATTTCTCGTCATCCGCACAAGGTATTTTAATTTCAGGAGACGTGATATATTCAGGGTAATCCTTCAATATAGCCGTTAAATCTCTGCCATCTTCGGCAACAGCTTTGCAAAGCAAGGCCGCCGCCAATAGGGCATCATCATAGCCATAACCCCCATGGCCAATAAAAATATGGCCGCTGCGTTCCCCTGCCAGTACCGCCTTTTCACAACGCATTTTTTCTTTTATGTAGGAATGTCCAGTTTTCCACATTACGGGTATACCACCCATAGCCCAAATAGCCTCTTCAAGTGCTTGGGTACACTTAACATCATATACCACCTTGCCCTTGGGTTTATCGGCCAATATAGCTTTAGCCAAAAGCATAATCAAGCGATCGCTCCAAATATTTTGCCCTTGGGCATCCACAACACCTATACGGTCGCCATCGCCGTCAAAGGCAATGCCCAAATCGGCTTTTATTGCGGGGTGGATAACCATTTCTGCCAAACGCTCTCTGGCTCGTAAATCTGAAGGATTGGGGAAATAATGCGGGTAATTGTCATCGGGGTCGCAATTAAGCTGAAAAACCAGACAGCCCAAACGCTGAAAAAGCTCCCAAGCAAAAATCCCGGCAGCCCCATTTCCTGCATCTACAACTAAACGCAGCTGTTTTTTAGGATTATCTATCTTTACCCTGCCTAAAATATCATTTATATAGGCATCCCGAATATCAGTATGCAGATAACTGCCCTGTTTATCAGGCAATCCCTCATTAACAAGTGCTAAATCATAAAGTTCTTTTATATCCTCACTGCCCAGGGTAGTGGAATAATCATAACCCAGTTTACAGCCACACCAACCATCAGGGTTATGGCTGGCCGTAATCATCATCAAACCCTTTGCTTTAAGATGATATTGGGCAAAATAAGCGGCAGGCGTAATAGTCAAGCCTATAAAATAAACCTTAAAGCCCTTGTTCACCAAAATGTCAGCTGCCGTTTCCGCATATTGGGGTGAAATTTTACGGTTATCATACCCCACAACTACATTTGTTATTTGCCTGTTATGTAAGAAATGTACAAAAGCATTGGTAATTGCTTGAAGTGCAGCAGCATCAAATTCACCTTCCCGCACCCTGCCCCGTATATCATATTCACGAAAAAGCTGCCTAAAAGCAAGATTTTCCTTTAAATTGTTCATAACTACACCTCCGCATTGTGCCCTTAGTTATAATTATATATTAAATCAGCCAAACATATTTCCTTTAATTTGTACATTTTTTATAAAAGCTTAACGTTCAAAAATCCATTTTGTTATATAAAAACTCATAGCTTCAACATTTTTATTATACTTAAAACCAGGCTTTACGCAGTAAATCGACTACTTTAAAAATATCTTCGGCCTTTAAGTTGGCAAACCCCAACAATAAGGAAGGCGGCATACCTTGCGGCATATCACCTGAATAAAATTGAGAAAACCCATAAACCTTTATACCGTGGTTTTGGGCAGCCTTTATAAGCTCAGCTTCACTCATGCCATTTTTTACCCTTAAGGTTAGATGAAGACCTGCACTGGCACCTGCAATTTCCGAATCAGGCAAAAACTGGCGGATAGCGGTAACTATAGTCTCTCTTTTTTTCTTATAAATATTACGCATTTTATTCAAGTGCCGCTCAAAATGCCCCTCTGCAATAAAGCGGTACAATACCTTTTGTTCAATAGATGGTACGGGGCAAATATAAAAATTCAGTTTTTCATTGTACTTAAGCAGTAATTGCTCTGGCAACACCATATAGCTTATCCTGATTGCAGGAGTCAGGGATTTGGAAAAAGCACCTATATATATAACTTTACCCTCAGTATCCATACCTTGCAAAGAAGGTATGGGTTTACCGCTGTATCGGAATTCGCTATCATAATCGTCTTCAATTATATATCTGTTATTTTTGGCATTAGCCCAATTTAAAAGCTGTATCCGCCTGCTTACAGGCATGATATTGCCGGTAGGGAACTGATGCGAGGGTGTGATGCAGGCAATATCCGCTCCGCTCTTTTGCAATTCTTCGGGTATCATACCATTTTCATCAAGTGCTATGGAGCGATAATCTGTACGGTTGCTCTTAAAAATCAGGTTCAATTTTTCATAACCGGGGTTTTCTAAGGCAAAAGTACAGCCTTCACCAAACAGTTGAATCAGCAGTTGCATTAAAAATTCGGTACCTGAACTAACTACAACCTGGTTTGGTGAACATTTTACACTGCGGGAATGATACAAATAATCCGCTATACCCGAACGCAATTGGGGAAACCCCTGGGAATGGCCTAATCGTAATAAGTCCAAATCATATTCATTTATTACTTCCCTGTTGATTTTACGCCACGTTGCAAAAGGGAAACTATCCAAATCCACACCATGGTAGGAAAAATCGTATCGGTAAACAGGCGCGGAAATAGTATTAGCCTCAATAGATACCGCTTTATTCTTTATGCTAATGACCCCATCAAGCTGGCAAACAAAAAAACCACTTTTGGGCCTGGCAGTTATATAACCCTCAGCTGCAAGCTGGCTATAAGCATTTTGCACTGTGTTCATACTGCATTGTAAATCAGCCGAAAGCCGCCTTTTTGAAGGCAGCTTAGCATTATAAGTTAAAGCCCCGCTTATAATTTCTGCCTTTATATATTCGTACAATTGTTCATAAAGAGGCTTTGCGGAATCACAATCGAGCCTCACCGTTATCATATTCATATTAACCCCTTCAAAAAACTGGTACCATTAAATTATCATAAAGTGGCACTTTTCATACATCCAGATGGCACCTATAATTATAACAAAATCCAGGAAAAAAACAACCATAAAAGAAAAGAGGCTAAAAACAATGAATGAACGTTACGAATTGAACAAAAACCTTGCCCAAATGCTTAAAGGTGGAGTTATAATGGATGTTACAACTCCCGAGCAAGCAGTAATAGCGGAGTCAGCAGGAGCTTGCGCCGTAATGGCATTAGAAAGGATACCTGCTGATATCAGAGCAGCAGGCGGCGTATCAAGGATGAGCGATCCTAAAATGATTAGAGGCATCCAAGCCGCCGTATCAATACCCGTAATGGCCAAAGTAAGGATCGGACACTTTGCCGAAGCCCAAATCCTTCAATCTATTGAAATAGACTATGTTGATGAAAGCGAAGTGCTTTCTCCCGCTGATGACAAATTCCATATCGATAAAACAAAATTTGATGTACCCTTTGTTTGCGGTGCCAAAGACTTGGGAGAAGCACTGCGCAGGATAGCAGAAGGAGCTTCCATGATCCGTACCAAAGGCGAACCGGGCACCGGTGATATAGTACAGGCAGTACGCCATATGAGAATGATAAACCAACAAATAAAGAATCTGCAAAACTGCAGGGAAGACGAACTGTTCAATGCCGCAAAGGAATTACAAGTACCCTATGAACTTGCCAAATATGTACACGATCATGGCAAATTGCCTGTAGTAAACTTTGCCGCAGGCGGTGTTGCCACTCCTGCCGATGCCGCATTGATGATGCAGCTTGGTGCTGAAGGCGTATTTGTAGGCTCAGGCATTTTCAAATCGGGTAATCCCGCCAAAAGGGCGCAAGCCATTGTTAAAGCAGTAACCAATTTCAACGATCCCAAAATCATTGCCGAATTATCGGAAGATTTAGGTGAAGCTATGGTAGGCATCAATGAACAGGAAATCGAATTACTGATGGCGGAGCGTGGTAAATAAATGATCGGCGTTTTAGCATTGCAAGGCGGCTTCATAGAACATATACACGCACTTAATCAACTGGGTGCGGACAATTTTGAAATTAGGAAAAAAGAAGACCTGACAAACAAAGATATAACAGGATTGATCCTGCCGGGTGGTGAAAGCACGGTAATGGGTAAATTGCTCCATGAAACAGGGCTTTGGCAACCCTTAAAATACCTAATAGATAATGGCACTCCTGTTTTCGGTACTTGTGCAGGCCTTATTTTATTGGCAAAAAAAATGGAAAACGATGCCAATGTTTATTTCGATGCCATAGATATATCAGTACAGCGCAATGCTTTCGGTAGACAGCTTGGTAGCTTCAATACAAATGAACACTTTGCCGATATAGGTTTGGTACCGATGACTTTCATCAGGGCACCTTATATCAACAGAGCTGCTCCGAATGTAGATATATTAGCCCATACTCAAGGACATATTGTAGCGGCCAAACATAGAAACATTCTGGTTACTGCTTTTCACCCTGAATTGACCGAAGATTTAAGAGTACACGAATACTTCCTGAAAAATTTTAATTGAATATAGAGCCTGTAAACCTTTAGATATATCTGGTTATGCATTTTATGATAAGCAAATAAGTTAAAAAGTAAACAAGTTATATTGGTAATATTGTCAAACCCCCATTAATAAGAATTATTGAACCAATATCTATTAATGGGGGCATAAATGTCAAACATCAACATTTTATCTATAGATGGCGGTGGTATTAAAGGCATAATTTCCGCTATAATAATTGCCAAAGTTGAAGAGCTTTTACAAAAATACAGTAAAGACCCGTATGCTCGGATCACAGATTATTTTCACTTAGTTGCCGGCACCAGCACAGGCGCTATTTTGGCAGGCCTTTACTTAGCACCGAACCAAAACAACAAACCACTTTATTCAGCTCAAGATGTGGTAAATTTATATATAAAACATGGCCAATACATTTTTCAAAAGAAAATACTCTATCCAATCAATACTTGCTTTGGCTTGTTTGGTAACAAATACAAAAACAAGCACCTAAAACTAATGTTAAATAAATATTTAGGCAATATTAAGGTAAACCAATTATTAGCACCATGTTTGATAACTGCTTATGATCCGGAATTAAGTGCGGCAAATTTTTTTAATAAAATATCCGCTAATAGAACTAATTGCAAAAATTATTTTTTAAAAGATGTCATTATAGCATCTACAGCGGCACCCACCTATTTCCCCCCTGTACAAATACAATCTTTTTGCAATGAAGTATATACCCTAATCGACGGTGGTATTTTTGCCAATAATCCATGCATGTGTGCACTTATAGAAGCATTCAAGCTTGACGATTTCAGCAGTATTAAAGATATAAAAATTTTATCTGTTGGAAATATCTCTCGTAAAAAACCATATATGTATTCAAAAATTTCTAAATGGGGTCTTAGCAATTGGGCAGTACCAATGTTTGATATGATCATGGATGCCAATATACAAACTGTAGATTATCAATTAAAAACCATATTCAATAGCATAAAAAAACCTGAAAATTACCTTAGAATAGAACTTTTTCAAGATAATGTACCTAAAATGGATGATGCTTCCCCTGAAAACATTAAAAAATTAATAGATATGGGAACAAACTTAGTTAACGAATTTGATAACATATTGAACGATTATGTTAAAAAAATCGTTTATCAAGACCACATAAAACCTAAAAACCAACAAAAAGAAATAAAACTAAAAGCATCCATAACCCTAAAACCTGAATTTAAATAACCTATAAATAAGTTTATATTTATGATTAAATTATGTTCTATTTAATCAAATAATCAATACATAAAAAGCACCTGCTTTTGATCTGACCCCAAAAAGTTAGACAAACAGCAGATGAAATGGCAGCGGATGTATTATTGGATGTATTGAAACTAAAGCAAATTATTTTCACATAAACACACTTAGCTTTATCCATCATCCAAATTACTATCCCTATTGATTTCCTCTGAGAAAACCACTCGAGTATTATCAGTTAGGGTGGGAGAATTTATTTTTTGCTTATGATTAGCCTTAGCTTGCAACTTAGGCACAGGGTTTTTAAGGTTTTTCACTTCCTGCCTTATTTCAGAACGCTTAATTCCTTGTTTGGTCATAATATCACCTCAGAATTATTATTACCCTATTGCGGTTTATTTATAACCTGACCATGGGTATAGCATGCTCTTTGTCAGGAATGCTAAATCACTTTTTAAGGGATATTTTCAAACCTGTATTAAAATAGTCCCATATGTCTTCTGAATTATTTTAAAAATAATCACACAAAAAACCCTGCTATCTTGTAAGATAGCAGGGTTTTTTGTGTGGTGGGCCCACCTGGGATCGAACCAGGGACCGACCGGTTATGAGCCGGTGGCTCTACCGCTGAGCTATAGGCCCAAATGGCTCCCCAAGTTGGATTCGAACCAACAACCCTTCGGTTAACAGCCGAATGCTCTACCGTTGAGCTATCAGGGAACGGTAAATAATATCTATATTGTATACAGAAAGCCATCTGTGGATGGCTGGATTATCCTGGCTCCCCGAGTTGGATTCGAACCAACAACCCTTCGGTTAACAGCCGAATGCTCTACCGTTGAGCTATCAGGGAATGATACGCAAAACCAAAACGTATATAAAAGCTTGCTAAAACAAGAAAAAATACTTTATCATTTAAGCAAGTTAGGATAAACTTGGCTCCCCAAGTTGGATTCGAACCAACAACCCTTCGGTTAACAGCCGAATGCTCTACCGTTGAGCTATCAGGGAATAATAATACAAAGGCCACGTCGATTATTATATAGCAATATAAGCCAAAGGGTCAAATAGCAAAATCCAGCAATATTACGGGTTTGTTCGGTTCCCACAACCATAATACCTCGTTTTGCTTTATTTTACTCCCAATAAGACGCCTTTACAAGTAATTAATCTAAATAATCTTTAAGCTTTTTACTGCGGCTGGGATGACGCAATTTACGCAGGGCTTTTGCTTCAATTTGACGTATACGTTCACGTGTTACGCCAAAAACATGACCAACTTCTTCCAAAGTCCTGCTTCTGCCATCCTCCAAACCAAAACGTAATTGTAATACCTTTTTCTCCCTGGCAGTAAGAGTGCCTAAAACATCATCAAGCTGCTCCCTAAGCAGGAAAAACGAAGCCGCCTCGGCAGGAGCTAAAGCATCCTCATCCTCAATAAAATCTCCCAGATGGCTGTCTTCTTCCTCACCAATAGGAGTTTCAAGGGATACCGGCTCTTGAGAGATTTTGGAAATTTCTCTTACTCTATCTACAGGGATTTGCATTTCCTTGGCTATTTCCTCCGGCAAAGGATCACGCCCCAGTTCTTGAATAAGCTGGCGATGAATACGGTTCAATTTATTTATGGTTTCAACCATGTGTACAGGAATACGAATAGTGCGGGCCTGGTCAGCAATAGCACGTGTAATAGCCTGCCTAATCCACCATGTAGCATAAGTACTGAATTTATAACCTTTACGATAATCAAACTTTTCAACAGCCTTAATAAGGCCAAGATTACCTTCCTGGATCAAATCCAAAAACAGCATGCCACGGCCAACATAACGCTTGGCAATACTTACTACCAAACGCAGGTTAGCTTCTGCCAAACGACGTTTGGCAGCTTCATCGCCCTCTTCCATACGCATGGCTAATTCAACCTCTTCTTCAGCAGTTAAAAGAGGCACTCTGCCTATTTCTTTTAAATACATACGAACAGGGTCATCAATAGCTACACCTTCAGGCACTGTTAAGTCTATTTCTACAGGCTCCGCTTCGGTGGTAAGATCTTCATCATTAGGATCGGGAGTGGGTACTTCATCCAAATCATCACAAGGAACAATTTCTATACCTGCCTGAGCCAATTGCTCATAAATTTCCTCTATTTGTTCCACACTAAGCTCATGGTCACCAAAAAGCTCCAAAACCTCAGCATAAGTAAGACTATGCTTTTGCTTACCATAATCCAGCATTTTTTTAAGCATGTCATTTTGTAACTGGTTATTGTTTTCTTCAGCCTTCACAAAGCTCCCTCTCTTCCCTAACCTCAAAACATGAAAACAGAATCCAAAATCATTTTTGCCTTAATTTACGTATAGTTTGCTGCAAAATAGCTATTTTACTTAATATTTCTTTACTGGTTTCTCCTGTTTTGGCATCTGTAAGCCTATTTTCCAATTCGTTAAGCTCTTTTTGTGCTTTTTCAATTTTAAGAGCCTGAATATAGCCCTCTGAAAGAGCAGGCATAACACAAGATTCAATATTAAGATTAAGCATTATCAACAGCATTTGTTTGGTTTCGCCTTCTTCCAAATAGGAAAACAAACTAGCGGGCTGCCAATTATATTCTTGTTTTATTTTCTGTACCAAAAGCAATAATTCCTGCAAAGATTGTCGTTCTAAAAAATTAAAACCAATTTCCTTTTCAACTTTATTAAAAATTTCTTTGTTCGAAAGCATACACAACAGTAATTCTATGCGATTACGTTCGGTTATTTCCAAATTTTTATAGATTATTACAGGACGAGCTTTTGCTTTCGGAATAGTGTTTTTCACATATTCTATAGGCTTACGTAGGCCTTTTTTATTCAAATCAGCATAAATTGCGTTGGCATTCGTACCAAGGCGTTTAGCCAGAAGGTTAATAAAAGTATCCCTCTCCACCTGATTTTTACACCTGATAATATCAGGTAAAAGTTCCTGTACAGCACTACCCTTACCAGAAACTGTAAGAATATCATACTTGCTCAAGGTGTGTTCCATTTTATATTCCAAAAGACCCAATGCCTTATTACGGATCAATTCATCCCAACCCTCTTTGCCCTTACTGCGCAAAAAATCATCAGGATCCTGGCCTGAAGGGAAAGGCAATATCCGTACCATAAAACCTTGTTCATTCAAAATCTCTAAACCCTTTAAGGTAGCATTAATACCTGCGTTATCACCATCATAAGCCAAAATCACTTTGGTTGTATAGCGTTTTAAAAGTCGCCCATGCTCAATAGTAAAAGCTGTACCCAATGACGCTACAGCATTCGAAACACCGTATTGATGCGCCGCTATAACATCCATATAGCCTTCCATCAGCACCGCCTCATCAGCATTGCGTATCTCAGTTCCGGCTACATAAATACCATATAAATTATTGGATTTATGAAAAATAGGTGTTTCAGGAGAATTCAAATATTTAGGCTGGCCATCTCCCATAATTCGACCACCAAAAGCAATTACCTGCCCACGGTAATCATGAATAGGAAAAATTATTCTATCCCTAAATTTATCGTAAAAACGAGTTTCGCTTCCCTTATCAGTTCTGCCACTTAAGCCTGCCATTTCAATTTGTTGATGACTAAAACCTTTTTGCAATAAATGGTTCAATAAAGCATCCCATGAATCGAGAGCATAGCCCAAACAAAACTTTTTAGCCAATTCTTTATTTACACCGCGTTTATTAAGATATAGCAAAGCTTTTTTCCCTGCCGAACCATACAATGCTTCCTGAAAAAAGTCACTGCTTATAGTATGGATGCTGTAAAGCGCTTGTTTTAATTCTAAGCGAGCTCTTTCACTTGCGGAAAGTTTTTGCTTGGGAATTTCTATGCCAACTTTATTTGCCAGCTTTTCCACAGCCTCCGGGAAACTCAAACCCTCTATCGACATTAAAAAATTGATGGCATTACCACCTTTATTGCAGCCAAAACAGTAAAAAATCTGCTTATCGGGCGAAACACTGAAAGAAGCGGTGTCCTCGTTATGAAAGGGACACAAACCAACAAAATTACGGCCTTGCTTTTTTAAAACTACATATTGGCTTACCAATTCAAGAATATCCGTACGTTGGTTAATTTCTTCAATAAGCTCTGGCGGTATAAAATTTGCCAAGGCCCACACTCCTATCCCTTAGTTCCAAAACCATTTAAGCAGTAGTTTGAATAATTATAACCTAATATTATATACATATTCGCCAAAATATACATTTTACCTCTTTTTTAGCTCTCATTTCTATCTTGTCAAAAAAATTTTGGAATTACGCAGAATAAGCCTATTTTTCCCAAAGATTGGCAAAATATACAGGTATAATAAAAGATTCTTCGGTAATACTACAAACAAGGGATTGAGTCCTGCTTGTTAAAGTCAATGACAAGATAGCTTGACCGGCGAAGAGACTCAAGTCCCTTATTTTTTGTGTTTTATTTGATTTTTACATATTGTTCAAGCGCAAAGCTATCTGTCATGCCTGCTATATAATCGGTAACAGCCATTTCGCCGTTATCCAAATCCAGCATAAAAGCAGGCAGTTCATTAGTGTTTTCCAAGTAATAACCATAAAGTTTGGTAATGATTATTTTTACTTTTGCTTCTTCTTCTTGCGCTTGTTTGCGCCTATATACTTTCTCAAACAAAAACTCACGCAGATCATTCATGGCCCTTCCCACAGGGACAGACATCCTTATTTCGGCCAAATCTTCCGAATTTTTTACCGTATCCAATACCATAGTATTAATACGCTGAGCATTGCCGCCGCCAAGTATGTCAACCAAACCCTTTGGCAGATCATCTTCAGTTAAAATACCTGCTCTTATAGCATCATCTATATCATGGTTCACATAGGCTATCCTATCAGCAATTTTAACCACCGCTCCTTCCAAGGTTTGCGGCTTATTATCACCGCTGTGCTTTAAAATGCCATCGCGAACCTCAAAAGTAAGGTTGAGCCCTTTGCCGTTTTCCTCCAAATAATCAACTACCCTAAGGCTTTGCTCATTATGATGAAAATTACCCACTACCGCTGCCAAAGAACGTTCACCGCCATGCCCGAAAGGAGTATGGCCCAAATCGTGCCCTAAAGCAATAGCTTCGGTAAGATCCTCATTCAACTTTAACGCCCTGGCAATAGTACGGGAAATTTGCATAACCTCCAAAGTATGGGAAAGCCTGGTACGGTAATGATCGCCCTCCGGCGCTATAAAAACCTGGGTTTTTTGTTTAAGCCTGCGAAAGGCTTTGCTGTGGATTATTCTGTCTCTATCCCGTTGAAAACAGGTACGTAAAGGACAGTTTTCTTCCTTTCTTATCCTGCCGCGGCTGTTTATACTGTAGCAAGCCTGCGGCACCAGAATCAGCCTTTCCGTATTTTCCCAGTCTGCTCGCATTTTTTACAACACCTCTTATTAAATAGCTTATCATAAATATTTCGTTTATTTTTGAATATTTCCTTTTTCTTTTACATAATTACCCCCTAACTCACTAATTGATATATTCTTAAAACACAAATGAAGCCGCCATTGAGGCGGCTTCGCATAATATATAAAACTATTTATTTTTTATTTTTTTAGTTTTTCAGCTAAATCCATACCCATTTTCTCGGCAGCGGCAAGACTTTCCGCATCAGGATCCCACATAGTACGATAGCCTTCATGAACCAACTCCAGCCCTGCTTTGGCAAGTTCCTCGTTAATGTGTTTTACACTTTCACCACTCCAGCCATAAGTACCAAAAGCAGCCGCTTTTTTACCCTTGAAGCCAAGCTCATGTATTTGAGAAAGAATAGAAGCAATAGTTGAAAGCACCCCTCTGTTCACAGTAGGAGAACCCACGAGCACTAATTCGGAACGGAAAATATCGGTAAGAGCATCGTTTTTATCCGCCCTGCCCAAAGGATGTATTTTAACAACCAAAGTTGGGTCCACCTTACGCAA
>DGYV01000015.1:36804-36973 GCA_002398485.1 Peptococcaceae bacterium UBA4997 | reverse complement strand
GTGGGACAGTAGTATGTTCCATATGATGTGTTTTTTTATACATTTTTGGAAAGATAATGCTGTAATATATGAAGTGCCATAACACAACTATAACGGAGGCAAGTGCTATGACAAAACAAACTACGGCGTTACAAGGTTTAACTGCTTTGGAAGCAAAAAAGCTTCAGGG
>DGYV01000015.1:36459-36617 GCA_002398485.1 Peptococcaceae bacterium UBA4997 | reverse complement strand
AAATACGGCAAAAACGAATTGACCCCTGCCCCAAAACCGAATTTTTTCAAAAAAGCGCTTCATATCATCAGCGAACCAATGTTTTTGCTTTTGATAGCGGCGGCAATAATCTATTTTATTTTGGGAGAACCGCGTGACGGTGCGATCATGCTTATTTT
>DGYV01000015.1:35973-36213 GCA_002398485.1 Peptococcaceae bacterium UBA4997 | reverse complement strand
CAGGAATGGAAAACCGATAAAACTCTAAATGCCTTAAAAGAGCTGGCTGCTCCACAAATTAAGGTCATAAGGGACGGCCAAGAAAAACTTATTGCCAGTATAGATTTGGTGCCGGGAGATTTAATGCTGATAGCCGAAGGTGTTAAAATACCCGCAGACGGCCGCATTCTCCGTGCTAATGACTTGTGCGTGGATGAATCCTCGCTTACGGGCGAATCTGTTGGCGTTTGGAAAACGACA
>DGYV01000015.1:31495-35760 GCA_002398485.1 Peptococcaceae bacterium UBA4997 | reverse complement strand
CTGTTGGCGTTTGGAAAACGACACCCCCTCAAAACGACAGCGAGTTTTGGCTCAAGGACCATTGTTATGCGGGTACCTTGGTAACCCAAGGCAGTGCCATGGTACTGGTAGAACAAATAGGCTCTGCCACTGCTTATGGCAAAATAGGCAGCTCGGTTTTATCGGCACCTCATACAATAACACCTTTGCAAAAGCAAACCAACAAATTGGTAAAATTTTGTGCCGTCATAGCGGCTGCACTGTTTTTGCTGGTAGTTATCATCACATATTTCAATATTCCCGACCATCAATTTGGTGAACGTATCATCGAAAGCATACTTTCGGGCATAACCTTGGCCATGGCCATGATACCTGAGGAATTCCCTGTTATCCTTACGGTTTTTCTTTCCTTAGGTGCCTGGCGGCTGGCCAAAAAGAATTCTCTTGTACGCAGATTGCCAGCTGTAGAAACTTTGGGTGCGGTTTCCGTACTTTGTGTGGATAAAACAGGTACCATCACCATGAACCAAATGAGTGTGCGTGAAACATGGGCGGTAAACTGCACAGAAGCGGAACTATGCGAAGTCATGGGCCTGGGCTGTGAAACAGATACCTACGACCCTATGGAAAAAGCCATGTTGGCTCACTGCGAGGCACAAGGTATAAAAAGAGACCATCTTTTCGGGGGCAGGCTTATCACAGAATATGCTCTAACCCATGAAACACCCATGATGGGGCATGTTTGGCGGCATGACGGCCAAATCCTCATTGCTGCCAAAGGTTCACCCGAAAAAATCTTGGGTATTTGCAAACTTACGGAAACAGAAAAAGCACAGGCAGAAGCCAAAATGCTTGTTATGTCGCAACAAGGTCTGCGCGTGATTGCCGTTGGTATAATGCATTTAAATAACGAAGATGAAATCCCCGAAACCATCATGGAATGCAAGCTTAATCTCTGTGGCTTGATAGGCCTTGCTGACCCCCCGCGTGAAAATATAAAGCAGGATATTGAAAAATGCACCAAAGCAGGCATAAGAGTTATTATGATAACGGGCGACAACGGCATCACCGCCAGTGCCATTGCCAAACAAACGGGCATACCAAATTGTGAAAATATAGTAACCGGTAATGAATTAAACCGCCTAAGTGATGACGAACTGTGCGAAAAGGTAAAGCAGGCAAGCATTTTTTCCCGTGTTATGCCTGAACATAAAATGCGGATCGTTAAAGCCCTGCAAGCCAATGGCGAAATAGTGGCAATGACAGGCGACGGCGTGAATGATGCCCCTGCCCTTAAACATGCAGATATAGGGATAGCCATGGGCAAGCGCGGTTCTGAGGTTTCCAGAGAAGCGGCAGACCTTATTTTAATGGATGATAACTTTTCTACAATTGTAGATACAGTTAAAGACGGCAGGCGCATTTACGATAATATACGTAAAGCTATAGGTTATGTATTTACCATCCACCTGCCTATAGCCTTGGCTTCATTACTTGCGCCTTTGCTCAATATAACACCCGGCGCACTTATGCTTTTACCTTTACACATTGTCCTTTTGGAACTTATTATAGACCCAACCTGTTCCATTGTACTGGAACGCCAACCTGCTGAAAAAGATATAATGCAAAAACCGCCCCGAAATCCCAAAGCAAATATTTTAAATGGCGCTATCCTTGGCAAAAGCCTGCTTCAGGGCATGGTTATTTTTGCTGCTTCCTTTAGTGTTTATTACAGCTTTCTTATGCAAAACCCTGCCGAAGCCGCTGTAGCTAGAAGTATGGGGCTTGTAATAATCATCCTATCCAACCTATTTTTGGTACAGGTAAACAGCTCAAATATAGATTTTGCCATAGTTTCCACTATACGCTTAACTAAAGATAAATTGATGTGGCTGGTTTGGTTTATTACCTTTTTAGGGGTCATCCTCATTCTTTACACACCACTGGCAAATTTTTTAAAGCTGGCACCACTTAAAGCAGCAGAATTTTTTATGGCTTTTGGTATAGCCGCTGTTGCAGTATTTTGGTATGAGTTGGTAAAATTAGGGAAGAAACTTTACAAATGCCAAAAACATGGGGCTTAACACAAATTTTAAAATAAAATATAGAAAAATAATCAGGGCAATTGCCCTGATTATTTTTTTATTTTAAATATATCCTCATAAAAAACCTGTAACTACACATCCTAAAAGATAGCAAAGTAACCTAAAAAATTTCACACCAGCCTTTTAAAAATATTTGCTTTAAATTTTTATTTTATTGGAAAGGAAAGAGACTTAATGGATATACTGCACATCATTTTAACTGCTACGGGCTCCGTTCTTACATTGTTTTTACTTACCAAAATTATGGGTAATCGTCAGATGTCCCAATTGAGCATGTTCGATTATATAACCGGCATCACCATCGGCTCCATAGCAGCAGAAATGGCAACTGCATTAGAAGAATTTGCCAAGCCACTTACTGCCATGATAGTTTACGCTTTTTTTGCCTTGATTTTTTCCATAGCCACGGATAAATCTATAAAATTACGACGCATTTTAACGGGTGAAACTTTGGTTTTATTTCAAAACGGCAAACTGTATAAAAATAACTTGAAAAAAGCCAGGCTGGATGTAAGTGAATTTTTGAGCCAGTGCCGTACCAACGGTTATTATGATATTTCCAAACTACAAAGTGCCATTTTAGAACCCAATGGCAAAATCAGTTTTTTACCTTTAGCCACCCAGCGCCCTGTAACCCCTGCCGATTTCAAACTGACGCCGTCGCCTGAACAACCCCTAGTAAACCTAATTATAGACGGCAAGCCCCTGCCTGATAACCTAAAATTCATAGGCAGGGACGAAAAATGGCTTATAAACCAACTTAAAAACCAAAATATCAGTGATATTAAACAGGTTTTTCTTGCCAACTGCGATATAGGCTATAAACTTAATATTTATCCTATTTTAAATAAAACCATGACACGCGATATTTTTGAATAAAATAAAGCCTTCTTAAAATAATTTATGAAAGCTAAAATAAAGTTAGCTATTAAGTAATGTTTTTAGTAGATAGGGCAAAAACTTTCATAAAAAATTTTTACCCTATTCCCATAGCCCCTTTCCCTTAAAGGAAAGGGGTTGTTTGCGCCTTGACCACTTAAGCTACGCCATGTTAGGTAAAACAAAAAATCAAAAATTATTTTAATGAATTCCGCAAGGGGTTCAATGAGCTATATTTTTCAAAAACCTGTCATTCTGAGCCTTGAAAGATGCTTCACTTGGTTCAGAATGACAGTAAACCTAATTCAGGATAACATTAAAATACGTTCATAATAATAGTACTATTCTTTTAAAATGGCAGCCCCTATCATTAAAATAAACAGTTATTTATTTGAACAGCAATGATAATACTTAAACCCAGCCTTAGAAAAGCCAGCTTATACTAATACGCTGTTCAGCAGTGGCTTTATTTTTTTCCCATACTTCTATTTTATCTACCAAAAGTGCTATCAGCTCACGGTCTATTACCTTAAATGCGCAAAGTTCCCGCCAGTATTTTTGCTGCCTTTCTTGGCTTTTATCATCAAAATCCGCGTCCTCTTTAAGCAGGGCCAGTCTTTCGGTATAAGCTTGTTTTTCTTTTAAAAAAGCCCGGTTAAGCTCACAAAACTGTTCCTCCCCTATAATACCGGCCGCCCTATCCAAATACAGGCTTTTCAAGGCTCGGCTGCGCTTTTCCAACTGTGCTTTAAGCAGGACAGCCGTTTTAGCGTAATCTTTATTCAGTAAAGGTTTGGCTAAAGGAATTGGTTCGCTTTTTTCATAAAATTCTTTTATGTAAACATAGATTTTAGCTTCCACCAATTCCGTAAGCTGTTCCAAACGAATATAATGGCCGCTGCACAGAGCTTTGTTTTGAGCATGTAGTTTACAACGCAAATATGCCTTTTCAGTACCCTTGCCGCCACTGTTTACTTTACTTAAAATACTGCCGCAATCCGCGCAAAAAACTTTGCCCGCCAAAAGGTGGATCTCACCGCTTTCTTGGGCGCGTGTACGCAGGCTCATCAAATCTTGTACCCGCTCAAATACCTCTTTCTCTATAATTGGTTCATGCGTATTTTCCACCCTTATCCAATCTCTGCGCGGTATTTCCGTACAAGTTTTATCCTTATAGCTTATTTTTCGGCGTTTGCCCTGCACCATGCTGCCTGTATAAAGCTCATTTTGCAGTATCCTGCCTACTGTGGTTTTATTCCAAAGACCTGCATAAGCACCGCTTTGATTCACATAGGCAAGGCC
>DGYV01000015.1:30763-31330 GCA_002398485.1 Peptococcaceae bacterium UBA4997 | reverse complement strand
GATTCACATAGGCAAGGCCTAAATTTTGTTTATATAAAGTAGGGTTGGCAACACCTTCTTTGTTCAAAAGCTCCGTTATTTTTTGTTTGCCGAAGCCTTGCAGATAAAGCGTAAATATACGCCTTACCACTGCCGCCGCCATAGGGTCGGGCAAAAGCTTATTATGGTTTTCGGGATCCTTAATATAACCGTAGGCAGCAAAACTGCCTATAAAATCACCCTGTTTCCTTTTATGATCTAAAACCGCCTTGATATTTTCGGAAAGATCCTCTAAATACCATTCATTGACCAACCCGTTGATTTGGCGGGCTTTTTTGTTGCCTTTCACCTCAGTATCCGCATTATCCACCAATGCCACAAAACGAATGCCCCACAACAAAAAATCGTGATGGATATATTTTTCCACCAGCTCCATATCCCTGGTAAAACGGCTTTGGGTTTTACAGAGAACTATTTCAAAATGACCTGCTTGGGCATCATGGATCAAGGCATTGAATTGGGGCCTTGCCCTATCGATGCCGCTGTAATCTTCATCACAATAGATTTTATAAATATCCCAGCCGCATT
>DGYV01000015.1:30223-30560 GCA_002398485.1 Peptococcaceae bacterium UBA4997 | reverse complement strand
ACGAGCATACTCTGTTAAAAGTGCCTTTTGGTTAACGATGCTTTCGCTTTCTCTACCCGTTTCCTCATCTTCTTTGCTCAAACGGCAATAAATGGCACAAAGCAATGTTTTACCCCCTATCTCTTAAGCCAATTTGCCAACCTGGCCTGAAGATAGCTGTTGATTTTTGCTGTTAGATTTTGCTTTCTGGTTTGCGGATCGGTACTTTGAAAAATCTCCCTCGCCACTAATTGTTTTTTCATATCATCACCCCTAAAATACTATGAAAAAACCCGTGCTGATATGAAGAACGTTTTAAGACATAAAAAAGTAAAACCGTCTTTGCTATAGCAAAGAC
>DGYV01000015.1:15711-30027 GCA_002398485.1 Peptococcaceae bacterium UBA4997 | reverse complement strand
CGTCTTTGCTATAGCAAAGACGGTAGGATAGGCTTGTTTATTTTAGTTATTTTATTCCCAGGGCAGTTCTGTTAAATTCTAGTATTGCTGTCAACAGTTGGTCTGCACTGCTTCCGCTATTACACACATCCTCATAATAAGTTTGGGGTAATCATTCACTTGCGGCATATATTCGGGATCACGCCAGTAATTGGAAGCCCCTGTTATCAAGGGTATATTCATGGCTGTACCAGCATCAGGCGGTGTTTTACAGTAAAAATAACCATCATATTTACGCTTGTCATACCAGCCTGAAAGCACATCATAGGCAGTCAAAGGGCTGTTAGATAAAGCTGCGATTTCGGTTAAACCATCCACTTTCTGCTCCAACTTCCATTCTTTAAGCACTTTTACCCGCAGGTAAACCTCGCTTTCGCCTTGATAATTGAGGGAAACCTTGAGCTTATTTATATAATTATCGGCAGCAGGGCTAAACACATTAACGGGAAAAAGACCATCACTGTCGGGAATCGCGTTAGCCGCGCCAAATTTGATTTGGGAGCTTATCACAAAATTAGAATACTCGGCCGCTAAATCCCCTTCTTGGATATCGCTTAGTCAGGCACCGCTTGAAGCCGCCCAATAAACAGCTGCAATGGTTGCCAAAACTGCCTACGTGATAATGATGCCTATAGGGTTTTGAATATCCGAAAGGCCAAAAAATACTTTGCAGTCCACCCCGTTATTGGTAACACTTATCCTGTAGTTTTTGGTTTGTGCAGGCACCATGTTCTTAGCTTTCAAAATCACATTACCTTCGGAAGCAGGCAACAGCACAAAAGTAACATTGCCGCTTTCTATAACCATTTCATCCACACTTACCTAAAAATCCAGCTTACCCAAGCCAAAGCTGATGGCATCGGTAGCAGATAAAGAAGCGTTCATTAACCATGCAAGATTTAGCATTATTAGCAAAACCAGGGTGAGCACCATGGTTATCATACTATGAGATAGCCCTTTGTTCATCCTCAACTATAATTACCTCTTCTTCTTTCTCATTTTCCTGCTTGGCAGACTTTTTAGCTTGTTTTTCCTCTTGAGCTTTGGCTTTGGCCGAACGGCTTTTTTCCTTGGCTAAGCGTTCCTTTTCCCTAGCCTTGGCCGCGGCTTTAAGCAAGCGTTCATGCTCTTTGGCTTTAGCTTTGGCAAGACGTTCCTTTTCCCTAGCGGCTTCACGCTGCAAACGCTGCTTTTCCTTGGCTTTGGCTGCAGCCAGCGCCAGGCGCTCCTGCTCCTTAGCTTTGGCTTTGGCAAGACGTTCCTTTTCCTTGGCCTTTGCTGCCTCCAAACGTTCCTTTTCTTTAGCTTTGGCAAGTTCTTTAGCCAAACGCGACTTTTCTGCTTCTTTAGCCAAGCGTTCTTTTTCTTTAGCTTTTTCACGCTGTTGGCGTTCTTTTTCCCTGGCCAATTCCGCTTCCTTGGCCAGACGCTCCTTTTCCTTGGCTTTCTCTTTAGCCAAGCGTTCCTTTTCTTTGGCTTTTTTCTTGATCAAGCGTTCCTTTTCTTTAGCTTTTTCCTTTTCCTTGGCTAAACGCTCTTTTTCCTTGGCTTTTTCCTTGGCCAGGCGTTCCTTTTCTTTAGCTTTTTGTTTTTCCTTTTCCAAACGTGCTTTTTCTTTGGCCTTTTCTTTGGCAATACGTTCCTTCTCTTTGGCCTTTTCCTTGGCTATGCGGGCTTTTTCCCTGGCCTTGGATTCTTCTTTTGCTGTTTTTTCTTTGAGATAACGCTGTTTTTCTATTTCTGCCTGAGCCTTGGTTATTTCTTCTATAATTACCTTGCGTATTTCAACATCCGGTATATCATAATCATCTACAAATTCCTCCACAATCTGCTTGATGAATTTTGGCTTAAGCACCTTTCTGTGCTTGGGTGAGGCATCCTCTATCCGTCTGGGATCATATGAAAGTATGCTCTTAAAAACTGTGTAATTCAAAAGCATATTACTGTAAAGCTGATACAAATATTCTTCATCAAAATCCAAGGCGGTTTCTTTTGTATCTATGGTATAGCCCACATCATCACTGCCCTCTAAAAATGTCCACAAAGCATAACAATTTTTATAATGCGGATCTTCCATCATCAAGTTAGTAAGTTGAATAGGTGATTTGGTTTGCGCTGTGCCCTTCATCAGTTCAACAAAATTTGAACGCTGAAATTCCTTTACTATATGGCGTATATAGCCTATCCTTTTGAAAATCTCCATATTCTGGGTATCGGTTTCCATATAGGATTGCTTACTTTTAATGCTGATTTCCAGCTTATATTTTATTTCCTCATAATCATCCTCTACCGTGGAATCCAGTTTAAGGGTGGAGAAACGCTCATCACCTGTAGACCAAAATAAAATATCTGTACGTTTATTGATAAAACTTGCCAGCTTTGCGATCAAAGTATTGATAAACCTGTTTTCATACAGATCAAAACCTTCCTCGCTGGCTACGTTAAGGATCTTTTTGGGTACTACCTGACCATCTTTTATATCCGTCATATATTTGGTATTCTGAGCCAAATGACGTACAGATTCCGCACCTATTTTCCTAGCCAGTTCAATGGGCACCACATTTTCCTCGGTAGCAATGAACCTGCGGGGATGGCTGATGATAGCATCTATATCCGGTATGGTATCTTCAATAACAGTAAGCCATTTTTCATCAATATTTTTATGCAATACCCGATTGGTTTGCTGCAATACATTCTCACCGCTTTTGATAAGCTCGAACATATATTGAAAATAACTGTCGTTTTCCAAATGACGGCTTATTTTGTTACGGTATTTTAAATATAATTCTTCTAAACTGTTTTCAATTTTAACTGACATTGGTTCGCCTCCTCTGCAAAACCACTGAATAACTAAAACAATTTTTAGTAGTTCTAATCCAATTTTTTCTCGTATTTCCTCTTCTTTTTCAACCTTTCTCTTCTTTTCTCCGCTCCTCTATTTTTAATCAAAAACTGCCATGCAAGCTTTTGATTTTGTAAACTTATCCGTAAATATTTAAAACAAGTTTTGTATCCTCTGCAAATAAGCTTTAGATTCCCTTAACGCTGTTTTACCAAAATTCTTTCCCATAAAACTAATCAGATCATTGATTTCATCACGTACATAAGCAATATTTAAACTTTCAAGTTTCTTTAATATTTTACGCGCTATCAGATAGTCCAATGCCTCTAATTTCGTACCGCCGTAAGCCACATAAACAGGCACAAAATCATAAATTTGTTTCATGATACGGTTACCGAATTGCAGTTTGAAATATTCCGCCATATAGCTATCCAATTTTTCCAGCTTGATAAGACTGGCTTCACTTAAGGAATGTTTGGCTTTAGCCTCGGCAAACAAAGCTTCCAAATGCTCAATGCTTATATTAATAGGTTCGGTAGAAAGCGCCTCAAAAATGGTGCCACAAGAATTAATCTCAATAGGGATAGCGCGATCATAAACCTTATCGGTAATAGTGAAGGCAGAAGCATCATTATTGGCCGTACCAATGAACCACAAATTGGTAGGCCCCCTTAACTTGCCTTCAAACAGTTTTTGCGGGTCATTCAGCCGGGCCGTGGGCACCAGATCCACTATCCATGCCTTGGGAACAGGCATTTCCAATACGAAAAGCATTTCAGCAAAATAGTATTCAATACGGGCAAGGTTCTTTTCGTCCAATACTATAAAGCTGGCGTATTTACGGTAAGATGCCTAATACACGCTTATTAAAAATTCTGTTTCATTAAAACGCTTGGCAAATTCGTTAAAATATCCCAAAAGCCCAATGCGGTCACGGTAAAAAGGCTGTATGGAAATCAAAGTTGCGGGGTTTTTCAAAAAAAGGAACACGGTAAGCTGGTAAATGAAAAAAGCAAGTAAAGACAAAACAATTATCAGAAGAAAGCCCATGCTGGAGCTTAAAAGGGTAAGCACATTACCCAAAATCGGTATAAGAGCCACATATTGGCCCACAATATCACTTGAGGATACTATATAATCATCAGGCAGCTCGTTCGCATCGCCCTTTGTAACATAACCATTGATAGTGCTGTTTTCCACCAAACAATGGTTTATGGTGGAAATGATGCCTCCGCTTATATAAGCTGTTCTGCCTGCCAAAATGTCCATATTACCGCGCCGTCCTAGGTATATTCAAGGGGAAGCGCTGTTATAAATTCAAGGCTGTCCTTTTAAGACATGGTAATAAAAGCGGTATCCTTATTATTGGCGGTAAGCAAAAGATTTAATTTATATGTAAAGAGTTCCTGTTCTATCACCTTGATAATAGGATCGGAAACTAAACCCACATAGGCGCTTAAAGGCATGGAAAAGTTAAAGAAATACACAAAACAGTTTTTTTATACTACCGCGTATGCTGGCCTACCGTCAATTTGTTCACCCCCTTTACTTATGCTGAAAAGATTTTTAATAGCTGTTTATTTATTCATTATTATCAATGAAGAAACATAAGCTTTCAGGTTTTCTTTTTCTGTACTGTTTTTGAAAATAAAACGAAAACCTGCCACATAACTAAAGGCCTTGTTATTTTCCGTAGCCATAATCCAGCGAGCTTCTACCTTTTGGGAAAAGCTTTTTATTTTGCCCAAAGGCGGCAGGGTAACTTCAATTATTTCCTTAGGCTCCAAATATCTGTTGATCCTTAAAGAAATACCGCCCGCGCTTATATCACGCGAAAGCGCATACATTTTGTCCTGCTTTTGGAAAGTGTTTTCCCCAGCATATTTGTTATAAGATACCCTAAGCAAAGCCTTAATACGCTCATGAGCCCTGCGTACAAATTGTCTTTCTTCGGAAACCATATGTACTTGCCAATAATTTCGCAAACCTATTTGCACATAATCTTCAATATAGCCAAAAAGTATGTGTTTGGTTTGACCCTGGTAATATTTTATACTTAATTTATCGAACTGCTCAAATATTATATATTTACCTTTATGTAAGGGAGCGGAAATAAGCAAGGAAACATCGTCCACATTTTTTTCAAAAGTGGATTTCAAGGCCAGTACCTTTTTTTCATTATCCTTAATAAGTTGCAAATCTATTTTAGTCCCTGAGGATATTTTAAGCTTTGACATTCTAAAACCCCTTTTCCCAATTAAGCTTTAACAAAGAACCTGTTTATTTTTCAAAAACAAAAGCTTTATTTGTAAACTGATGTACTTAAACAAAAAAGTTGCATTCAAGATAAACCTTAAAGTTTATTTTGATTGCAACCGGCTGTCTTTCCATTAAGGATTAGACCCTTTGGCTTTGCGTCCTTATTTTTCAATAAGTTTGCCCTTTCACAACGGCTATATTAAATTTTTTGATTTAAATTTGTAATATGTTCTCATAATGTTTTCTTAAAACAACATAATTATACCAGATGTTTTGTGATTTGAATAGTATTTTTATTAAATTTTTTTTAATAAAGATTTACAACATTTTTTGAAGCCAAAACAACTTGCGAAAAATATAAAAAACAATATAAAAAATAAGCAGCTTTTTAAATTTTTTATTGGCTTTGACAAGGCTAAAACTCTGCTGGTTTTTTTATATTTCTATTTGATTTTTCTTAGCGAGACTTTTCAAAAATCTACAAAAATTGTTCTTAAAAACAGGCTAAAATATAATCATTGATTTTAGATTTAAGCAAAAATAATATGTCCTAAAGTTTTCGGCATGTGTTAAGAAACCACGGCCTGCGGTGCGGTACCATCAACCACCGCAACACCCAAATTACCTATAATAACACCATCCAGTGAATTATTATCGGAAGAGCATTGCCATAGTTCAACATCATAACCGCGCTCCGTCATATTATGTGCTATTTTACGCATCAAGGTAGACTTACCTGTACCGGGGCCTCCCTTTAAAACAAAAACATGCTCCATAGGGCTCAAGCCCTCGGCATAAAAAGAATAAAATCCCTGCGGTGTATTGCTGCCGGGAAAAACATGGCTCACTTTACCTTTTTTCATTTTGATCACTCCTTTTTTACTTATGCATTATGTTATGCTGAATTATGCTTTATGGTGAAATTTTTTTATTCCCACCGTTTTCAGCTTAAAAAATCATACCCGGGCAAGCAAGTAAGCTTATCATAGCTGCCCAAGCAGCTAAGCCATTGCAGAAAAGAATTCTTATTTATTCTAACCGTTTCGCATACTATTTCAGCATTTTTTCAAGCTTTTTGGCCGCAGGCAAGTCCTGTATTTTATAACTCATCTTGATTCCCCGCAATTGGCGTTTTCTTTGGTAAAAAAATATAAAGCTGCTATATCCCAGCAAAAAAAACGCTGAAAATAATTGCAGCCGACTATCATAGCCCAACGGTTTAGGCTCATGGATTTGCATCCTTATTTTTCAATAAGTTTGCCTAATCTTAAATTGTTTTTTTACTTAAAAAACAAAAGCTCATAAAAATAAATAAAACAAATGTCTACTATATACATATATTACAACAAATAATAAGCTATTTAAACATCACTAATTTGCAAAATAAAATATAAATTTACAGCACTGCTTTTATAATTTATTAATAACTTTTATTTTATTTTATACCATCTTTTATTCAATTGAGCAATAGCGGTTTTATAGAAACTGTGCTATAATGAATCGACAACTTTCAGGAGGTAAAAATG
This sequence comes from Peptococcaceae bacterium UBA4997, assembly GCA_002398485.1. Classification (GTDB taxonomy): domain Bacteria; phylum Bacillota; class Dehalobacteriia; order UBA4068; family UBA4997; genus UBA4997. The sequence goes on along the minus strand of DGYV01000015.1, from coordinate 23,361 downwards.
TATAATAAATTAACTTTTAAGGCCGTAAAAGAACTGGCTGCGCCCCACACTTGGGTAGCAAGTATCTTTCCCGTACTTTTAGGCACTCTTTTGGCCTGCGCTTTTGGCCACTCTTTTAATCTTTTGATATTTTTGGGAACATTGGCCGTTTCTGTGTTGTTGCAATCAGCTGTGAACACCCTAAATGATTATATGGATTTTGTTAAAGGTGCGGATGATGCAACAAACTGTCCAGACGCTCATGATGCTGCCATGGTTTACCACAATATAAATCCTAAAACCGCTTTGGGTGTTGCCATTGTTTTTATTGCCCTTGCCGCTGTTTTGGGTTTACTTTTATGCTTGGCTTCATCCTTTTGGCTTTTGCTTTTCGGCGCTTTTGGCTTACCTATTCTTCTGTTTTATTCTGCGGGGCCGCTGCCCATATCCTATACGCCTTTGGGCGAAATCACTTCAGGTTTTGTAATGGGCGGCATCATCACTATGGCTGTTTATTATGCCTTAACAGTTAGCTTTGAACCCATGGTTTTATACTATGCTTCTCCGCTCATTCTTACTATAGGCCTGATCATGCTTACTAATAACGGCTGCGATATCATAAAAGATAAAGAAGCTTCACGCCATACCCTGCCTATTTTGTTAGGGCAGAAAAACACTAAGCTTTTACTTATTATAGGTTTTATATTAGCAATTTTAATGGTTGCTCATTTAGGCTTTTGGCATTTCCATGATGGCAGCCCGCTTGCCATCATCATGGCTATACATTGTTTCTTCTACCTGAAGGCTTATCTTAAAATACCGCTGGATCTTGCACACCGCCGTCAAGCTTTGGGTACTACCTTAAAGCTTGTTAAAACCATCAACATATATTATCTTTTGATCATTTTGGCGGAGGTATTGCTGAATGGATAAGGAACAGCGTGTACACAGCGTATTTGAAAACATCTCCCAAGATTATGATAAAATGAACGATATAATCAGCTTTGGACACCACCGTAAATGGAAAATGGAAATGATACAGGACATAAGTACCCAAAATCCCGCAAAGGTTTTAGACTTGTGCTGCGGCACTGGCGATATTTCCCTAGCCCTGGCTGAAATGAACCCTAAAGCCAAAATCACGGGCGCAGACTTTTCCGCCAATATGCTTAAAGTTGCTAAAGAACGTCAAAAAAAAGCAGAGCTCAATAATATAGAATTTACGGAAGGCAATGCTATGGCACTTACTTTTGCGGATAATACTTTTGATTGTGCTGTTATTTCCTTTGGTTTACGCAATGTAGCGGATTATAGCAAGGTATTAAGTGAAATGCGGCGTGTGATTAAAGCAGGCTCGCCCGTTTACTGCCTTGATTCCTCCTACCCCCATTCGCCCCTGATAAAGCCTTTTTTTAAGCTATATTTCAAATATATAATGCCCTTCTTCGGCAACATCTTCAGCAAACATAAAAACGAATACCAGTGGCTAAATGAATCCACAGAAGCCTTTCTAAGCAAGCCCGCTTTGGCCGCACTGATGCGGAAAGTAGGGCTAAAAAACGTAAAATACAAAGCCTATCTGTTCGGCTCGGCTGCAAGACACGTGGGCTACAAATAAGAAACCTATTTGGGAAATTTACACTGAAACCGATTTACTGCCTAATCAGATAAATAATATCACAATAAATATAAAAGAGAAAAACAATCATGTTTTTCTCTTTTTATTTTAAAATATAGACTGATATTTATTATGCAATTAATAGCTTAGATGTATATATCTCCTGTTATTCTGTGCATAAGAGAAGAATTTTAAAGGCTTTTTTATTCTCTTAAAATCCCGTATTTTATTTTGATCCTGTCCAGCTTATCCAGCATGGGGTCAGTTAAAACATACAAAAAAAATACTGTGGAAACAGCGTGTACCAAATCGAACCAAAAGCCTGAAATATAGGCAGCAATCAAGCTTTCCCAAGTAAGCCTGCTGGTAAACATGAGCACAGAAGAAGGGTTCATGATGCCACCGTAAATCAAAAAAGTTGTTAAAGCACCAAATAGGCAAAGTGGAAATTTTTTACGGCTCAATATACCTTTTTGAAACAAAATACCAGCTAAAAAACCAATAATGCCCATAGCAAACATTTGCCACGGTGTCCATGGCCCCTGTCCGAAAAAAAAGTTAGAAACAAAAGCCGTGAGTGCGCCCACCAAAAAACCCGTTTCCGCCCCGAAAGCCAAGGCGGAAATTATAACTATAGCCAACACGGGCTTGAACTGCGGCAGCATAAAAAAAGCACCCCTGCCCGCTACCGCCAAGGCCACCAAAACGGCAATGACCACCAATTCCCTAGCCTGCGGTTTGCGGTTTTCAAAAACAAAGAAAAACGGCAAAAGTGAATAGGTTACCAATAATAAACTTACAAAATAATAGCGCCTGTCATTCAAAAAGAAGATGCCGAACAAAATGGTAGCGGGTATAACCAGCAATATCAAAACGGATGCCAAAAGTGTACGTTTGCTCAACTTTTTAGGTGGATTTAATTTTTCTTTCTGCACTCCTCTATCACATCCTCTATAGTTACCGCATTGGGAAAAACACCCCTGCACATACGGTTGGCCGCTGTTGTATAAAAGCTGTTGCCTGCAAAAAAGCTTTTTGGCTCGCCATGGCTTATCACCGAGCCATCAAAAAACAAGGCACAGTAGTTAGCGTATTTGGCACAAAATTCAATATCATGTGAAACCATTATCACCGTAACACCTTTTGCCAAAAGCTTTTGCAAAATGGTGGCAAATTTAGCTTTGAAATGGCTGTCCAAACCTTTGGTGGGCTCATCCAAAAGCAATATCTGCGGCTCCAACAGCATTACTTTGGCCAGGGCCGCCCTTTCCTGCTCACCACCCGAAAGATCATAAGGGTGGTAAGAAAGCAACTCGCTTATTTCCACAAGCTCCGCCATAGCTTTTACTTTTAACAGCTTTTCCGCTTGGCTAAGCTTGCTTTTTTCCAAAACTTCCAGTAAATCCAGTTCCACGGTTTTTTTCACAAACAGCGCCTGCGGATTTTGCGGCAACAAGCCCATAATACCGCAAGCCAGCTCATTATTTTTGAATTTGCTTATATCTTTACCCAGCACGCTTATTTTGCCGCGATAAGGCTTGTTTATGCCCGAAATAAGGCTCAATGTTGTGCTTTTACCCGTGCCGTTGCCGCCTGCTATAGCATAAAGGCAATCCTTGGGTATAGCAATATTCAGGTCCTTGATGACATCGGGCTCGTTTTTTTCGTATTTAAACCAAACATCCTTAAACACTACCGCAGCTTCATTTTGACTAGACTGCTGAAGCACAGATGTAGGCTTCACGGCTTCAGCAATACCGTAACGGTTGGTGAGCCACCACCTGCCTTCACGCACGGTTATAGGGTAGGCACCATCGCCTTCAACACCACCGTATATCTGCATGGGTGCAGGCATGGCACTGAACATATCATGTTTAGCTGAAAAAAGTTGCCAGCCCACCTTGCGGGGTATATCGCAGACGATGATCTCGGCATTGTCCATGACCACCACCCTGTCCGCCATTGGCATAACCTCTTCCAAACGGTGTTCGCTCATTATTACCGTAGTGCCAAGCTCTCTGTTGATTTTGGCAACGGTAGCCAAAAAATCGGAAGCCGCTATGGGGTCAAGCTGGCTGGTAGGCTCATCCAAAATCAATATCTCGGGCTGCATAGCCATTACGGAAGCCAAATTTAACAGTTGTTTTTGACCGCCTGAAAGCTCGGTAACATTTTTACGGAACCAATCTTCTATGCCAAAAAAGCTGGCCATTTCACCCACTCGCAAACGGATGATGGCTTTATCATAACCCAAGCTTTCCAGCCCAAAGGCCAGCTCGTGCCATACCTTATCGGTAACTATTTGGTTTTCGGGGCTTTGCAGTACATAACCTATAGCCTGGGCTTCCAGCCTATCTGCCACTTTTTCAAGAGGCATATCTTTGAAAAAAAGCTGTCCGCTTTTTTGACCATGCGGCGCCAGCACCCTTTTAAACTGCCTAAGCAAGGTGCTTTTACCACAACCGGATTTGCCGCAGATCACTACAAACTCCCCTGCCTCTACAGCCAAATTGATATTTTTTAAGGCAGGCTCGTTTCTTAAGGGATAGCTGAAATTAAAATTTATGCTTTCAAGGATTGCCATTTAAGCTCCTCCACCACATCCAAAATAAGGGGTAAAAACGCAAACAAAACATATACCACATAAACCGTGATACTAAACGAACTTAGTTCGCCCATTACAAATAAAGGAAAATAATCGATAGTGGTTTTACCCAAAAAAGCCCCCAACATCACCACGGCGATACATAAAAGCATAAGGACAAGCAGAGCTTTGTCCCTGGCATCGAAACGAAAAAGGGAAAAGCTGGTGCGCCCTTTCAAGCCATAACCCCTGGCACGCATGGAATCTGCCGTTTCAATAGCATTTTCCAAAGCCCAGGTTATAAGTATGGAAAGTATTTTCAGACCGTTTTTGGCTTTATCTAAAAGATTGCCCTGTGAAACATCACGTCCTATAGCCTTTTGTCCCGCGGAAATAACATTCAGCTGAGCCTTGAACATGGGCACAAAACGCAGTACCATGCTGATTATCAAAGAAAGCGCCGGTATAAGCCTGCCGAACACATACATAAATTTATCGGAAGTCATTATTTTATTATAACAGGAAAACCATAAAATAACGCTTACAAACATAACGGCGGAAGCAATGCCATAAATTATGGATTCACGGGTTATGGGGTTTTCCCTTAAATAAAACAAAATAGTAGCACCCTCATGGTTAAAAAGCGGGTTGATAAGAACCACAATAAAAAGCATGGGCAAAAGAAATACCAGGTTGAATTTGAAAGCCCTTCTACCGCCCAGCCATAAAGAATAAATAAACGCAGCCGTAAGCGAAATAACCAGCAGGAATGGATGCATAAAAAACATGGTAAAAAAGATGATGCCTAAAAAATAAGTAAAGTTGATAATGGGATGATAAGAAGCAAAAGCACTATTCACTTGGAGGCGCCACCTCTTTCCATTCCGGTGCACCTATATCTCTGCCTAATTCGCAGGTATACAGCCATTCCACCTTGTCGCCGTCTTTCAGTTTATAACCGCTGCAGCCGTAATTCGGAAACGCATCGTTCACGCTGTACATCCAGCCCGAAAGAGGGCCGCAGTCAAACTCGTACAAATTGTTCAAGCCTTCTATATAGTTACTTTTGTAAACAGGGGTTTTGGAAAACTCCATGTGTATCTTATTGGCTTTGGTTTCCCTTAGCAAAACATCGAAAACCGTTTCGCCTTCTTTGAATTCTACTTTTTTGGTGGCATAGATAATGCCGTCTTCAGGCAAAAGATCTTTTTTTGAGGTATCGAAATCATCTATATGATCCAAAATGGTGCCGCAAACTATGGAAAAAGTGCAGCAAAGCTTAGTTTCGGTTTTATTTTGAGCAGTAGTTTTTGTTTTGGCCGTAACAATGCTTTTTGAGGTTTTAGCGGCCGTTGCAGTATTTGAGGTATCTTTACTTTCTGTCGGTTCGGCGGTAGCCTGCAGGGAAGCCACACCAACTTTAGTTTCGGCGGCAGCCGCTTCAACTGCGTCTAAAGCTTCGGTTTCGGCATTTCCGTTTAAAGGGGTTAGATCCGTTGAAAGTTCTTCCCCTGTTTTATCCGTACCACAGGCGGTGAACAAAAATAAAGCCGTAAGCAGGCATACCAGCAATACAGCAATTTTTTGAAATTTGATCTTCTGCATCATAAAACCCCCAAAATAAAATAAAAGCCGCACTACAGGCGGCTTTGCCAATCATAAAAGCAAAATCACCTTCCTGTCCTTCGCAGGTCAAACGGTCATTGTTGTACAGGTAGTTCTACTGGCTTAGGCTCATTGCTTGCCAACCTTCCCGTTTCAAAACAGTGGTTATTTGGCTTGCTCCCCATTACAGTGGCGGGACCGCACCGAATTCGCATCGGCTTTTTCTTTTTAGCTTAAAGCACCCGTACCTTAATTAAATTATAATTATATTTAAAGACAAGCTAAAGTATATACTGAAAGCTCAAAAAAGTCAAGAAAGCCTACCTAAAAGCATAGGCTGAAAAAGATTTAAGCTCTCACTTAAAATAATAAATTATTACAATATGCAAAGTTGATATATAGAATAGCAGCTTAACTCCTTGGCTGTTAAATTCCTTGCAATGGCAATTATAGGATATTTTAGTCATATTGTTTTGATTTTATAAGCGCCTGTAAAGCGTGGCGTAGAGTTTGCACATGCATAAAACAGCGCAAGCAGGTAAACGGCATTGCAATAAATAAAATACCCTAAGAGTTTGTAATGCCGTTTAGCGGACTTCAACGAGAAAATTTCGAGGCGTGTCCGCGTATTAATTAAGCTGTTCTAGACGTGCTTGAAAACTGTAGCCTAAGCGACCAGGGCACAATCCTCCCCTTTCCCGTGAAAGGGGCAAGGGGGATAGGAGAAAAGTATTTTAATTTTTAACCTCAGTAATCAATTAAAAAACAGCCTATTATTCAGGCTGTTTTTTTATAAATCAAGATTTATTTACGTTTAGGTTTGGTTTTACTTAACGGACAGTTACGGCAGCCTACACAGCCTTTATTTTTGGACTTCAGCAAATAGCGTACCGCAAAGAATACGCCAACTGCCAAAACCGCTAAAATAAGCCAATCCAATAAGTGCATTTAAACACCCTCTAAAAGAAAATCAAAGCAATACGGTAAACCACAAAAGCCGTTATCCAGGCAATGGCCGTTTGGTAAAATACCAGCAGCAGGGCGCTGAAACCACTGTTCATTTCCCTTCTTATCACTGCAATAGCGGCAATACAGGGAGTATAAAGCAACGTGAACACCAAGAAAGAAACAGCGGCAAGCGGCGTAAAAAGACTGCTTAAAGCCTGCGGCAGAGCAGTTATGGTAGTTCCTGTAAGCACTGCTAGGGAGCTTACTACTGCCTCTTTGGCGCTTAAACCCGTAATAATGGCAGTGGCCGCGCGCCAATCACCAAAGCCCAAGGGGGTAAATATGGGAGCAATAAATTTACCAACTGCGGCAAGCATGCTTTGTGAACTGTCTGCCACCACATTGATGCGGGTATCAAAAGTTTGCAAAAACCAAATTATCAGGGTAGCAATAAAAATCACTGTGAAGGCACGTACCAAAAAATCCCTGGCCTTGTCCCAAAGCAAAAGACCAACACTTTTGGGGCTGGGCAGGCGGTAATTGGGCAGTTCCATTACAAAAGGCACGGGGTTGCCATGGTAAAGCGTTTTTTTCATTACCAAACCGCTTAACACACCTATTAGCATACCCAAAACATACAAGCTTATCATCACCAAGGCTTGATATTCTACAAAAAAGGCGGCAGTAAACAAAGCATAAATAGGTAATTTGGCGGAACAACTCATAAAAGGAGTTAACAGGATAGTCATCTTCCTATCACGCTCACTGGCCAGGGTACGTGTTGCCATGATAGCCGGCACCGAACAGCCGAAACCGATGAGCATAGGCACGAAGCTACGCCCCGAAAGACCTATTTTCCGCAAAAGCTTATCCATTACAAAAGCTACGCGTGCCATATAACCGCTGTCTTCCAAAA
>DGYV01000015.1:15017-15462 GCA_002398485.1 Peptococcaceae bacterium UBA4997 | reverse complement strand
AAGGAAAGCACACTGCCCACACCAACGAATACACCGTCTATCACCAAAGAATGGATGACAGGGTTTATACCATAAACGGCAAGGCCATGATCCACCAAGAAAGCAAGCTTATCTATAGCCAAAGAAAGTAAATCGCTCAAAGCCGTGCCTATGACTCCAAAAGTAAGCCAGAAAATCAAAAGCATTATTCCTAAAAAAATAGGTAAAGCCGCATATTTATTGGTTAGTATATTATCTATTTTGATACTGCGCAGATGAGCCTTGCTTTCCCCTGTCTTGATCACGGTACGGCTACACAAATTATCAATAAAAGCATAACGCATATCAGCCAGGGCCGCTTCCTTATCTGTACCCAATTCGGTTTCCATTTCCGTAACGCTGTGCTCTATCATATTCTTCTCATTTTCGGAAAGCTGAAGCAGCTTCAGCATGGGCTCATCACCCT
>DGYV01000015.1:14502-14801 GCA_002398485.1 Peptococcaceae bacterium UBA4997 | reverse complement strand
GGCTCATCACCCTCTACCAGCTTAGTTGCGGCAAAACGGGAGGGCACGCCTATACGGTCGGCATGATCCTCCACCAGGTGAGCCACCGCGTGGATAGCCCTGTGCACAGCTCCTGAACAAAAGTCCTGCCTTTTGGGCCTAAGCTTTGCCTCTGCCGTAGCTACAGCCACCTGGATAAGCTCATCCACACCCTCGTTCTTGCTTGCGGAAATGGGAATAACAGGAACACCTATTTCCGATTGAAATTTGGCAATATCTATAGAATTACCGTTCGCGCGCACCTCATCCATCATATTCAG
>DGYV01000015.1:13107-14331 GCA_002398485.1 Peptococcaceae bacterium UBA4997 | reverse complement strand
ACCTCATCCATCATATTCAGCGCTATCACCATAGGCATATTCAGTTCGACAAGCTGAAGGCTCAAATATAAATTTCTTTCAATATTTGTGGCATCTACAATGTTTATGATAACATCGGGACGCTCATTCAACAAAAAATCCCTGGTAACTATTTCCTCATTGGTATAAGGGGCAAGCGAATAAATACCGGGCAGATCCACCACGGTTATATTTTTGCTGCCGCGGATGAGCCCGTCCTTCCTTTCCACTGTTACACCAGGGAAATTGCCCACATGCTGGTTTGAACCTGTAAGCTGGTTGAACAAGGTGGTTTTACCACAATTTTGATTACCTACCAAAGCAAACATCATTTGGCCTTGCCCCCTTCGCTAAGCAGTTCCACCTGAATATTTTTGGCATCCAGCTTTCTTATGGTAAGCTCATAACCCCTTAAATAAAGTTCTATAGGGTCACCCAAAGGTGCCATTTTTCTTATCATAACTTTGGTGTTAGGTGTTAAACCCATATCCAAAAGCCGCCTTCTCAAGGCACCGCAGCCACCTACAGCAGTTATGCGCGCCGTAACACCTATTTTTAATTGATCCAATGTCATACTTTTATTTCCTTTGCAAATTTATTTTCTTATTATTTTACTTATTTTATTTTGATTAAATTGTTTTGCAGATAGTTTAATTATATAAGGGCTCGGCCGCTTTTATGTATAAAATACGCTAGCCGAAACCAACTTTAATTAGCTGAAGCTAACCGGTAAGGTTTAGTATAATACCTGTACAATGCAATGTCAACTATTATAGTAGGAAAAATAAAAAAATCATAAGTTAGCTGTTAATAACTATAATTAGCTATGGTAAACTCATTGCATAAGTTAGATATTGCTAACAGAAAAAGGAGGAAAGACCATAACTCTTACAATGCTGGAAATAGGTTCCCAGCAATATATTAAAAAAATAACAGGCAAGGCTGATACCCGCCGCTTTTTGGCAAGCTTAGGCTTTGTTAAAGGAGAAAGTGGCTCTGGACCTGGCTTACTATAGGTTACCAAACCTTGTTGGCTTATGTTATGGCCTTTATAGTATACCAGTTGGGCAGTGTTATTTTCCTTTGTACTCCCTTTGGAGCAGGAGCCACTTTGGCAATTATTATTTTAGCTTTGCTAATATGCCTTTTACTCAGAAAACCCTATAAACAAAAAACCGATACCTTTGCCGAAGGTAACAACAATAT
>DGYV01000015.1:12628-12923 GCA_002398485.1 Peptococcaceae bacterium UBA4997 | reverse complement strand
TTGCCGAAGGTAACAACAATATAAGCAAAATGAGCGCATGATAGTTGCGACACTTAAGGGGATTTTGAAATGTCCGCATTTGTTATTATAACAGTTATTATAGGTTTGATAGCCCTTGCTGTATATAATATCTATAAAAACCATAAAAAAGGTGGTTGCGGCTGCGGCTGTAAAAATTGTGCCTATAAAGAAGCCTGCCAATCCCATAAAGCTTGATCAATAATAAAACTTTCAGAACCTTATTCTTAAAAACATCATATAATAGTTTTATACAGTTTTTATAAAAACTGCTATA
>DGYV01000015.1:0-12466 GCA_002398485.1 Peptococcaceae bacterium UBA4997 | reverse complement strand
CAGTTTTTATAAAAACTGCTATATGTTCATTTCCTAACATTTCATATCGAAACTGACTTTATATTGAAACTATCTGTCATGGTCATAAATATCGCACAAAAAGGCCTTATACATTAAATGTATAAGGTTTTTTTGTTTAATTTTCAAAAACAAAGGCTGTGTATTTTTAAGAATACACAGCCTTAATCACTCAATCACTTTTAATTTTAAATTTTATAGACTAGCCTTTAATAACTTATTTTGCGGCTTTTTCAATATCCCGTAAAAGAACTGCCAGCATTTTGGCGGCCTCACCGCGAGTTGCGGAGTTTTTGGGAGCAAATTTGTTTTCACCCACGCCATTTATTATACCTGCTTTTTGCATTGCTATTACGGCATCCTTAGCGAAAAAGCTTATTTCCGTATTGTCTGCAAAATTTGCGACAGGATTGGTTTCGGGCAAAGTATATTTGGCAATTTTTGCTGCATAACGGCTTATCATGGCCGCCATTTCCTCACGGCTGATATTGGCGTTGGGGTTAAATTTGCCGTCCGTACCACCTGCCACACCTACTTTGGTAGCCCAAGCCACCGCTGATATATACCAAGCATTGTTTTTAACATCAAGATAAGAAGCAGCGGTATATTTTGTTAGATCAGCACCGCTCATCCTGGCCAATACAGTTACAAATTCGGCACGTGTTATATTACTGCCGGGGGCATAAGTATCTGCAGTTTTACCTTTTATGATGCCTTTATTGGCAAGATAATAAATATGATCATGTGCCCAATGGTTCTCGGCAACATCCTTAAAGAAAGCTTTGCCTGTTTGGGCATTTTCTTCGGGTTTCTTGGGGTCTTCTTCCTTATAATCGGCACCTAAATCCTTGCCCAGATCGTAAGAATAGAGCCATTGTACATAGTCTCCCGCTTCCAGTTTATAGCTGGAGGTAGCTATAGTTGGGAATTTACTGCCTACTTTATACATCCAACCACTGTTTGGATAACCTGCGCTTTTTTCGGCAAGACCCTCAATGGCAACTACATAATTACCGCTTAACTCAATATCTAAATCTGTTTTTTGCAAAAGACTCAAGGCTGTCATACCTGTTTCAAAGGTATAGGATTTTTTGCTTAAATAGGTTTGCCCTTTAGGATTTTTAACGCTTATATAAACCTGTTGAGCAGTGCCGCCGCCCGAAGTAGGCGTAGTATAGGCCACAAAGCTGGTAAAGTGCTTTGTCCATACTACCATATCCGCTCCCACAGCTATTTTAGCTTCGTTGATACCACCTGTAAGAGCGGCGGTTGCGGCATTTATATTATCATTAGCCAAAACAGTTGTTATTTCCTGAAGCGAGCCATCCGTTTTCAAGAAACCAACTTTATAGTTGGCGGCGCCCGGTATTACCAAACGTACAGGCTTATCAAAATTAAGGGTTTGCCCTGCTAAACCAACGGAAATTGCTTTTTGTACGGTTTGACCGGTAACACTGGCAGTAGTTACAGTAGGTACTTGAATGGTACCGTTCCAACCGTTATCATAGCTGGTTACTACTGTGCCTGCCGCTATTTCCATACTTAAAGCACTGCCTGTGCTTTGTTCGTTCACTACGGTTATAGCGGGAAGGGTAGCCGTACCGCCTGCCGCACCGCTTGCAACAATATTGGCTGTGGTAATATCATTAGGTACTACCAAATCCACAGGTGTAGTTGTATCGGTAAGGGTTTTGGTAGTGAAAACGCTTGCCACGGTTTCCGCTATATTTATAGTATAATCGGGCGTAAGGCGCACAACGGTAGGAGCACCATTTACATCATCTTTTTCTATTTGCAGGCTGTGCCTGCCGCCGCCTGAATAGCAGGAATCAACACTTGCCCGTTTTCATCTGTGGTATAAGTATTTGTAGTGCTATCATAACCCCAAGTTACGGTAGCGCCTGTTATGGGCGATACAATAGGCTCGGGTGCACCCCAAGGTGTATAGTTATTAGTAAAGGTAAGCTTATAACTGCCGTCATCCTGTTTTACTGCGGTAAGGTTTGAAACATGTTTGGTGATAGGTGTCCAGTCATTATTAGAAACACAAAAGAATATTAAAAGCTCATCACCATTATGCATTGCTAAGTCAGATAAACCTACCGGAGCTAAAACACCGTTATAAAAAATGCTATAGGAATAACCATTAGGTTCCCATACCGCTGAATCGGTTTTAACACGATTAAGCTGACCGCCCGAAAAATCAATATCTGTAGTTGCCGCCTTTAAAGCATCCAATGCTGTAATAGCTTTAGTACCGTCACTATTTACAGTAAGTGTTGGTTCATAAACAAGATTAGCTGTTTTACCTTCCACACGTACACTTACTTTAGCAGAATGGGCAGATACAGGATTTACTACTACTTTGCAATAAGGGCGGGATATTTTATCACCTGAATCAGCACCATAGGCACTTGCCTTAGGATTACCTGCACTTATAATATAAGTGCCTGCATTAAGGAAGGTTAGGCTAACATTGCCATCCCCATTTGTATAATCAAAGCCAGCAACACCGTTTACAGTAATGTAGGAATATGCTATATTATCACCGCTTACTGCATCTATAGCGGTTTTACCTTTTAAGTTCAGGGTAAAAGTACCGCCAACATTTATGGTTGCGGTGCTTTTATCGAAATAGCCTATATAATCTTTTTTGCCTGCTTCAACAGTTAAATCGGGAATTATCAGTACACTGCTATCAGCTGTAATTTCTGTAGTACCTGAAGCCAAAGTATTATTCAAATAATATTCTTTGCTGGCTGGCTCAAAGCTGCCTGCTAAACCGGAAGCACTCCAAGCCGCATTTGCCGCCGCTGCTAAAGTGGTATTCTTAGGCACACTGCGTTTTACCAACAATGGTTGAGGGGTGCCGTTATCTATATTAAGGGTTACGGTAAAGTATTCTATGGTGTTTTTTTGCAATGTGTTTAGGAAGGAACGGCTGTTTACCGCATCCCCCAAAGCTAAAGCCGCCTGTTTGGTAGCAAAAGTATTAGAAACAGTATCCGTGCTTACAAATTTGAAACCACCATCGGGCAGTTGGTAGTTCAACAGAGCCGTAACAGGGCTGGTTGTACTTGCGGTACCATGCCAGGTAAGGCTATCTTCACCCAAGGCTTCCAAAGCGCAAATAGCCATAGCTGTAGTATTGGCATTGGGTGAACCGGGGTATATATCACCCGCCCATTCCATATCCGCACTGGAATAACCGCCATCCGCATTTTGGGAAGCTGCCAAAAAGGTTTTTATATTGTTTACAACGCCTTGGTAATTTACATCATCCTTATAAGGCGCCAAGGCTATGGCTACAACAGCGGTAACATCTACATCACCTGTACCTGTGGTATTAGTGTTAAAATCAAAACCACCATCCGCCTTTTGCCAGGTAGCAAATTTGGCTAAAGTCACTGCTTTATCATAGCTTGCTACGGGAGTTTCCTGACTGCGGTTAGCGGCATCTACCGCTATAATGGCCCAAGGCAAATCATTGGGTGTGGTATAAGTTCCATCATCTATTTTTGCGGCTACAGCAGTGGCTTCTGCCGTTACATCCTTGCCGCGTATCAGTTTGGCAATAATTTTGCCAACTTCCGAATCAGTATTGGTGGCGGTGGGCACAAAACTGCCCAAATCATTAGTGCAGCTAGCAACACCCAGCCATTCCCCCCAATCTGCCAATTCACGATCATTGTGGTTTTCATAATAATTCACTACATCATTCAATGCCACTTCCTCAACGGGAAGTGCCAAAGCAGTACTGCTAAAGGCGCAAATGCTTATTAAAAGGCAAATAAGCACTAAAAGCGGCATTAGTTTTGAGTTTTTCCAATTCCCTCTCTTCATTTTAAACCTCCTAAAAATTTATACTTGTTTTGTTTTCAAACAGTTAAACTGTTCCATTCCCCCCTTTAAGCGTAAAACAAATAAAGAACCTTTTCCCTGTATTGGGAAAAGGCCGCAAAAAAACACTGTTGCACACTAATATTCCCCTTACCCAAGAATATTGCTGAATATACGGCAGGTCTCCTGACTTATGGTTCATCCTTTTGAAAACGCCTTCCCATTTACACAGTGGCCTAGTGTTTTCAAGTCGCCAATTACAGTAAAGGCAGCTGTGGGGGAATTACACCCCCTTCCCTATTATCAAAGTGTTTGCTTTGACCGTATATGTATATAAGAATATTAAGTTTTTTATAGCAGGTTAATTATACCATTTTAAAAAGCACTTGTACAGGTTTCTTGTTTTTCTAAAAATTCTTAGTTCAAATGCGGAATCCTTAAAGATTCTTCACTGCGTTCAGAGTGATATGTAAACAAATTGTTTCTGTAATTTTTAATATAAGTAAAAAATCTTAAAATAGCTTTCACCCTATCCCCCTTGCCTAAGGAAAGGGAGGCTTACGCCCTGACCGCTTAGGCTACAATATCTACTTCTGCGTGCTAATGGATGGATTATTTTTTAGTTTATAAAACAATTTTTTATTGAATATGGCAGATAAAGCCCCATGGTTTAAAGTTAAGTAAGCCGCACATACTGTTCTTAAAAGGAGGTGAAATAATGGATACACAATATGAACTTGCCAATAAACAAAAGAAAAAGGTTGAACACATGGAACACCTTGTAGATGCACAAACACCAAAATTTGATAAAGAAGAGCTTAAAGACAGTATAATGGTAGATAAAATGGACCAATCTGATAAAGCTGATGAAGCTAATAAATGGAGACAAGCATTTACTGAATAAAAAGTTTTTTGAAGCAGATAACCTAATAAAAAATGAAGCAAGGCTTTAGCTAGAATACCTTTAGCCTTGCTTTTTATTGGTAAAATACTTAAATGTTTTTAAAAACCGGCTTTTATTATGACATAATTACTACTTTATCATCCGCAAACCAAATAATAATTTTAATTGCATTGTTTATAGTATTTTCAACTATTTTGCTTATAGATTAAAAGTTGAGCAAGCCGCACATACTGTTCTTAAAAGGAGGTGAAATTATGGATACGCAATATGAACTTGCCAATAAACAAAAGAAAAAAGTTGAACACATGGAACACCTTGTAGATGCACAAACACCAAAATTTGATAAAGAAGAGCTTAAAGACAGTATAATAGTTAGCGCAGAAGATAAATGAAAAAATTAATTTAATATAAAGCGTGTCTTTATTAGTAAAAAATTTCAAATTAAAAAACAGACCAGAACAAGACTTATTCAAGTATTATAGAATTGTTTTTAAGAGGTATTAAAATCCTAAACTATCTCTTAGCAAACAAAAGGTACTTAGTTAAAAAGCTAAGTACCTAAAACATATACATTAATAGCTTGTAAATTCAAAAACCAATCTTACTATAATATTAAAAAAGAATATTAAAAAAGATCAGCAGCCGGCATTATAAACAATAAAAAGTCCTCTCGCTTTTTAGAAAGGTATATGTTTTAAGCACCAACAATAATTTACATACTTATATTTATTTGGCGAAGTATTCCATTATTTTAGCCCAAACCCGTTTTGTTTCAAGAAACTCCTGATAGTGTTTTTCAACATTTTTATGATACTTTTCCAATTCTTTATTAAGTTTTTGAAAATCTTGACACCCAAAAAACTCGCATATTTTAGGCACTGTCATTTGAAGCTGCTCTTTCATCTTAGCAATTTTCAAATCGTAATCATCCGGCTGGGTTATATATAACAATAATGGTTTATACCGAATCCAGCCAACACAAGCTTTGCAAAACCGATTTATTATTTTTTGATTATCCGCCTTAACAAAATTTAAATGTATTGGCAAAACACCTTCAAGAAGATGATTATATGTTGAAAATCCATCATGGAAGGCATAACAAGGAACCCGCAACACTTTTCTATCAGTTAGGCAAGTACTTAAAAAGGTATCCTCCCCCCGTGCCTTAGGCGGGTTATAAAAGGGATATACCCGTGATGGATCAGTAAGATTTATACACAGGTTTGCACCGGATATAAATTTGGCATGATTTACTTCATCCACCTCAACTGCCTTATCGTTAATTAGAATAGATGTATCTGCATATGTAACTCCGCCGTGCTCCATAACCTCTTTTATTTTATCCCATGTAATAATATCATTACTAATGGCCTCAATAAAAATACGGAAATCATCTTCCGACATCACATCATTAAATTCGACATATGGAATAGGTGATATATATCCACAATGATGGCCATGCGTAATATCGGCTTGACTAATAAATTGAAGATGTGATGCCAAAACATGCTGCCCTCCCCAAACCGCAGTTTTACGTGTATGGGTAACAGCTAACGGGTATTCATCATCATCTAGAAAAATAAGATAATCCACATTATGCTTTATGGCAAAATATAATATAGCATTACGCTGGGCAGCATACCCCTTACCAAAAATAATGGCAGCCTCTTCTAATGAAACAACCTTGTCCCTTATGAGGAAATCAATTTCTTCATGTATCTTTTCTGCTCCGATAAATACTCTTTCATCAATAAGATCCACTAATTCAGGATGAATATTTGTATAATCTTTGGATCTGGTTTTATTATAACTAAGATCATACGCCACAAACAGGTTTAAGGTAATATTATTATTATCTACCAAACCCGACTCTTCCCAATTATAAATTTGGGTTCTTAAAACCTTTTGGAAATTTTTTCTCCCCGTAGCAAACCCAATACCAACTTTAACTTTTTTTAAATTCGACATCACAGCCACTCCTTTCAAGATAATTAAAATTGCAAATATATATTTATTTAAAGTTTTTCCGTTTATTAAAAAAACTACGAATAGCTAATTCGTAGTATCTAAAAACATTATAGTAAATACGGCAAATCTTGTTTTCTTTTTAAAATATTACGAAATCAGCTGATACATTAAGGCCAATAGACGGCCCCAAACAGCAAATTTTGTTTCACCCCAAAATTTGGTTGTTACAAGTAATTATTGAATCTGTTTGTTATTATTGAGTTTTAATTTACTTTTTCCCACTATTATATAATATTATTATATTCTTATAAGAAGATAAAATCAACCTTGATTTAAGAATATTAAAAAAACTCTTACTTTAAACTGCTTTTTATGTTAAATACTTGTTTGATTTCTAAAAATAACAAAACGCTCTTAACATGAAGAGCGTTTTGTTATTAAAGCACTTTTTGCATTTAGGATTAAATTTATCTTTACCTTTGCAACATGATAAGAAAAGTTTATTAAAAATTTTGGTAAAGCAAATTGCCGATTACTTGATTTTTATAAATATATATACATCTGCCCCTGAATAATATTTGTCCATATTCAGGTTTTGTACAATAACCATTATCTTTGCAGCATCATTTTCTTTTACCAAAGCAGCCTCATCAACCGATATCATATTTTTATTTATACTGAAATCGACAAATTTTTCAAAAATATCTGTGGTAGCAAAACTCAAAAGCTCTTTGTTATTTTCATCCAGCAGTTTTATATCGTATTTAGTTTTGGTTATATCCTTTTGCAGAGTATAGTTTTTGCCTGCTTTGGCAAAAGCATAAATATTGTTGCTTTTTTCTCCTTCGTAATCATTAGTGCCGTCTTTTGCTATATGCGTGTAGATAAAGCTGTCATAACCTGTAATATCAATTGTTGCTTCTTGGTTCAAGCTAACATAAACCGATTCACCCATATTGCCGGGTTCTTCATATTCATTAAAACCAAAGGTTTTGTAAAAATCGGTATAGGTTTTAAAATCATTGGGCAGACATTCGACTTCGTCTATATAGTTCATTCTCTCCAGATAATACACGGCCTGGGTAATTTTTTGTTTATCTGCATTGGGAATAGCCGCATTCGGCTTTACTGTGTTGTTTTCCAGCATATTGTTTTTGATGAGCACATTTTCCAGCATATTTATTTGATTAGCGTGGCTGAGTGTGAAAGCATCCACCGGCGGTATAATAGATACTAAGGCAAAAGCTATAAGCATTGCGGCAATGATACCGTTTTTGCGTACGGGCATAAAGCTTAAAATAATACCCGAAGCCACCGCAAAAATACCAAATAATATCACATAATAGCGGGTATGGGTAAGACCCGTATCGCCCAAACTGATTATAGAGGATACGATTTGAAAAATAACTATAGGCACCAATACTTTGGGGAAAATTTTCCTAAACCATAAGGCAAATTTATTTTCCAGCCTGCTTGCCAGTATATAAACCAAAATAACTGTAATAGCATAAGAAATAAGCATAGGTTCCAATAGATTGTCTGTCCAGAACTTGCTGCCTATATTCAATACTATATAGATCAATAAAATCACCGTAAAAACAGCAACAAGCGGGATTATAATGTAGGAAATAAGTATTTCCAAAAACTTAGGGCAGCTTGATGCACGAACTATTTTTTCTTCCTGCTGCTCTGTTAAAGCCAAAGAACCGCTTTCAGACGCTTTTCTCGGATAAACAGGTATAAGAGAAAGAAAATACATAGGCGCAAATATAACAAAAATAAGGTTTGCCATATGAGAATAAGAAGTATAAGGTAAGATAAAAAGCAGATGATTTATGGCTGCTAAAATCAGCCTTACACCACCGAAAATAACACCCGCAAAAAATGCCGCAATAAAAAGGGCTTTGAAAGCCGCCATAAAACTTTCATTAAAACTTATTCTGCTTTTGATAACGGGCACCCAAATAAAAGCTATCAAAAGTGCAAATAGGGCAACCGCTGTGCGTATTTCTATTTCCATACTGAGTTCGGGAGCGCCCCTGATGATAAGGTAATAACTGCCTGCCATAAGAACTGCTATAACCATTAACAGTTTACGTACAAAATTTTTAACAGCAAACCTTTCATAAGCTACCTGAAAGACTGCGCTAAGGAAAGCACCTACTATACAGGCAAGCAGGTACTTGATATAATCACCATCTGTACTTATATCAATGGCATTTATCACCGCAGCCGCCAAAAGGAACAAAGCTGTTAACGGGTAACGGGCAATGGCATTATAAAAACCTGTAATCCTGTTTTGTAATTTTTGCAGTTTTGTCATTATTTTTAACCCTTTCCTAATCGATTATATTTTAAATTATACCGTGAAAACATTCACAAAGTTATTGATATTTTAACTAATTTTGCAAGAGACATACATTAATCTATTCGTCAATGATATTATTAAATAAATTATATACTATTTTACCCTTAATATCATTACTTTATTTATAATGGCTTTAACACACGTAACAATTGTTAAACAAGGCTAAGCACAGGTTCAAAATTTTTTGCCTAATAAAAATTTATTTTTTAAACCAAGCAAATACTTAAATAAAAAACCCCCTGTTAAACTATTGTTTAGCAGGGGGGTTCTGTGTTGTGTTCGTAATATGGATATCATGTCGTTTGGGTTAGGGATTTGAACTATCACACAGACATCTACCGAGATTTACTTCAAGCCAATTGATCATCTATCGGTTCTTTCATTGAACTTTTTGACGGGGTTTTCCAGTCCTTAGTGAACAACAATTTTTTTTTGAAAGCTTTAATATCATTCGCTTCTTAATTAAATCCACTGTTGCTCTTTCATAGTGTAATCAAATACTGCCCGTCGCTTGCTAAAATGACATTTGCGAGGTTTAGGGATGTAGAAAATTAGACATTCAGTGATACAGCAAAGTCCTAAAACTTTGTAGGTAGAGACTTTAGGACACAGAAAAAATGGAATTATATCTACTCTATCATATCGGACAGTATGCGTAGCAGCTGAAATAATCATCAGTTCCGTATTATAAATAGTAAGTTTTCTGATAACGATGAAAGATTAAAACTGGAAGAAATCACAAAAATCACGGCCAAAAAAGATTCAGAAAAAAGTGCAAAACCCCTAAAATACATTGTAAAATTTTGCTCACAACTACATTTTTCAACAAAAGACAGCTTCTGGTCTATGCCAGTTACCGTCTTTTGGTTTTTTAGATGCTGTTAATGCAACAGCATCTTTTGTTTTGTGAGCAAAATCTGCTATTAAGTTCAAAAGGTTTGCTTTTGTTCAGTGATAAAAGTTACTTTATAGCATACTCATTGAATACTTTTAACAGAAGCAATTTCATATTTGTTTCAGGCGAGAGGGCTTTATCTATCTCCTCCTGGCTTATGCCAAGAACCAACAGCTCATGAACCAGCTTTGTATTCGGGAAAATAAAGTTTAATTGGGCAGTTGTTAAATCAAGCATTTCTTTGTATGTGAAACCAAGGTTAAAAAGAATATTGCTCATGGTATTGTCTATACCGATGCTTTTTAAGGCATTATATTGTTCTGGCGTACCATCAAAAGCCGCGCCGTCCAGATGTGTGCCAGGAGCAAAAATATAATCGATTTCCTCTTGGCTCAACTGCATAATTTCAACATCCGTGTAGCCCAGATTAAACAAGGTTTTGTGCTGGCTATAGGTTAGGCCTTCCCTTATGGCAAATTTGCCTGCAAGAATTTCCTCCCGTTTATTTTTATTCATATTTTTTATTTCATCATCTGTATAGCCCCTAAATATTAAAAATTGATAGTCTTCTTCGGATAATCCGCTCAAGAAAAAGATGCTTAAGGCTATAGCTGCGATGATGAAGATTAAAACGAGAATGAAAATAGTTTTTTTCAATTTTATCACCTGCAATAAATAATCAGTTAATTTGCTAATTTAACAAAACGATTAAATAATTATATGGATATACTGATGTTAATGTAAGGTCTTTGCCACTTGCCACATTAGTGGTTCTACCATCTGTAACTTGTATATGCAAATGTCTACCGTCAGCTAATATTTTATCCTGTGTTCCCAATGCTGTATTTTGTGTTACATTGGAACCAACGGATAAATTAGCATTTATTTTCAAATGCATATATGCAACCGAGATATCAAGCTGACTATTATAAACAACAAGAATTCCATTCGTGGCATCTTTTCTGATTACTTGCCCAGGCATAGTCGACATAATAGTTCTATTAGTTTGTAGCTGGTCTACCATATCAATACCTTCATGCGTGCCAATGCTTGCATCAAACTCACCAAACAAATAGTATGAAAATCTTATATTTTGATTAGCCTGTGTTGTTGCATAGTTATATGTTCTGGAAAAGGAATGTTCTGCTATCGTTTTTGCATAGTTAGCTTCTCTTTGCATATTTGCACTACCTGAATGGCCATTTGGATGAAAATATTCATCATTACCACCTATATATTGCACAAAAGGAACATATATGTAATTACTTGGCACTGCATAGGCAGCAAGGGCATATGGTATAATTATTTCATATATGTCAGTTAATGTCATATGCTGAATTTCCTGATCGTTAAAACCAAGATTGCTTAGCAAATTAATGGTTTTTTGTGGAATATCAGTTCTTGCTACGACTGTATGCATATCTGGAAATAGGGTATTATCAGCATTGTACTTAGAATTATCTTTTTCTATAGGCTTGCTAAGGAATTTTTTTAAATCCGCTAAGGTCATTGTTTGCAAATCTTCTGATGATAATCCCCAATCTTTTAGAAGTTCAATTTGGGATTGGTTTAATCCTAATTCGTATACAGGTGTTTCGGAATAAGCTTTTTTTTCAGATGCCTTTGCTACAGGATTGAAAATAGCCATCAAAGCGATTATTAAACATAAGAAAGGTAAAAACAGAAAAGATTTAGTTTGTTTATGCATTTTGTTACCCCCTTAGATTATTTTTTGTGATTTAGTAGAATAGTAGAAGCATAAATTAAAAATCATTTTTAAAAGTCATTTTTGGGATTAAAAAATACTGCTTTTACCCTCCTTTGCAAATTCTACCTTCACAAATATCCCAAGGAAGTATATAATGAATATACTTACATTTTGTGTAGGTGCGGCCCCATGTGTCATAATGTACTTTGTGAGGGTAGATATGACATGTGGGGTTTTCTATTTAAACATTGGATACCATTAAATAGCTTTTTTATAACAGCTTTCATAATAGCATGTATACCAGCTTCACTTTTAATTGTGACAAAAACAAATGCCATATCTTTATAATATAATGAAAATTTATTACCGTATTGTTGTCCGTTAGTAATGCACAACCCCAAATCTCCTACAATAGGCATAACTACAGGAAGGAAAAGAAACAAATGGCCATTGATTCGCAGTGATATAAGTGATAGATACAAATATGGCGTATTGAATAATGGCTTATTGCCTATCCAATACGCCATATTTAATGCGAAACTACTTTTTTTCAAGCAGTTTTTGCGGTACTTTCGGCTGGTATGTTATCCAATTGCAGCCGGTAATAGATAGATGAAATCCTGGCAATGTTTTTAACCGTACCGGAAATAACTTTTGCAACATTCTGTTTCAATGGATTCACCTCTTTTCTATTCATTTTTACAGGTTTATGGGTCTATACTAAGGAGAAGGCTTATCCATATTGTCGGGTAAAAAGTAGAATAA
>DGYV01000014.1:6548-22543 GCA_002398485.1 Peptococcaceae bacterium UBA4997 | reverse complement strand
GCGAAGCCAGCCTCAAGATGAGATTTCCCACAGAGTTAATCTGGTAAGACTCCAGAAAGATTATCTGGTTGATAGGCCGGGAGTGGAAGAACAGCAATGTTCGCAGCTGACCGGTACTAATTGGTCGAGGGCTTGACCTGAAGGTTTATTTAATTCAATTCCAAAATTTCTCTATGCGGTTGTGAAAGACCTGAAAAAATATATGGTTCAGCCAAAAAACTTAATAGCTTTATCCAAAAAAGTTAAACCTTTTCTGGTGACGATAGCAAAGGGGTCACACCTGTTCCCATCCCGAACACAGAAGTTAAGCCCTTTAGCGCCGATGGTACTTGGGAAACCTGGGAGAGTAGGACGTCGCCAGAATTTTTTTATCCATTTTGCGGGGATGCTTTAGGTAAATATACCATAAGCATTCCCGCTTTTTGTTTTTAAATGACCTTACTATGATGAGCATTTTCTTATATAAATAGGATAGGAATAAAATAGAATAGAGATAAGATACCAATAAAAATTTATACCTTCTTGCTGTTATTGGTAGCAACGCTCGATACGGCAATCTATAGTTGTTTTATCATTCTGAACATGGACTTTTTATGCCAATACGTATCTTATCATTCTAAGCATAAGCGAAGAATCTTAAAAATACGTTAGTTAAGCTTGTACGCTTCAATACCTGTAACGGAGTTCAGGATGACAGGCAAGCCGTTATATTTCAGAGTGAAGCTTGTAAGTGGTGTAGTAATCTAAAAAAGCTTTGGCAAACCCTATAATGTAAAACATAAGGTGTTTTTTGTAATCTAACATAAGCTTTTTGGTCTAAAGCCCACATTGGCACATATTTTCTAATATATGCGCAATGGAGGTGTTTTTTTATGTATGTTTTAGATTTAAGCGGTAGACGCAAATATAAGTATCTCAGTGTTATTTTGGCAATTTTTATTATTACGGCTTTTGCCTTGTTTTTTTTGTCGGCAAAAGGTAATTATTGGGTTTCCCAGGTTACAGGAAATGTAAGGCTTGTGCCCATATATGCCGTGGACAGGGAAGATAAATGTGTGGCCATAAGCTTTGATGCTACCTGGGGCGCCGAACATACATCTGCCATTTTGGATATTATGGATAAGTACAAAATTAAAACCACCTTTTTTTTAGTTAACATATGGCTTGAGGAATTTCCTGAAATGGCGAAAACCATAGCTGAAAAGGGACATGAGATAGGGCTGCATTCAACCACGCACCCCCATTTTTCCGCCCTGAGCGAAGCGGAAATAGAAAAGGAGCTTTTAGCCAATTTTCAAATGATTAAGGAAATAACAGGTTATGAAGCAAGTTTGTTCCGGCCGCCTTTTGGTGATTATAACAATACTTCACTGGCTAAGGTGGAGTCGCTTGGTTTTAGGGCTATACAATGGTCGGTAGATAGCTTAGATTGGAAGAATCTTTCCGCTTCAGAAATAGAGGAACGCGTGCTTTCACGTGTAAAGTCAGGAGATATAGTGCTTTTCCATAATAACGGCACCAATACGGCGGAGGCGGTAGACCATATCATTGCCGCTTTGCAGGAAAAAGGCTATACCATAGTGCCCGTTGGTGAGCTTTTGCTTGATGGCAATACTTATACGGATTTTAACGGTGTACAAAAGCTTTTAGAATAAGCTTATTTAACAAATCATAAAATAAAATACCGCTTTGCCATCTTCTTTTTAGCTTTGGCGAAGCGGTATTTTTGTTGGCAAAATAATATTTTTACTTAAATTGTTATAGGTAATTTTTTAAATTATCTATATTATGCTGTTCAAAGGTAATAATGTTTTTGGCAAGATCTAGGCTTTTAAAATCACTTTTCGGAAAATCCTTAATTTTTTTGGTTATTTGAATTATGCCCATAGTGCTGCCGTTGATGGTCATTTCAGCTATGTGGCTTGGGCTGTTATCCTTTAGGGTATTCATTTTTATGCCTATATAGGCACCTGCTTCAGTTCGTAATTTTGGTTTGGGAGGTATTTCCTGGTTTTTAGCCAATTCTTTGGCGGCAGTAAGGGCAAAATTACGGTATCCTTCCCTTTGTTGGTAAAGCTCGCCGCGTAAATCCATGTTTTCCACCGCGGGCAAAACATGGTTGATGGCATTTTCGCCCATTTTGGCATTTTCATAAATATAACCAAGCAAATGAGTGTTGATTTCCATATTATCACCGCCTGAATGAAATTTAGTTATATTATGGGTTTTTTTAAGCCATAATATACTTAAAAACTACGGCATAAATTTATTTTTGGCAGACATACACAAAAAAACATTTTTCGCCATATGATAATTTATGACCTAACAAAAGGTGGTGGGTGTGGTGGATGGTGTTATATTGCCGGTTTGTTTTATTTGCGGCAAGGTACACAAAGAGGGGATGCACGGTGGTATTTATATAAAAGGCAAATTTATTTGTTTGGATTGCGAAGCGGAAATTTGTAATTTGCAGGCAAAAACACCTGATTATCCGCAAATGATGGTTAGGCTTGCTCCTTTAAGCAAAAAAATTATCTAGCTGTAGGACGCCCGACCATGAATACAAAATAAAAAAGCAAATATAAAGGAAGCAGGCTTATATATGTAGAAATATAGGGCGATGAAGATCGTCCTATATTTATTTTGTAAATTGGGGGAAACAAAATGCCCAATGCCTGGACTCACCTTTTGCTGGGTGAGGAAATGTTAAAAAGTGTGTTTTATGATTATCCGGAGGATATATTGCCTTTGGAGTCTGTACCCTGCTTTCAAATAGGTTGTCAGGGGCCGGACTTTTTCCTTTATCATCACTGGGAACATGTCTTTTTAGCCAGTCGCTATGATGTAAGCAGCCGTTTGCATCGTGAAAAATGCCATGAATTTTTGATTTGGGGCATCAAAAGAGTAAAAAAATTAAAAAATAAAGGCGAAAGCTATGAAAAGCTGGCTGCTTATGTTTTGGGGGTTTTGGCACATTTTTTGGTGGATAATACGGTTCATCCCCTGGTATATTCCTTAGTTTCACCAATCAAAAGTATAGGCCAAAATAAGCATACTAGGCTGGAAATAGAGTTGGATATGCTGGTATATAAGGAATTTGAAGCGGCAGATGTGTTTGCGGATGTGGTGCGAAAGGAGCGCCAGTCTATTTACCAAATTTTGCGTTTGCCTTATCCTATACCAAATGAAATAATTGAGTTTTACCGTGAGGGCATAGCTGAAATTTGGCAGGGCAAGCTTTTGCCGCCCAGCGGTGAAAATATCAAAGCTGCTTACCGTGATTATTTGCGCTTTTATAAAATGACAGATAAAAAAGGCCTTATGTATGGTATTAGCAAGGCCATAGGTTTTTTAAGCTGGGGTAACCGCAGGCTGGATTGGTATTGGTACCCTGTAAACCCTTCGGTAGGTGTTACAGAAATAGTTAAAGACGGCGGCTTTTGGGAACTGTGCCAGGAAGCTATTACCAAAGGGGAAGTTCTTTTTCCGCTTATTTGTAAATATTGGCAGGGTAGGGATAATCTTGATTTGATTATAAGCCTGCTGCCCGAAGGCAATTATTTAGGTTATAGCGAGCAATGAAGCCTGGGGTGCTGCCAAGCTGTTTACTATGTTACGAAATTCTTTAACCAGGGCAGGGTCGTAATATATCCCCGAACCTTTTTGAATAACAGTTAAAGCCTCAACCATATTGCAAGCATTGCGCCAGGGGCGTGGTAGTTGTAAAGAGGCCCAGCTTGTGCAAATCCGCAGGATACGGGCATTTATGGGTATATCTGTGCCCTTTAATTGATTGGGGTAACCCCCACTGTTCCAGTTTTCGTGGTGGTAACGTATGGCTTCGCAAACCGCTTCATCCATATTCAAATATTTCAAAAGTTCTGCTCCGATTACGGGGTGTTTTTTTATTTGCTGCCAATCACAGTTTTGTAAGGGCTCTGAACCGCATAATACGTTCAAGGGCAGTTCATTCATGGCAACATCCTGCCAAAGCGCAGCGGTAGCCAAGTGTTTTATATTTTCGGCACTTAAGTCCAGTTGTACGGCAAGGGCTTTGGCGTAAATTGCCGAAGCATTATGTAAATAAATAAAATAAGGATCTTTTGCCCACAAGCGAGCCAAGGCAAATTGTATATATTCCTTTGCCTTGGCTGAAGAGGCAATTGGGGAGGATGAAGAAAAAATAGGTGATGAAGAAGATAAGTTGAAAAAGGAAAAATCCCTAAAGCTTTGAATGGCCGCTTGCAGGCCTGTTTCTGCTTCCTGCAAAAATTTGGGCATGGGTATGGGGGGTGAGGAAACCATGGTTGAAAGCAAACTGAAGTGTTCCAAAATATGGGCAGGCAATTTTATCTGCTCTGCTTTTGTCAATACCTGATTCTGCCATTTCTGGCTGAAAACAAGGTTATAATAGGGCAATAAAACGGCAAAGCTGTAATCTCGCCATTGATAAAGCGCAGCGCCTTCAGGCAGCATTTCCGAAAGCATTTGTGCTGTTTTTACAATAAGTCGGTCGTTCTCCCAAGGGGGTAAATTAAGGTAGGGGAAACCGGCAATGCTGAAAAGCAATAAATGCAGGTTGCCCTTTGGCTGTGAAGCAATATCGTTGTATAAGTTATCCCTGCTTGGAAGCCCTGTAAGATAATGAAGTTGTATATTATTTGCTATTTGTGTTTGTGTCATAATAAACCTACCTTAAATAAAGTTTTAAGATATATATATAACCTTTTTGGTGCTAAATCCTCCTGACAAAAACTGACAAATTAATGGATTATATTTAAAAATAAGCCAATATTTAGTTTTTTTGGTATAATTTTTGAATATATACTAGCAAAAAAGATTAAATAATGGCAGTATTTATGGTAAAATAGATGTATACACTTTGCTAAAATAAAAAAGTATATTTTTGGTAAAAATTGTTGTGTTGTGTGAGCTTAAACAGGTAAGATAAAAAATAATTCAAGATTTTTGCAAGTTTTTAACATAAGAATTTGTATTTATGACATAGGAGGATAAAATATGCCATACCTCCTTGATGAGGAATTGGCGAGGCTGTGCCAAAACGGTGATGATTCCGCCTTTGAAGTACTGGTAAAGCGTTATGAAAAGCAAATTTTTAGCTTGGCATACAGGCTTTGCGGCGATTACAACGAAGCGGCGGATTTGGCTCAGGAAGCTTTTATACAAGTTTATAAAGCACTGGGGCGTTATGACGCGAATAAAAAGTTTTTTTCCTGGATGTATCGGGTGGCGCACAATACTTGTATAAATGTTTTACAAAAGAAGCCGAAAGCAGCAACGGATTTGGACAGTATCGCAGAAATCATAGCTGATACAGATAACATAGCAAATCAGCCTGAAGCAGCATATTATAATAAAGAACTGGGTGAAATGATCGACGAAGCTATCCTGTCTTTACCCGATAAGTTTCGCGAGCCTATTTACCTGCGTTATGTTAAGGAACTAAGCTATCAGGAAATAGGCGTTTATTTGGAATTGCCCGTTTCCACAATTGAAACCAGGCTTTTTAGGGGCAAGCAAATGCTGCAAAAAAAATTAAAAGAATGTACGGGAAGGGGGCGTTAACGGTGTTCGCGGATTGTCTTAAATATCAAAAACAAATCTACAGCTATTTGGACGGTATGCTGGATGCCGAAGCCGCCGCCCTTTTGGAAGAACATATAAAGGGCTGTGCTGATTGTGCGGCCTTGCTGGCGGAAGCCAAAGCTTTGGAAGCAGGCTTGCAGGGAGTTTTTGCTCCTATTGAACCGCCTGCGGATTTCAGCGCGCGTGTCATGGCAAGCCTGCCTGTAAGGGAGGCTGCGTTTGGGGCTCCCCAAACCAAAGTGTTACGTTTTCCCCGCCGTGCTGCTTTTGCGGGGTTGGGTACGGTTGCCGCAGCTTTTGCCTTGATATTAGGTATAAGCACCATGGGTAACAATGTACCTGTAACTCCTATTGAGGTTGTTGAAAATCCGCCTGCAGTAACTGAACCTGCCATAACGGATAGTGATAACAATATACCTGTTTCAAATAATACTCAAATAGCGGAAACTTTACTGGCCGCAGCCGATTCTAAAAAGCCTAATAATACTGCGGTAAATAATGTGGGTACAAAACCCGAAGCCATTGTGCCAGAAAAACCTACGCCCGGCGAAGGCTTAAGCTTGTTGCCGCAAGCCAGCTTCGGTACAGAGGCTGTAGGCAGCCTGCATATTCGTTTATTGGCAAATTATGATAAAAGCGATATTTACGGGATTCATGCATCGGGCAAAAGTGAAATTGGTTTTTATACCTATGAAAATCAAGAATTAGCGCTTTGGAAGGCTTCCGTTGAAAAAGCGGCAGAACCCGAATGCCTAAGTGTTTTCACGGTAACGGATGGATCACAAACTACCGAGGTATTGCGTAATGCCTGCGCTACCTATGCCGTAAACACTGTTATTTTTTCACCCGATAAATCATTGCAGGCCTCTAATGTGCGCGGTGAAAACCCTGGTTTATGGGTCAGTGGAGCCCTTATTGATGAGCCCTATCTTTTAAGCGAGGATGGGGGCGGTAGCCTGCTTGCCTGGTCGCCAAACGGCAGCAAACTAATGTTCACTGATGAGGCGGGCAGCCTTTATGTGGGCTATCCTTTGGAAAAACAGGTGTTCAAAGTTTATGATTCCGTAGTTACGGATGTATTATGGTTCAACGATAATCAAACCATAGCATTTTTAGCAAAGGAAAGCGGCAAAACCTACAATAGCTTGTTTACGGCTGAGCTGCCATAAAATAAAAAAAGCTTTGTTTAAGGAGCGGTATTTTTTACCGTTCCTTTTTTATTTGACAAAAATTAATCTTAAAAGTTTAAGGTTTTTGTTGAAAAAGTTATTTTACCTGTTATACGGCATTTCTTTTTTTTTTATTTAATGATATAATAAAGAACAGTTTAGATAATTTTTAAACTGGAGGAAACTATGAGTTGGATTAAGGAAATTAAGGAAAATCTTTACGAAAAACTGAAACAGGCAGCAATTTTAGCTAAGAATGATGCTGAAATAAGCTTTGATATACTGCCTGATTTCGTTATTGAAGTTCCCAGGGAACGCAGCCATGGCGATTTTGCGGGTAATTTGGCTATGCTTTTGGCAAAGCAGGCGCACATGAATCCTCGCAAAATAGGCGAAATTTTGATAAATCATTTGGATCTCAGTGATACCCTGGCCGAAAAAGCAGAAGTAGCAGGCGCAGGTTTTATTAATTTTACCATGTCTGCAGGTTGGCTCAACCCTGGTTTAACGGCTATTTTACTGGAAGGCGAACATTACGGTGATTCCAATGCCGGTAAAGGCAAAAAGGTACAAGTAGAATTTGTAAGTGCCAACCCTACAGGTGAATTGCATATGGGCAATGCGCGCGGCGCTGCCATAGGTGATAGCCTGGCATCTGTTATGCAAGCGGCCGGCTATGAGGTGGAACGGGAATTTTATGTGAATGATGCAGGTAATCAAATTGAAAAATTCGGTCTTTCTTTAGAGGCTCGTTATTTGCAGGAATTGGGTGAAAATGTGCCCTTCCCTGAAGATGGCTATCATGGGGAAGATGTTCAGCGCACCATGCATGCTTTTATAAAAGAATTTGGCGATAAATACCTTAATACGGCCTCGGATCTAAGGCGTGAAGTATTTACCCGTTATGCACTGGATAAAAAAATCACTGCCATCAAAGCGGGGCTTGAGCGTTTTGGTGTAAATTACGATGTTTGGTTCAGTGAGCAATCCCTGCATGATTCGGGTGCTGTAAGCGAAGTGGTGGAGGAACTGGCTGATAAGGGCTATATAGAGGAAAAAGAAGGTGCCTTGTGGTTCAAGGCTGATAGTTTTGGCGCTGAAAAGGCAGAGGTTTTGGTACGTGCCAACGGTATTCCAACTTATTATGCGGCGGATATAGCTTACCATAAAAATAAATTCGAACGCGGTTTTGAACAGGTAATAAACATTTGGGGGGCGGATCATCACGGCCATGTGGCCAGACTGAAAGCGGGTGTAGATGCTTTGGGTTATGACTCTAAAAACCTAGATGTTATTTTGATGCAGTTAGTGCGCCTGTTTCAAGGCGGCGAAATCATGCGGATGTCCAAAAGGGCGGGCACTTATGTAACGCTGGAGGAATTGATGGATGAGGTAGGCGTGGATGCCGCGCGCTTCTTTTTTGCCATGCGCAGTGCCGACAGCCAAATGGACTTTGATTTGGATTTGGCAAAAAGTGAAAGCTCCGATAACCCTGTTTATTATGTACAGTATGCGCATGCGCGTATTTGCAGCATTTTGGCACAAGCTGAAGAACAGGGCATTAAGCTGCCTAATCTTAAGGAAATAAAATTTGATCTTCTTAAAGAGGAAAGTGAAGATATACTGATACGCAAGCTTTTGGATCTGCCGGATGAAATCGCTTATGCCGCGCTGAATTTGGAGCCGCATAGGCTACCCGTGTATGCCTTGGATCTGGCGGGTATTTTCCATGCTTTTTATGGTAATTGCAGGGTTTTGGGTGTGGAAAAGGATCTGCAAATAGCAAGGCTGGCACTTTGCAAGGCCTCGGCGCTTTGCATTGCTCGCGCGCTTACCCTTATAGGAGTTGCCTCACCTGCACATATGTAAGTTTATTTGTTGGCCGTAAGTGGTAAAAGATATTTTCCAAAACTGCTGTTTTGGGTTTATTTATTATGTTGTTGAACAGAAATTAAGCTAACAAAGGATATAAAATTAAATTATTATAAACGATTTGGAGAGGAAAGGGCTAATGACTAAATTTGTGTTTGTAACAGGCGGTGTGGTTTCATCACTGGGGAAAGGTATTACGGCTGCGTCATTAGGGCGGCTTTTGAAAAGCAGGGGATTAAAAGTAGCTATTCAAAAGTTTGACCCCTATATCAATCCCGATCCCGGGACCATGACACCTTATCAGCATGGTGAGGTTTTTGTAACCGATGACGGCGCAGAAACCGACCTGGACTTGGGGCATTATGAAAGGTTTGTGGATATCAATTTGACCCGTTATTCTTCAATTACGATGGGTAAAATTTACCGCTCTGTTTTGGATAAGGAGCGCAGCGGTTTTTATGATGGTGTTACCGTACAGGTTATACCCCATATAACTAATGAAGTAAAATCGGCAATGACTCGCCTTGCCCGTGAGCAGGACTTGGATGTTTTGATAACTGAAATAGGCGGTACTGTTGGGGATATAGAATCCCTGCCTTATTTGGAGACGATCCGCCAGTTAAGGCGTGATTTGGGCAAAGAAAATACACTTTTTGTGCATGTAACCTTGGTGCCTTACATAAAAGCGGCAGGCGAAGCCAAAACCAAGCCTACTCAGCACAGCGTCAAGGAATTACGCAGTATAGGTATTCAGCCCGATATAATCATCTGCCGTTCAGTTTTCCCGCTGGCCAAGGATATAACAGATAAAATATCTTTATTTTGTGATATAGATAAAGATGCGGTGATGCAGGTGCCCGATGTTGATACCATTTACGAAGTACCTTTGGTGCTTTTGGAACAAGGTTTTGATAAGATAGTGGCGGACAAGCTTAACATCAAGCTAAATCCTGCTGCAGTGGAGGATTGGCTGGATTTTTGCCAAAAAGCTAAGAGCGTAGAAATACCTATGACCATAGCGCTGGTAGGCAAATATGTACAGTTGCCAGATGCTTATTTGAGCATAAGCGAATCTCTGCGCCATGCCGCTATTTATCATAATGTAAAGCTGGATGTCAAATGGATAGATGCGGCCAAACTTACGGAAGAACGTTACGAAAAAGAGTTGGCGGGCATGGCTGGCATTATCGTGCCCAGTGGCTTTGGTATCCGCGGCGGTTATGGCAAAATGCTGGCCGCGCGTTATGCAAGGGTAAATAAAATACCGTTTTTGGGTATGGGTATGGGTATGCATATGGCCATGGTGGATTTTGCCAGGGAGGTTGTAGGCATAAAAGATGCTACAGTGCCCGAAACCAAAACCGAAAACCCGGAAATCATTTTCCAATATTGGGACAACGCCATTTGTAACGGTAGTTTGGGCGGCACCTTAAGGGTAGGTTCATTGCCCTGCCGTTTGCAGCCCGGTAGTTTGGCGGCCAAGGCCTATGGTTCCGAGCTTATTTTTGAGCGGCACCGCCACCGTTATGAATTTATTAATGCTTATAGGGAGCGTTTTGAAAATAAAGGTATGATCATGAGCGGCGTTACGGAGGATGGCGAAACCGTGGAAATAGTGGAGTTGAAAGATCACCCCTGGTTTTTGGCCTGCCAGTTCCACCCTGAATTTAAATCCCGTCCGCAAAAACCGCACCCCTTATTTAGGGATTTTATAGGTGCCTCTTTGCAGAACAATAAATAATCGGTTATCTTTATAATTTTAGCCTGTAAGCTGTTTTGTTGCTTAAATATTAACTGTCATTCTGAGCGCAGCGAAGAATATTTAAAATCCTTCACTGCGTTCAGGATGACAGTTTTTGTGTGGAAGCAAAACAGATTGCTTTATTCCTTGGGGGTTTGTATGTAAAATAAGAATTATTTTAGAACTGAAAACATTAAAATAATATAATGCTTTCTTTTTGTCATTCTGAGCGTGGCTGCGAATCTTATAAATAAAGGGCCTTGCTTTATAAAATATAAAGCAAGGCCCTTTATTTCTTTATTTTAGTTTTATTCACAAACAGAAACGGCTTTTATGGGCTGCCCGCCGCGTATGTATAAATGGGGCAGCCTAGGGCTTGCGGTAGTACGGCGCATGGGTATGTTCACTATATCCCCCAAGGCTATTTCCGTACCTGTTATATCTATGGCAGTTGCCTGCATGGCTATACGACCCACTACAGGTAAAAAAATATTTCCGAAATATACGCCCCGCATACCTTTGTTCAAAGCAACTTTGCCTACTGAACGGGCCATGGTACGAATAGCACTGTTGATGGTTATGGGGCGGGCATTTATATCTGCGCCGAAGCCGTCGCCGTAACCTATGGGTAAAATAGCTATGCGCATAGGTTTGGCGGCGGTGAAATCCCTGCCGTAGCCTACGCTTTGGCCCGCTGCCAAATCACGCACTGCAACTACTTTGGCTTTAACTTGCCAAGGGTTTTGAATGTTAAGGCCAAATTCCTCAGCGAAGGAGCATTGTCCATATAATACGGAACCCAGCCTTACCATCTGTAGGCGTGCTTCAGGCAAACGCAAAGCCACGGCACTGTTGCAAATGTGGTAAACAAGCTCCTTACCGCCTAAGGCACGAATATCCTCCTGTACATGGCGAAAAACCGCAAGCTGTTTTTTGGCAAAATTCAAATCCGCTTCCAAAGCTGTGGCAAAATGGGAATAAACAGCTGTTATATGTATATTTTCAAAACGAGTTGCCGTATCTACAAGTTCCGCCGCGTGGTTTGGTTCAATGCCCATGCGGCTCATGCCCGTATTCACTTTTAAATGACAATTTATCTGCCTTGAACCTGCGGTTTCCGCTAAAGCAAAAAGGCCTTCCGTATTACCTATGGATGGGGTAAGATCCCACTTGAAGAAGGCATCGGCTTCATCCTTTAAAACGGGAGCAAAAACCAGTATGGGTATTTCTATGCCAGCCAAACGCAGCTCTACGCCTTCATCCAAGGTAGTTACGGCAAGCATGGCCACACCTTCCGCTTGAAAAAGCTTAGCTGTTTCCACAGCGCCGTGTCCGTAGGCATTGTTTTTTACAACCGCCATAATGGCTGTTTGATGCGGCAAAAATTCACGCATGGCATGGTAGTTTGCAGCCAGAATATCCAAATCCACCTCTACCCAACGGTTATAACTAAGCATAGGCGCCTCCTTGCTTTTTACTTGCCTTTAAGCTTTTTTTTGTAACGAATAAGTACCCGCACCAACTTTTGGTAAGCAGGTTCGGCAATGCTATAGATTTTATTCATGAACGGCCTGTATACTAAATCGTACTCACCAATGAAACAGGTGTATTTACCGCCAAAACCACGCTTGAATTTGACAAGTCCGTAAAGAGGGTGGTCTTTGCCTACATCGCCGGGTACGCCGCGGAAATCGTACATAGTACAGTTATTTTCCTTGGCCCATTCTATCATAGACCACTGGATAAGATAGTTTGGCATATAATTGCGGTGCTTGTTGCTGGAAGCCCCGTAAATATACCAAGCCTTATTACCCATTTTAAAGGCAAGCGTGCCCGAAATGGGCTCATCATCCAAATAAGCCATGAAAAGCTCAGCCTGGCCTGCAGGTTTAAGATTATCATAAAAGCCTTCAAAATAACTATAAGGGCGAATCAAAAAACGGTCGCGCGTGGCGGTTTCCACTAAAATTTTATAAAAAATGGGCAAAGCTTCCCTGCCCGGGTTGCGTACTATTTTAACACCTTTTTTGGCCGCTAAACGGATATTGTAACGTGTTTTCTGGTGGCAGGCCGCAAGCAGTGTTTCTAAATCGTTGTGTATATCTAAACGGAAAACATAGCGCGGCTGTACACCTTCAAAGCCCTCGCCCTTATCCACAGCTTTGAAGCCGTAAGCTTGCAAGGTTTTTTGCCAGGTGGTACCCAGCTCCGTATCTATATCTACATCGGGGTCCGATTTCCAAAAAACAACTTTGTTTGTGTGAGCCAGCTCTTTCACTTTTTGGGTGAGTACATCCCAAGCCGCAAGGTTTTCTGCATCTATAACAGGGCCGCGGGGGGAATAAAAAATGGCTCCCATGCCTGCGGGCAAACGGCGTTTTAAAAGGGATACGGCAGCAACAGGGCTGCCTTTTTCATCCTCCACCATTACCCTAATGGGCTTCCAGCCCGTAACCGCTTTTACTTCTCCCCATTCCCAGCTTTGCAGAACATGGCCCTTGGGGTGTGTTTCCATAAATCTGTTGAATTTTGCTTTATCCTCTATATTTAATACCCGTGCTGAAAGTGTCAAAACCATTGCCTCCCGCTAAAAATAATTGATTATATCATGGCTTGTATTTTAATAGCCTATTTGTTGTAATTCGTTAAAAAATCAGCTTTTCCTTCATGTTTAAACGCAAAGTGGCAAAAGGGAAGGCTTATGGTATACAAAAAGTTTAGGTCAGTTTTAACTTTGGCAGGATTTTGCTTTGCCCTTGTGGAATTATCATGTAGCTCAAGTGCAGTATTGTTGAGCTTGGCGAATCTGGCAAAGGAGGTTTGGTCCATGCTGCTTGCTACGGATCTGTTTTTGGCAATGCGCTGCCCTGAATGCGGCAAACAAATGCTGTATCGTTCTATGTCTTTATTCAAACTGCACCGCACCAAAATTTGGCAAATGGAATGTTCCTGCGGTGCCAAACCATGCCTGGTGGAGTTTCACAGCAACCGTAGTTTGCTTATCAACATTTACGGCCCTTGCTGTGAAGAAGCCCATGAATTCATTTATGAGGTTAATGAGCTGCAAAATGGTGAGGTTTATGATTTGAACTGTGATATAGACGACCTTCACCTGGGTTATATAGGTTCCAAGGAAAGCGTTTTAGCTGTGCTTACAGCGGAAGGTATGCTTTTAACGGAATATGAGGATGAACTCAAAGGCCATTTTCAGGCACCCGCAGTTATGGGTAAAATGCTTGCAGCACTGAACACACTTTACGGCAACGGCAATATTTGCTGCCAGAAGTGCGGCAGGGTAGATCTTAATATAGATATAGAGCATAACAGTATTGTTATAGGCTGTGCCGAATGTGGTAATCATGGTGTACTTTCGGCGGCGGCTCAAAACGACAGCCATTTGCTAACAGAAGCTAAAACTCTTATTATCACACAGGAGGGTTTGAAGATAACTACCGCAAATGCTGTGCGAGGTAGCAAAAATCAGCCAGTTTATTAAAAAACATACAAATTCAGTATAAAAATTAAAGGGGGATTTATCATGCCTATGGTAACTATGGCAGAGCTGCTAAAAAATGCGGAAAAGGGTGGCTATGCAGTAGGAGCTTTCAATTGTAACAACATGGAAATAGTACAGGCCATCATCAATGCTGCAACTTTGGAAAATTCACCTGTTATAGTACAGGCCAGCCAAGGTGCCATCAAATACGCAGGGTTGGATTATATAGTGGCTATGACACGTTTGGCGGCAAGCCGTACTCATGTGCCTGTAGCTTTGCATTTGGATCACGGTACCAGTTTTGAACAATGTGTACAATGTATAGCTGCCGGTTTTACTTCCGTAATGATAGACGGTTCCAAACATCCGCTGCCCGAAAACATTACCCTGACCAATAAAGTACTGGAGGTCGCCCGCGCGGCAGGTGTTACTGTGGAAGGCGAATTGGGCAAGCTGGGCGGAACGGAAGACGATATTTTTGTACACGATAGGGATGCCTTGTTCACCGATCCCGCCGAAGCCTTGGAATTTGTTCAGGCTACAGGTGTGGATGCGTTGGCTGTAGCCATCGGCACTGCTCACGGTGTTTATAAGGGCGAGCCCAAGCTGGATATGCCCCGTTTGAAAGCCATTAGGAATCTGGTAAAAATACCTATAGTACTGCACGGTTCTTCGGGTGTGCCCGATGAGGCCCTAAAGGAAGCTGTTAGCTTGGGTGTTCGTAAAATCAATATAGATACCAATGTTAGAGAAGCTTTCATGAAGGCCGCTAAGGATGTGCTGGCTGCGAATCCCAAAGAAATAGACCCCCGTAAGGTGCTTGGCCCTGCCAGGGAAGCCATGACCAAGTTGGTAAGGGAAAAAATTTGTATTTTCGGTTCTGCCAATCAGGCCTAGGATGTGTTAAGAACAGTTGGCTTAAAGCTTAAAGAAGTATTTTGATTAAAATAACTTGTGCTTTGGCATAAAATATTTAAATAAAAAAACTTGATTTTATATGTTTATCGATTGCAAAGGAGCGGCATTAATGCCGCTCCTTTTTTGTGGTTTTATGTAAGTATAACAATAAAAAAGCAAAACAAACACAAATAGTTTTCTTGTTTTATCTACAAACATAAATATTTAAAGAATAAAAAAGCTACATTAAATAAATGGATAAGTGCGATATGGAAAAATTTTTTAGAAAGATTTTTATGTAACTGTAATTCTAAGCGCAAGCGAAGAATCTTGAAGATAATTCACTTTATTCAGGATGACAAAACTACAATTACTGTAATATGGCAGTTTGGTATCCAGGGGGTTATTGCTGGGTTTAGAATGAAGCACATATTGTTTTTATTTTTTTGTTTTTAGCATAAATTTTACTTTTTGACGCCATAATAAGCAAAAAGAAAGCGTTAAAGGAGCTGGTTTTTTGTTTAGAAGCCTAAAATTTTCAAAAAACAAAATCATATATATCATTTGTGTTTTAGCTGTTTTTATTTGCCTTATTTTCAGTTTGCCCGCACAGGCTGATTCGGGTAGGTTTTTGTATCAGGTAAAAAGCGGCGATAGCCTAAAAAGCCTTGCTGAGCGTTGTTTTACGGACAGTGAGTTGATTGCTGCCATGAATAATTTGGGTAATGATGCCGTATTGCCAGTGGGCAAGGTGGTTTATTTGCCGCAGGATCCTGAAATAACCGTATTTGTAGCAAAAGGCCAAACTTTGTGGGGCATTGCCAAAAAATATAACACCACAGTAGAAACTTTAGCCGCATATAATGAATTGATCGACCCGAATAGGATAAATGTAGGCCAAAGCATAAGCATTCCGGTTATCAATATTTATGATGAACCTAATGGCATAGCAGTAAAAGCGTTGGCCAGCCGCATGGGGGTTTTGCAAAGAAACACCGTAAAAGCTGAAAATAAAACTACAACAACTTCAAACATTAAATGGCGGTGTCCGCTCAAAGGGCCAATAACCTCGGATTTCGGAATGCGTGGCAAAAGCTTTCACCATGGGGTGGATATAGGTGCAGATGAGGGCAGCAAAGTTTACAGTGTGGCAGCCGGCAGGGTTGCTTTTGCGGGCTGGAAAAATAATATTTACGGATATGCCGTAACCATC
>DGYV01000014.1:6080-6290 GCA_002398485.1 Peptococcaceae bacterium UBA4997 | reverse complement strand
ATGGCAACGGCTGGCTGACCCTTTATGCTCATGCCAAAAAAATCTTAGTAAAAAATGGGGAAAAGGTGAAGGCCGGACAAGCAGTGATCAGGGTAGGCCAAACGGGTAATGCCACAGGCCCGCACCTACACATTGAGATCCATCAGGGCGATACAGTGCTGAATCCACACAAATATATCCCTTTTAAAAATTCTTAAAAAATTTAATATG
>DGYV01000014.1:5502-5914 GCA_002398485.1 Peptococcaceae bacterium UBA4997 | reverse complement strand
AATTCTTAAAAAATTTAATATGAAAAACCAAATAAACTAAAAGTAAATTTTCAAACTGTAAAATCATCAAAAAGCCTTGCCTAACCGCAGGGCTTTTTGAAGTTTTGTTTTCAGGCAGGTTTTTTTATGTTGCTCAATCTTGCCAAGGCGGGCAAATGCGTCTATAATCGAAGAAGAAACTTTGAGGAGGCTTTATTTAATGCCCAAATTGCTTTTTGCGAAGGAAAAAGGGGAATGGTTAGATTTTTTTGGCCTGGATATGTTGGGGCGTTTGGGCGATGAGCTGGTCATCCCCGAAGATAATGAACTGATACCCCTACCCGAAGGGGCAACACTTACCATGGTTCCGGGCAGAGTTCCCATAGGTGTGGATATGCTTAATGAAAAAGGGCGCATTTGTTCTTTAACTTAT
>DGYV01000014.1:5055-5274 GCA_002398485.1 Peptococcaceae bacterium UBA4997 | reverse complement strand
AAAGTTTGGGCGGTGGCGGCGCTTTTACCGCAGGGTTATACTCGAACCCTTTTGCCGGCCATTACGGATATGGGCGAGCCTTTGCCGCTTTTGGGCTATACGGCTGTAGGTATAATGGAGGATGGGCAACTGGTTGCAGCCGCTGTGCAAACCGATGAACATAAGCACTGGCACCCTAAATATTATAATACGGCTGATTTGAATGAGCATATAGCCAAA
>DGYV01000014.1:0-4898 GCA_002398485.1 Peptococcaceae bacterium UBA4997 | reverse complement strand
TGAATGAGCATATAGCCAAAGTACAGGAGGAGTTTCCCAATAATTCCATAATCAAGCAGCTTGCTTTATGCTCTTTGGAATATGGCTGTTTTACGGCACAAAATATGTTTTACCGCCGCTGGGAAGCAGGGCTGCCTGTTTCACCGCAGTGTAATGCCGCTTGTGTAGGCTGTATTTCCTTGCAGGAGGCAGAGTGCTGCCCTTCACCTCAGCGTAGGATAACTTCAGCGCCTAAAGTGGAAGAGGTGGCGGAAATTGCCATAGCACATCTTCAGCAGGCAGAGGATGCCATAGTGAGTTTTGGCCAGGGTTGTGAAGGTGAACCCAGCCTACAGGCAGATTTGATTGCCCGCGTTATTCGGGAGATAAGAGCAAAAACCGCTAGGGGCACTATCAATATAAACACGAATGCAGGCTATTATATAGGCATGGCCAAAATAATGGCGGCAGGTATAGACAGCCTGCGGGTCAGCATGATTAGCGCGGTGCCCGAAAATTATGCCAAATACCATAGGCCGTGCAATTATAGTTTTGCAGATGTTGAAAAATCACTGGAATTGGCGCAAAAGCTTGGTATAAAGGTAGCCTTGAACCTGCTTTTTTACCCCGGCTTCAATGATAGGGTAACGGAAACAGAAGCCTTGGTTGAATTGGTTAAAAAATATGGGGTAAAGCAAATACAGATACGCAACCTAAACATAGATCCCACACTTATGACACAGCTTTATGGCAGCGGTGAAAGCCTGGGTGTAATAGCTTTCCTGCAAACCCTTAAAGCAAACTTGCCCAATACGGAAATAGGCAGCTATTCCAAAACAGTTAAATAAAATGCGGGTATTTACAATACAAACTTCTTGTGATATAATATTGCAGGTCAGCTAAATTAGTAGCAAAGCAGGTAAAACTGCTGATATAATTCGAGTTACAGAAAGAGGTGAACAGGAATGAAACAAAATATCCATCCCAAATACAATGAGGTAACCGTAACCTGTTCCTGCGGTAATACTTTTACCACCGGTTCTACAAAAGGCGACATCAAAGTGGAGGTTTGCTCCAAATGCCATCCTTTCTACACAGGCTCCAAACGCTTGTTGGTTGAAGAAGGCGGCCAGATAGACAAATTTAAAAAGAAATACAAAATACAGTAGCTTCAAAACGTTGTTTAGCAAGGAACGGTTTTTGCCGTTCCTTTTTGTGTTACCCTAAAATAAGTAAGCTTGTCTATATAAAAATTTTGGGCTGTAATATGGTTTAAAAAACTTTTTATATAGGCACAGCGGCCTTGTTAAGCACAACAAATATTTGCTATAAAGTGCCTTTATGGTGTATAATATTATATTGCAAAGATATAAGTGTGTTGTTTAATGTGGTTTGAAAGTAGGTGTACTATGGCTAAACCTGTTTATTACGGCGGCCAGGCTTTGATAGATGGCGTAATGATGCAGGGCCCCGGCGGCTATGCCATGGCCGCGCGTGATCCTAATGGTGATATAGTTTATAAAACGGGCCAACGTAAAATGCTGAAGCAAAAGCATAAAATACTGGGGCTTCCTTTTCTAAGGGGCATAATTTCCTTTGCCGAAAGCATGGGTGTGGGCTTTGGCGCTTTATCTTGGTCGGCAGTTCAGGCGGGGGAAAGCGAAGAGGAAAAACTTACTTGGAAGGAAATAGCGCTGGCTATTGTTATAGCGGTGGCGCTTTCGGTAGTGGTTTTTGTGGCTGTGCCGGTTTTTTTGGCCTCCTTTGCTTTGGACTATGTGGGCTATTTTGGCAGAAGTTTGATTGAAGGCCTTTTAAGAATAGGGCTTTTTATAGCCTATATAGTATTGATACGCAAAATGGAGGATATAAAGCGGGTTTTTCAATGTCATGGTGCCGAGCATAAAACCATCA
Source organism: Peptococcaceae bacterium UBA4997 (assembly GCA_002398485.1). Classification (GTDB taxonomy): domain Bacteria; phylum Bacillota; class Dehalobacteriia; order UBA4068; family UBA4997; genus UBA4997. The sequence continues at coordinate 3,005 of DGYV01000014.1, read as the reverse complement.
ATGCTTGGGAAGCGGGCGAAAAGCTTACGGTAAAAAATGTACAGAAATACACTACCATAAACCCCCGCTGCGGTACCAGCTTTGTGTTCATGGCTATGATAATGATGATAATAGTGTTTACTTTTATAGGTAATACTACGGTTTTGGGGCGTATTGGCATTAAGGTGTTGTGTATGCCGCTGGTAGTTGGTATATCTTACGAGGTTTACCGCCTGCCCTTGCGTTTTCCCAATAATATAATCGTGCGCGTGCTTACGGCGCCCGGCTTGTGGCTGCAAAAGCTTACTACTAACGAGCCTACCGATGCCCAGGTGGAAGTTGCCATAGGTTCCCTGCTTTTAGTTCCGGGCTTTCCGGGCAGGGCGCAAAACGAATTGCCACCCCGTATGTATGAGGAAGGTAGCATAAAGCCAGAAGTTTCTGATAAGGAAACGCCTAAAACCGCTGTTTCCGCGGTTACGGCAGAAATGCCTTGATTATCATAATAAAATAGTTTTGTGAAACCATTTAGCATATAAGCATTTCAGGAGGAATATCGATGATCGAAAAGTTAAAAACCCTAGCGGCAAGATATGATGATTTAACTGCCAAAACTTCAGACCCCGAGGTGATTGCGGATCAAGCCAATTGGCAGAAATATATGAAAGCGCACGCTGAGCTGGAGCCTGTGGTTTTGGTGTTCCGTGAATATGAAAAAGCTGCTGAGGGTTTAGAAGCCGCCCAAGCCATGATGGCGGAGGAAAGCGATCCTGAACTTCTGGAAATGGCTGAAATAGAAGCGGCTGAAATGAAGGAAAAGCTGGAAAAACTTGAGCAGGATTTGAAAATTGCTCTGCTACCTAAAGACCCCAACGATAATAAAAGTGCTATTTTGGAAATACGCGCAGGCACAGGTGGTGATGAGGCCGGCCTGTTCGGCAGCGATCTTTTGAAAATGTACAGCCGTTATGCTGATAAAATGGGTTGGAAAATGGAAGAGCTTTCAGGTAACTATACCGATTTGGGTGGTGTTAAGGAAGTAATTATGATGGTTGAAGGCAAGGGTGCCTACAGCAGGCTCAAATTCGAAAGCGGTGTACACAGGGTGCAAAGGGTACCCGAAACCGAATCGGGCGGGCGTATTCATACCAGTGCCGCAACCGTTGCGGTATTGCCCGAAGCTGAAGAAGTGGATATAGAAATAGACCCCAATGATGTTAAAATAGATGTTTTTTGTGCTTCAGGCCCTGGCGGCCAATGCGTTAACACTACACAATCCGCTGTAAGGCTCACCCACATACCTACGGGTATAGTAGTTTCTTGCCAGGATGAAAAGAGCCAGCACAAAAACAAGGATAAGGGCATGCGGGTATTGCGCGCCAGAGTGATGGAAAAAATCAAAAGTGAACAGCAAGGTGAGGAAGCCAGTGCCAGAAAAAGCTTGGTGGGCAGCGGCGACCGTTCGGAGCGTATCCGCACCTATAATTTCCCGCAGGGCAGGGTTACCGATCATCGTATCGGCCTTACACTGCACAAGCTGGAATGGATATTACAGGGGGATTTGGATGAAATAATCGATGCCCTGATCACTACTGATCAGGCGGAACGCTTGAAAGCTTAAAAAACTTGCATTTCATCTATAGAGAAAAAGCGGTTTGTTTGAATTTGGTTTATTTGCTGAAGTTGATTTTATGAATCAGCTTTGTGCTATAGTTAAAAGCGGCTGAAAAGCTGTTGTTTTGGGGGCTGTTATGAAAGTAAGCGAACTTATACAGCAGGGGAAGGCTGTTTTGCCTAAGGCAGAGCATGAAGTAAACTGGTTGGCGGCTCATTTTTTGGGTTGCGGCCTTAATCAAGTTGCGCGAAAAAGCGGCGAAAACGTAGCAAAAGCAACTGTAATGGCTTATAAAGAGGCTCTCTACCGCCGTGCTGCGGGAGAGCCTTTGCAGTATATACTGGGCAGGCAGGAATTCATGTCGCTTGATTTTAAGGTAACACCACAGGTTTTGATACCCCGTTGGGATAGCGAAGTCGTGGTGGAAAAAGCTTTGAACCTTTTGCCCAAAACCCCTTGTAGGGTGGCAGATATAGCTACAGGCAGCGGCGCTTTGGCTGTAAGTATTGCTCATTATGCCCCACATGCTATGGTGGATGCTTGCGATATCAGCGAGTCCGCTTTGGCGGTAGCTATGGAAAATGCTTTTAGTTTAGGTGTTAGTGAAAGGGTAGCTTTTTATTTGGGTGATTTAGCCGCACCCTTAACAGGAGAATATGATTTAATAATTTCCAACCCGCCCTATATTACGGAAGCGGAAATGCTTAACCTGCCCAATGATGTTTTGCAAGAGCCGCATTTGGCGCTTTATGGCGGTAAGGATGGGCTGATTTTTTACCGCAGGCTGGCTGAAGAAGCCTTACCTAAGTTGAAATGTGGCGGCTTTATCATAGTGGAAACGGGTGATACCCAAACAGGAGCGGTTGCCAGTATTTTTGAGGCGGCGGGGTTAAGGGAAATATACCAGGGTAAAAATTATGACGGTAAATACCGTTATGTATTATCAAAAAAATCCTTTTAAACAAAAAAAGGTTGTTAAAATAAGAAAGGTTCTTAAAATATGGAAACCAAAATATTCAAGCTGGAGCTTGAAAATATCGATGAAAGAATAATAGAGCAAGCGGCGGCTTTGCTAAAGCAAGGGGAGGTAGTGGCTTTTCCTACGGAAACCGTTTATGGCTTGGGTGCCAATGCTCTGGATGCCTCGGCAGTAGCCAAAATTTTTGCTGCCAAAGGACGCCCCAATGATAACCCCTTGATAGTACATGTGCATAACAAAGCTTTGGCTGAACAAACGGCTAAGCTGAACCCATTGGCAATCAAGCTTATGCAGGCCTTTTGGCCGGGTCCTTTAACTTTTGTGTTGCCCAAGCAGGCGGCAGTGCCCGCTTGTGTTACAGCAGGGCTGGATACGGTGGCGATAAGAATGCCCGACCATCTCGTAGCCTTGAAACTTATAGGGCTAAGCGGC
>DGYV01000003.1:38097-39294 GCA_002398485.1 Peptococcaceae bacterium UBA4997 | reverse complement strand
GCCGTGCTATCCGCCACCTTGAAAAAGGCAGGGTAGTTATTTTTGCCGCAGGTACCGGTAATCCCTATTTTTCCACGGATACAGCGGCTGCGCTGCGCGCCGCCGAAATGGAAGCGGAAGTTATATTAATGGCTAAAAAAGTGGACGGCGTATACGATGCCGATCCCGTTAAGTGCCCGGATGCCAAAAAGTTTGCGCATTTGAGCTATATGGATGTTCTGAACAAGGGGTTGCAGGTAATGGATTCCACAGCCGCATCACTTTGTAAGGATAATGCTATTCCTTTGGTAGTATTCAATATCAATGTTGAAGGTAATATTGCTCGTGCAGTATTAGGTGAAGAAATCGGAACAACTATAGGGGGGTGCGAATAATGACAGTAATAGAAGATATTATGCTGGATGGCGAGGATAGGATGGAAAAGGTTTTATCCATTTTGTGTCAGGATTTTGCGACCTTGCGTGTAGGCCGTGCTAATCCCTCAATTTTAGACAAAGTTACAGTGGATTATTACGGAGTAGCAACGCCGATCAATCAAACCGCAAGTATTTCCGTGCAGGATGCCCGTACGCTTATGATTCAGCCTTGGGATAAAAATACCATTGGTTTGATCGAAAAGGCTATTTTGAAATCTGATTTGGGGTTAAATCCCAATAATGACGGTACGGTTTTACGCATTACTATTCCTCAGCTTACTGAAGAACGCCGTAAGGAACTGGTAAAACAGGTGAAGAAAAAGACAGAAGATGCTCGTGTGTCTATACGTAATATTCGCAGGGACTTAAATGATAAAATCAAGGCTGCCGAAAAGAAAAAGGAAGTTAATGAAGATGAGCTTAAAGAAGCTTTAGATAATGCTCAAAAGCTTACCGATAAATCCATTAATAAAGTGGATGAAGTGCTTGCCAAAAAAGAAAAAGAAATCATGGAAGTTTAGTTTTTCTTTTCTTAAATAAAATTGCGATATTTAGATGAACCGAAAGGAGGTGCTCTTAATGTATAAAATTACTGATGAATGCTTGGCTTGTGGTGCTTGCAAGGCAGAATGCCCCAGTGAAGCCATCAACGAAGGTGATATCTACGTAATCACCGATGCATGTGTAGAATGCGGTGCTTGTGTAGAAACTTGCCCTGTGGGTGCTATTATTGAAAAATAAGCAGTGGATTACTACATAAAACCCCCTCGTACGAGGGGGT
>DGYV01000003.1:37562-37937 GCA_002398485.1 Peptococcaceae bacterium UBA4997 | reverse complement strand
ACCCCCTCGTACGAGGGGGTTTTTTATTTCAAAATAAAACTTTTCAAGCAGTATATCATTAGGTGATTTGACGCTAATAAAACAGTTTCGTTTTCATGTGTTTTTTATTATTTTAGAATATTTTTTAAAATATGCTAGTGTGAAGCTGTTATTTTAAGATATTTTTATAAAAAAATAGCTAAATCATTAAAAATAGTGTATGATATAGAGTGTGTGGTTTTTTATGGTTTGATACGCTTACTTAAGGAGGCTTACTGTGAAAAAGCTATGGCAGAAAGCCAAATCCCCTAACCATAAAGTTGAGGAAGCTTTGGCTTTTGATAAATCAAATATCCCCACCCATATTGCCGTTATCATGGATGGCAACGGGCGTTG
>DGYV01000003.1:36044-37383 GCA_002398485.1 Peptococcaceae bacterium UBA4997 | reverse complement strand
GGCAACGGGCGTTGGGCCAAAAAACGTAATTTGCCGCGTACCGCGGGCCATTATCAGGGCATGACGGCGGTTGAGAATATTGTGGAAGCCTGCGATGATTTGGGTGTGAAAATACTTACGGTTTTTGCTTTTTCCACGGAAAACTGGCAGCGTCCCCAAGCTGAGGTAAGTCTTTTAATGAAGCTGCTTAAGGATTTTGCTGCACAAAAGCTAACTAAGCTTAAAAATAAAAATGTACAAGTGAAAATCCTGGGTGATCTTAATTTGCTGCCGAAAGAAGCTCGTATGGCAGTGGAAAAAGCAGTTAAAGATACTAAAGAAAACACAGGCCTTATTTTTAATATAGCCTTGAATTACGGCGGCCGCTGGGATATAGTGGAGGCCGCAAAAAAAATTGCCGAAGAGGTTGAGCAGGGTAAGCTTAAAGCTTGCAATATCAATGAGGAATGCTTTGCTAAAAGGCTCAGTACCAGCAGCTTGCCTGATCCTGATTTGCTTATTCGTACCTCAGGCGAACAAAGGCTTTCTAATTTTTTGTTATGGCAGTTGGCTTACAGTGAATTTTATTATACAGATATTTATTGGCCGGATTTTGATAAAAATGAGCTTATTGCCGCAATTTCGCATTATCAAAAACGGCAGCGTCGTTTCGGTAAGGTTTAGCTGTTCCTATTTGGGAGGTTTATATGCTTAAGCAAAGATTTCTTAGTGCTATGCTGTTTGTACCATTTCTGCTCATTACCATGTATTTGGGCGGTTTGGTTTGGCCTGCCGTGGTAGCGGGGGTTATTATAGTAGCTATTAAGGAATATACGGCAATGGTACAGGGAAAGGATATTTACCAGCCTTTTTGGCTGATGATAATCATCACTTTTATTTTTGTGGCAATAGCCTATTACGATGCCAATATGCTTGGTGTTGCCATAGCACTTGCCTTGGGTTCGGCTACCTGCTGGGTGCTTTTTAATAAAGCCCCTTTTCCCAGTTTCACTATGGCTGTGTGCGGTATGCTTTATGTTTCCTGGAGCTTTAGCCATCTTATAGCTATAAGGCAATTGCCGGATGGTTTTTGGCTTATTTTGTTAACTTTTTTAATAGCTTGGGCTACGGATACAGGTGCCTATGCTTTTGGTATGCTCTTTGGCAAGCATAAGATCATGCCTGCCATAAGCCCTAAAAAATCCTGGGAGGGTGCTATAGGTGGTTTGGTTACTTGTGTTGCCGTAATTGCTTTATATAATTATTTTATTTTAGATTATCCCATGGCTGCTATTTTAGTTATAGCTTTTTTATGCTCTGTTTTAGGGCAAATAGGCGACTTTTTGGAATCCTGGCTTAA
>DGYV01000003.1:1947-35848 GCA_002398485.1 Peptococcaceae bacterium UBA4997 | reverse complement strand
GACTTTTTGGAATCCTGGCTTAAACGCTGGGCAGGTGTTAAGGACGCGGGCAAATTTTTGCCGGGACACGGTGGTATTTTAGACCGCTTTGACAGTATAATTTTAATAGCTCCTTTTATTTATTATGCCTATGAAATTATTTTGTGTATTGGCAGAGGGGGAATATAAGTGAAATATATTGAACGGGATAAACTAAATTATTGGCTAAAGTTTTCTATTACAGTTTTGGCCGCTCTTTTGGCTGTTTACATTTTGGGTGATTATGTGCTTCCCGTTTTGGGCAGGTTTGCCGCCTTTATCGGGCCTATTCTTTTGCCTTTTATTTTAGCATTTGTGCTTTCAGCTCTTTTGGAGCCTTTGGTGGGCTTATTGGAAAGAAAGCTTAAAATGTCGCGTACTTGGGCTGCTTTAAATGTAGTTTTGCTTACTTTAATAGCTATTATTGTAATTATAGGTGCATTGATTTCAAGGCTTATCAATGAAATAGCCAAAATGATCGATAGGATACCTGATCTGCAGCAATATGTGGATGCCGTTACTCATTTTATGAACAATATTTATAATTTCATACTGCTTAATGTTGCGGATATAAATACCATTAAGGAATCGCTGCAAAAGCTCATTGATGCTTTTTCGGAATGGACCAACCAATTTTTGAACAGCCTGTTAAACTTTTTAATGTTCACGCCCTCCTTGGTGCTTATTGTTATAGTTACTATTTTGGGCACTTATTTCTTTATTAAGGATAAGGATAAACTGCTTCGGCGTTTTGCCGGCCTTTTCCCTGCCTCAAAACGTAATCAAGTGGTGGATACCTACAGTAATGCTACGAAGGCTTTTTCCGGTTATTTTAGGGCACAAATAACTGTTATGAGCATTACCATGGTGCTATGCACGATTGGCTTTTTGATTTTAGGTACACCATATGCTTTTACTATGGGCTTGTTAACAGGTCTTTTTGATATAATCCCTGTACTTGGTCCAGGTACTTTAATTATCCCCTGGGCAGTTTTATCATTGATTTCGGGTAATATGAAGCTTGGCATAGGCCTTATTATTATTTATGCTGTTATTACCGTAAGCAGGCAGGTGTTGGAACCTAAAATAGTTTCGCAAAATATAGGCTTGCATCCGCTTGCGGGTTTGGCGGCAATTTTTATAGGTTTGCAAATGTTCGGTGTTATAGGTTTGATTGCGGGGCCTATTTTATTGGTGCTAATACTTGGTATATTCAGAGCATCCAAAGATAATAAAGATATAATAAAGCCCGTAAAATAAGGGCATGGGTAAGGAGTTCTAATTAATGAAGCATTTGGCGGTTTTGGGCAGTACGGGTTCTATTGGGCGTCAAACCCTGGAAGTGTGTGATTGGTTCAGTGAAGAATTTGCGGTGGACGCTTTGGTTGGCGGTTCCAACTGGGAGCTTTTAGCACAGCAGATAATCAAATATGGGCCTAAGCTTGCGGTCATTCGTGAGGAATGTTTTTATAAAGAATTAAAAGATGCCCTACCGAATTACAAGGGTGAACTAATGTGTGGTGAGGAAGGCGTATTAGCCGCCGCAACCATGGCCGAGGCGGATATAGTGGTTGCCGCCATTTCAGGGCTGGCAGGCCTTGTGCCCGTTTTTCGAGCTATCGAGGCAGGCAAGGATATAGCTTTAGCCAATAAAGAGGTATTGGTAGCAGCAGGTGCTATAGTTACCCAGTTGGCTAAAGAAAAAGGTGTGCGCATATTGCCTGTGGATAGTGAGCATTCGGCGATCTGGCAATGTATGCAGGGGCATAATGGTATTAAAAGCTTGGTTTTAACGGCTTCGGGCGGCCCTTTTAGGGATGCTGATATGTTTACCCTTAAGGCGGTAACACCTGAAATAGCTCTTAAACACCCAACCTGGAATATGGGGCCTAAAATTTCTATAGATAGTGCAACCCTTATGAACAAAGGTTTGGAAATAATTGAGGCACGCTGGCTTTTTGATGTGCCATATGAAAATATAGATGTAGTCATCCACCCACAAAGCATCATTCATTCCATGGTACGTTATAATGACAGTGCGGTGCTTGCCCATATGGGCTTGCCCGATATGCGGGTACCTATTCAATATGCGCTCACTTACCCGGAAAGGTGGGCAAACGAACTGCCTGAAGTTGATTTTGCAAAAATAGGTCAGCTTACTTTCAGCGAGCCTGATGAAAACCGTTTTCCCTGTCTTAAGCTGGCTAAGCAAGCCGGCATGATAGGCGAAAGCAACCCCATAGTGCTGAATGCAGTAAATGAAGTTTTGGTGTGGCGGTTTTTGAAGGGTGAAATAGGTTTTTGGGATATACCCAGAGGCGTTGAAGAATTGATGTCTAAACACTGGACAATTTATATAAAGAACTTGGATACTGTTTTGGCGGTTGATGAAGCTGCCAGGGCGCAGGCAAAAGCATATAAAGGAGTGTATAGATGAGTATAGTTTATACCATAATCATTTTATGTGTTTTGATTTTAACTCATGAATTCGGTCATTTTGCGGTAGCAAAGCTGAACGGTATTTTTGTGGAGGAATTTTCCTTGGGCATGGGCCCTAAAATAGTTCAATGGAAGGGCAAGGAAACCAAATATTCTTTGCGTATTTTTCCTATAGGCGGCTATGTTAAAATGAACGGTGAAGATGAAGCCTCGGAAGAACCCAATGCTTTTTGCCAAAAATCGGTTTTGGCAAGGATGGCTGTGGTTTTTTCAGGCCCTGCCATGAATTTTATTTTTGCGATCATTTTTTTTATGGTGGCTTATATGTATTTTGGTGTGCCTAGCCAAAGCACTGTTATAGGTGAGGTAATGGCAGACAAGCCTGCTGCAGCCGCAGGTATCGAAACGGGTGATAGAATTTCTCAAATTGATGGTGTAGTGGTTTCCGAATGGCTGGAAGCGGTAGAGATGATTAGGCAAAATGCGGGCAAGGAATTGAACCTGGTTATGGAAAGAGACGGCAGCACTTATAATACGGAAGTTACCCCTGTTTTGGATGAACAGGTGGGTTATGGCATTTTGGGCATTACCCAAAGTGTGGATAAAGTAAATATTATAGAATCCGTTAAGCTTGGTTGTGTGCAAACTTATAATTTCAGCAAGCTTTTATTGGTATCACTTTATCAAATGGCTACAGGCCAAATGAAAGTGGAAGTTGCAGGGCCTGTGGGCATGGTTGGTATGGTTGGTGATTATGCTGAAGTAGGCTTTATGTACCTGTTCTTATTTGCGGGCATTTTAAGCATAAACTTGGGTATTATCAACCTTTTGCCTTTTCCTGCTTTGGATGGCAGCCGTTTGCTTTTCCTGGCTATCGAGGGCATACGCGGCAAGCCGATTGATCCTAATAAAGAAGGCTTTATGAATTTTGTGGGTTTGATGGTATTATTGGGCTTAATGGTGCTTATTACCTATAACGATATAATAAAATTGATAGGCGGTTAAGCAAGTGGTAAATACAAAAAGGCGTAAAACCAAAAAAATTTATATAGATAATGTGGCGGTGGGCGGTGATGCACCTGTAAGCATACAGTCTATGACAAATACGCCAACAGCGGATGTTAAGGCTACGCTTGCGCAAATTCAAGCACTTAATATGGTGGGCTGTCAAATAGTGCGGGTAACGGTTCCCGATGTCGAAGCCCTTTCGGCACTGCCCCTGATTTTAAGAAAAAGCCCCCTGCCCGTTATAGCCGATATCCATTTCGATTATCACTTGGCTTTGGGAGCAATTGAAGCCGGCGTAGCCGGTTTAAGGCTGAACCCGGGTAATATAGGCTCGGAAGCTAGGGTGCACAAAGTGGCACTTGCCGCCAAGGCCAAAAATATTCCCATACGGGTAGGCGTGAACAGCGGTTCTTTGGAAGCGGCTTTATTAGAAAAATACGGTGGCGTTACTACCGAGGCCATTGTGGAAAGCGCCAAAAAGCAAATAGATATTTTGGAAAAAACGGGTTTCGATTTAATAAAAGTATCACTGAAAGCCTCTAATGTACCGCTGATGCTGGAATCTTACCGCAAGCTTGCCGAATATACGGAATATCCTTTTCATATAGGCGTTACCGAAGCAGGTACGGCAAGACGGGGCAGTATCAAATCCGCTGTAGGCATAGGCGCTTTATTAGGTGAAGGCCTGGGCGATACTATGCGTGTTTCGCTGGCGGCAAGCCCCGTGGAGGAAATATTTGTAGCTAAAGAGATTTTGCGTGCATTTGGCTTGTATAAACAGGGTTTGGAGTATATAGTGTGTCCTACTTGCGGCAGAACCAAAATAGATATGATAAGCTTGGCAACGGAAATAGAAGAAAAGGTAGATGCCTTGAATATTGAAAAGCCCTTAAAAGTTGCGATAATGGGTTGTGTGGTAAATGGACCGGGTGAAGCCAGGGAGGCGGATATAGGTATTGCAGGCGGTATAGGCGAAGGATTGATTTTTGCCAAAGGCAAGCCTGTTGGTAAATATAAGGCTGAAGAACTGGTGGACAGGCTTTTGGAGGAAATTCAAAAATTATTATAAACCAAGAACAATGGAGGAAAGAAAATGAGAGCTACAAATTTATACGCGCCTACTTTGCGTGAAGTACCTGCGGAGGCGGAAATTGAAAGCCACAAATTGATGCTGCGTGCGGGTATGATCAGAAAGGTCGCTTCGGGTATGTATACCTATTTACCGATGTCATGGCGGACTATGCGCAAAATCATGAATATAATCAGGGAGGAAATGGATGCGGCAGGCGGCCAGGAATTGCTTATGCCTATAGTACAGCCTGCCGAATGGTGGCAAGCTTCAGGACGCTGGGATGTTTATGGTGCCGAATTATGGCGGGTGAAGGATAGGCATGACCGTGATTTCTGCCTTGGCCCCACCCATGAGGAAGCCATTACCATGACCTTCAAGCAAGATGTGCGTTCCTATAAACAACTGCCTTTAAGCTTATACCAGATCCAAACTAAGTTCCGTGATGAACGCCGCCCTCGTTTTGGCTTGATGCGGGGCAGGGAATTTATGATGAAGGATATGTATTCTTTTGACCGTGATGAGGCGGGGCTGGATAAAACCTACCAAAGGATGCATGAGGCCTATACTAATGTTTTCAAACGTTGTGGTTTAAAATTCCGTCCTGTAGAAGCGGATAGCGGTGCCATTGGCGGCAGCGGCAGCCACGAATTCATGGCTATAGCGGATACGGGCGAAAGTGCTATAGTTTATTGTGATACCTGTGATTACGCCGCCAGTGTGGAAATTGCTTCCGTACCTGCCGGTGCTTGTGAGAAAGAGGCTTTTGGCGAAACCCAAAAAGTTGCCACGCCCAACTGCGCTTCCGTGGAGGATGTAGCCAATTTTTTGGGCTTGCCCACAAGCACAGTGGTAAAAACCATGTATTATCAGGCAGACGATAAAACTGTACTGGTGCTTTTACGGGGCGACCGCCACGTTAGCGAAGTCAAACTGCAAAACCTTTTAGGTTGTTTGGAATTAAGTATGGCAAGCGATGAAACTGTGGAAAAATTCGGCGGCAAAGCAGGTTACCTTGGCCCTGTTGGCATTAAAGGTATAGAAATAATAGCGGATTGCGAAGTGCCATTGATGTATAACTATGTTACGGGCGCCAATGAGGAAGGCTATCACCTACTCAATGTCAATTATCAAAGAGGCGACTTTGTAATAGATAAAGTTGCGGATATCCGTGAGGTAACGGCGGGCGAAAAATGTCCTCATTGCGGTGGGGTTTTGCAGGGTGCCCGCGGTATTGAGATTGGCCAGATATTTAAATTGCATGATAAATACAGCCGCCTTCTGGAGGCCAATTATACGGATGAGGAAGGCGTGGAACGTCCCGCAGTAATGGGCTGTTACGGTATTGGTGTAGGGCGTACTATGGCGGCTGTTATAGAGCAATCCAATGATGAATACGGTATCATTTGGCCTATGGCGGTGGCTCCCTACCAGGTAGTAGTTATACCTGTTAACGATAAGGATGAAGCACTTACCGCAGCTGCCAAAAAAATTTATGATGAGCTTCTGCGTGCCAAAGTGGAAGTAGTGATAGATGACCGCAAAGAACGTCCGGGTGTTAAATTCAACGATGCGGATTTAATAGGCTATCCTTTAAGGATAGTGGTTGGCTCCAAATCCTTGGCTAAGGGTGTGGTAGAAGTTAAAATACGCGCTACAGGTGAAACTATGGAAATACCTGTAGAGGAAATAACTGAATGGACGAAAAAGCGGATTGGGGAAGAACTTACAAAGTAAAGTAAAATTTTAGTGTGTGAAGGGAATGTGTGATGAAAGCTAAAGCATTGCAGCAACTGATGATAGCAAAAAGTTTTATTGCTGAGGATTATGAACGTTATGTGCGGAATATACCGCTTAAGCAGCAGCTGTATTTGAGCTGGTTGGACAAGGATTATTTGATTTCCCTGGTGCTGATACCTAACCTACCTATGGATAGTTGTACAGATAATGCACTTAAGCGTATTTATGGCGCCTCTCAGGTGGTGCAGTTTACCTATTTGGCGCAGCAGGTACATAATCAGGTTCCACCTGTTGGTGAAAAAGAGGATTATCAATACCCGATTTTGATAGGTGATTATCTTTTTGCCAAAGCTTATGAAGCCATGATAAAAAATGATTTAAGTACTTGGCTGGATGCTTTGGGTGATGTGATTTGCAGAATGAACGAAGCCAGAAACGGAAAACTTAAATGGTCGGAAAGAGGTTTTGTCCCGCTTGAGGAGCGCTTAGAGGAAATAAACGGTGAATATGCGCATTTACCTGCTTTGGCAGGCTTGATCGGTGCTACTCTGGCAGGCTTGGAGGGTGAAGCTAAAGAGGCCATGGCCGGTTTTGGTTATTACAGTGGAATAATGCAGGGTTTGATCAAGGAAAAGCTGAATCTCAAACCGAATTATTTGGAAAACTGTGAAAGCTATTTGGCAATGCTTCCCGCTAAATTAGCCGCTGATTTAAGGCTTTTGGTTTTGGAACCTTTATTGAATTGCTTCGGTATGCCTAAATCCAATACTGTAAGCAAATCCTTATAAATCAAGTTTTCTGGGAAAGGGGCAGGTAATATCAAAGCTCTTAAAAACATGCAACAAACCCTTATTATACAGGAACAGCTGAAAATATTTGAACAATACTTAGAGAAATCCGTAGTATCGGAGGATCCTTTAATATCTTCCACAGCTTTGCATATTTTAAAGGCGGGCGGCAAAAGGGTGCGCCCTTCTTTTGCTATTGCTGCTGCCAGGGTGAACGGCTGTGAAATCGAAAAGCTTTTGCCCTTGATGGCGGCTTTGGAACTCATTCATACCAGCAGCCTTATCCACGATGATGTTATAGACGGATCGGATACCAGGCGGAAAATGCCTACCATAAATGCTTTGTACGGCAATAAAACCGCCGTTTATATAGGAGATTTTATAGTTGGGCGTTCTTTTCAGGTAATATCTTATTATAAAGACCTGCGTATTTTAGATTCCTTTAATAAAACTGTTTTGGAAATGTGCCGCGGTGAGCTTAGGCAGTTGGCGGATGCTTACCGTATAGGTCAGAATATCAGGGACTATTTTTACAGGATCCAGCGCAAAACAGCTCTGCTTTTTGCTACAAGCTGTGAATGCGGCGCCTGTGTGAGCGGCGCTTCCGATGAGCAAATAGGTATATTAAGGCGTTATGGCTATTATTTGGGCATGGCCTTCCAAATAACCGATGATATTTTGGATATGGTTTCGGAGGAAAGCGTTTTAGGCAAACCGGTAGGCAGCGACTTGCGTCAAGGCAACCTGTCCTTGCCTGTTATATACAGCTTACAGAATTCCTATTGGAAGGAAAAGCTGGGACAGTTCATTTTAAATAGTAAAGAAGATCCTGCGGAAATTGAAAAAATCATTGCCATGGTGAATCAGGCAGGCGGTTTGGATTATGCGGAAGAAATAGCTGAACGCTTTATCAAAAAGGCCATGTTGGAAATAGACAAACTGCCTGAAAGTGATGCGGTGAATGTGCTCAAAGGTGTAGCATCTCATTTAGCCAAACGGAAATATTAAGATACTCAAGGGGGAAATAAAATGCCTGTTGAAAAATATTTGAATAATGAGCCCCAATTTATGGGGGAGTGTTTTATAGCAAGCACAGCTTCCGTAGTTGGTAAGGTAAAATTAGGAAAAAATACCAGTATTTGGCATAATGCGGTTTTACGTGGTGATGTGAATAACATAACTATGGGAGATTACAGCAATGTGCAGGATTGCTCGGCGGTTCATGTAGATAACAATTTGCCAACTGTAATAGGTAATTATGTTACAATAGGCCACGGTGCTATCATCCATGGCTGTACTATTGAGGATAACTGCCTTATCGGTATGGGAGCAATCATTTTGGATGGCGCTGTAATAGGCAAGGGCTCTATTATAGGCGCAGGTTCTTTGGTGCCGCCCGGCAAGGTGATACCGTCTAATTCACTGGTTATGGGCCTGCCTGCTAAGGTAGTAAAAGAAATAGAACAGGAAAGGGCCGACAGCAATATAAGGCATGCAGAGCATTATTGGCAGCTGGCGGGCGACTATTTAGTAAAATAAAAGCTGTTTTGCTATTGCAATTTAAACGAAATTCGATTATAATCAGAGCATGGAACCAAACATATGTTCGGAGGTGTGGTAATGTCGGAAAAAGATGATGCTTTGGAAGTTGCGCTGCAGCAAATTGAAAAGCAGTTTGGCAAAGGCTCGATTATGCGCTTGGGTGCTTCCTCGGCGGGAAACGGTATAGCTGTTATATCAACGGGCTGTTTGCCGCTGGATATTGCCCTTGGTGTGGGTGGTATTCCCCGCGGCAGGATAATTGAAGTGTTTGGGCCTGAATCTTCAGGCAAAACCACAGTTGCTTTACATATGGCGGCGGAAGCCCAAAAAGCGGGTGGTATAGCGGCTTTTATTGATGCGGAACATGCGCTAGACCCAACCTATGCCAGTAATATAGGTGTGAATTTGGATGACCTTTTGGTATCCCAGCCCGATACGGGCGAGCAGGCTTTGGAAATTGCTGAAGCCTTGGTGCGCAGCGGTGCTGTTGATATAGTAGTTGTGGATTCTGTAGCCGCTTTGGTACCACGCGCAGAAATAGAAGGCGAAATGGGTGATGCTCATGTGGGTTTGCAGGCACGCCTGATGTCGCAGGCTTTAAGGAAGCTTACAGGTGTGGTAAGTAAGTCTAAGGCTTCTATAGTATTTATTAACCAATTGCGTGAAAAAGTAGGCATTGTATACGGTAACCCTGAAGTTACTCCCGGTGGCAGAGCTTTGAAATTTTACGCAACCATTCGTATTGACGTACGCCGTTCCGATACCTTAAAACAAGGCGGTGATAGCGTAGGCAACCGTACCAAAGTAAAAATAGTTAAAAACAAAGTTGCTCCCCCGTTTAAAATGGCGGAATTTGATATTGTTTTTGGTGAGGGTATTTCCAGAGAAGGTACTATTTTAGATATGGCAACAGAATTGAAAATAGTCAACAAAGCGGGTGCCTGGTATGCTTACAATGATGAAAAAATAGGTCAGGGTAGGGAAAATGCCAAGGCTTATCTTAGAGCTAACCCGCAGATTCGTGCTGAATTGGAAGAAAAAGTGAAACAATCTGCTTTTGCCAGCCATAATATTATTTTTGGTGTTGGTGATGTTAAATAATAAAAACAAATAAAATAAAAATAAGCAAAATAAAAACAATAGTAATAAAAACTATGCCCGAATATGGTTCGGGCATTTATTTTTGCCAAAATTTTTCTGAAAATTTAAGCTATAAAAAGCCTGCTAAAGCTTTTTTATAGCTTAAGGCCTGCACTTGTAAGCAGACTTTTACTTGACAAGCCCTTGCAATAATAATAAAATAAATATGTTATTGATATAATAGCAATTTTATATAGATGGCTTTTAGAATATAATCAGTTCAATGAATTTTGCATATATAGCATTAAATATATGATGAAATACATTAAAAAAATGGGTTTTAACAGGGGTTGTTGTATGTGTTTTTGTAGATTTTATTAAGCATAATATTCCATTACCCTATTATACCTGTATAACTGATTAATAACCTTTAGGGGGTTTCTAAAAGTCGAGCATATGCTCGGCTATTTATTTTTTCATAACACTTAAATTTAATCAATTAAAAATTATACGAAAAATCTAAAAAGGGGGTAAGCCTATGGATTGGTTAAACATTATTATAACTGCTGTTCTTGGCATGTTAATTGGTTATGTTGCAGGTTATTTTTTCTATAAGAAAATTTCCGAAGCCAAAGTTGGTTCAGCTACGGAATCAGCTAACCGTATTCTACTGGAAGCAAAGCGTGATGCCGAAGCCAAAAAACGTGAAGCGTTGGTTGAGGCAAAAGAAGAAATACACCGCATGCGCAGTGAAGCAGACAAGGAAAACAAGGAACGCCGCAATGAAGTTGTGCGTTTGGAACGCCGCATAATGCAAAAAGAAGAAAGCCTGGATAGAAAAATCGAGGCTATTGAAAAGAAAGAACTGGATATTTTGCGCCGTGAAGGCGAAATAGAAGATATTCGCAAAGCTACCCAGGAATTACAGGAAAAGAAGAAGGCGGAACTGGAACACGTTTCAGGTTTAAGTTCTATGGAAGCGAAAGAAATGCTCTTGAAAAGCGTGGAAGAGGAAATGAAATACGAAACTGCCATGTTGATTAAGGAAATGCAAGCCAAAGCCAAAGAAGATGGTGAAAAGAAAGCCAGGGAGATCATTACTTTAGCTATTCAAAGAGTAGCCGCAGACCACGTTGCTGAAACCACTGTGTCTGTAGTACCTTTGCCGAACGAGGAAATGAAAGGGCGTATCATTGGCCGTGAGGGGCGCAATATCCGTACCCTTGAAACCTTAACAGGTATAGATCTTATCATTGACGATACTCCGGAAGCCGTTATTTTATCAGGCTTTGACCCTGTTCGTAGGGAAATAGCCAGAGTTGCCCTTACCAAGCTTATTGCCGATGGCCGTATTCACCCCGCTCGTATTGAGGAAATGGTGGAAAAAGCCCAAAAAGAGGTAGATCAAAGAATACGCGAAGAGGGTGAACAAGCAACCTTCGATACGGGAGTGCACGGTTTGCACCCCGAACTTATCAGAATGCTTGGCCGCTTGCACTTCCGTACCAGCTATGGTCAAAATGTTTTGAACCATTCTATAGAAGTTTCGCATTTGGCAGGTGTTATGGCTGCTGAACTCGGTGTTGATGTGTCTTTGGCCAAACGTGCAGGTTTGCTGCATGATATAGGCAAGGCCATTGACCATGAAGTTGAAGGCCCACACGTTACCATCGGTGCGGACGTTGCTAAAAAATACCATGAATCGGCGGAAGTTATTCACGGTATTATGGCTCACCATGGTGATATAGAGGCTGTTACCGTTGAGGCTGCTTTGGTACAGGCGGCGGATGCTATTTCTGCGGCTCGTCCCGGTGCTCGTAGGGATACCTTGGAATCCTATATCAAACGTATGGAAAAATTAGAAAAAATAGCCAATGATTTTGAAGGTGTGGATAAATCCTATGCTATTCAAGCGGGCCGTGAAGTTCGTATTATGGTAAAACCCGATAAGGTTACAGACCTTACTGCCGAAAGCTTGGCCAGGGATATTGTTAAACGTATTGAGGCAGAGCTTGATTATCCCGGTCAAATCAAAGTAGTACTTATCCGTGAAACCAGAGTAATGGATTATGCTAAGTAATTACCAAAATGTTTTTTGTGATTATATGTTCTAATAATTTAAATACTAAATGTTAATACTTAAAGGGGCGGCATTTGCCGCCTTTTTATTTTTGTGCTATAATTTTAACAGATTTTGTATGTGATGAGACAGGAGATTTTTATGAAAATACTATTCGTAGGGGATATAAGCGGCAGCCCTGGCCGTAAAATGCTGGAACATGTTTTGGCCAAGGTACAGTGGGAACATAATATAGATTTTACGGTAGTGAACGGGGAAAATTCTGCAGGCGGCACGGGCATACACAGCAAAGCCTATAATTTGTTTATGGATTTGGGCATAGATGCCATTACTATGGGCAACCATACCTGGGACAATAAAGATATTTTTAATATAATAGCTAAAAGCGAACGCTTGATAAGGCCTTATAATTTGCCTGAAAATACTCCGGGCAGAGGCTATACTGTTTTGCCCTGCGGTGATAAAAAAGTAGCCGTGGTCAATTTGTTGGGCAGGGTATATATTGGTATACCGCCTGCTGATTGTCCGTTTCGGGCCATGGATAAGCTCATTAAAGAAATAGAGCAGATTACGCCGTATATTATTGTGGATTTTCATGCTGAGGCAACTTCGGAAAAAATTGCTTTGGCCTATTATTTGGATGGCAGAGTCTCCGCGGTTTTGGGTACTCATACCCATGTGCAAACCAATGACGCCCGTATTTTGCCAAGGGGTACCGCTTATATAACAGATACGGGCATGACAGGCCCCAGGGATTCCTGTTTGGGGGTGGATACCGCGCCTATCATCGAACGGTTTTTAACCGGTCGCCCCACTCGCTTCCATGTGGCTGCAGGGCCGGAGCAAATTTTTAACGCGGTAGTTGTGGATTTGGCTGAAAGTGGTAGCGCAAAAGAAATTTATGCCTTGAATATTGAAGATACTTTAATTTAAAAAAAGCGCATATATATAGCACAGGAGGTGTGCTATATGGCTTTTTTTATAGATGGACATTGTGATAGCGCGGTATTGCCAAACCCTCAAAAGCTTATTACGGGTTCCGCAGGGCAATTGGATTTTTTGCGTTTAACGGCAAACCATAAGGCTCAAATTTTTGCTTTTTTTTTGAATGAAAGAAAATATAAAGCTAAACTTTTGGAGGAAATGCTGGTAAAAGCAGCTCTTTTCAAACAAATTGTTAATAACTGTGAATTTACCGACCTGCTTCTAAAAAAGAGCGATTTAGCTAAAAACAAGGTGCTGGCTTTAATGAGCCTTGAGGGTGTGGAAGTGCTTCTGGGTAGACCTGAATTGGCGGAGATTTTTTTTGATATAGGTTTTCGTGCAGCAGGGCTTACCTGGAACAATGATAATTGGGCGGCAGGCGGCTGCGGCGGCAATAACAGCGGTTTGACGGAAGCAGGCTACGTGCTTATAGAAAAACTCAATGAACTGGATATGATTATCGATTTGGCGCACGCTTCCCCAAAAACCTTTAGGGAAGTGATAAAAACTAGCAAAAAGCCTGTTATGGTCAGCCATAGCTGCTGTTTTAGCCTACATGAGCACAGACGTAATTTAACAAATGAGCAACTTAGGCTTTTGGCGGAAAAAGGTGGTATTTGCGGTATCAATTTTTACCCTGAATTTTTAAAGGGCAGTACAGCTAACATAGAGGATATAGTGGAACATATTCATCATGCAGTTAATATAGCAGGTTTGGAACAGGTTGGCTTAGGTTCGGATTTTGACGGTATAGATGAATTGCCTGGAGGCATGAATGGAGTACAGGATTTGCCTAAATTAGCGGAGGCATTAAGCCAAAAAGGCTATGCAGAGGCCGCTGTTGCTAAAATAATGGGCGGCAACTGGTACCGTTTTTTGCGGGATAATTTACCCTATTGAGTTTATATAAATCTTGAAAGGGGAGTATATTTTGGCTGGTGTAGATATGCATGTTCATACAACCGCGTCGGACGGTATTTTTGATGCGTTTTATTTAATAAATTTAGCTATGGAAAGCGGTCTTGAAGGTATGGCAATCAGCGACCATGATACGGTAGCGGCACTGGCACCTGCTATAGCATATGTGAAGGGGAAAAATTTTTTGTTGGTTCCCGCCATTGAAATAAGCAGTGAATGGCAGGAAAGGGAGATACATATCCTGGGCTATGGTATAGATCATCAAAGTTCTTATTTACATGAGCAATTACAAAAATTGCAGCAGGAAAGGGAAATAAGGCTTGCCAAAATACTGGCTAAATTAAAAGAATACAAGGTATTTTTGGATGAGAAAAAATTAAAGGCAATGGGCAAAGGTGTAATCGGGCGAGCCCATATAGCACGTTTAATGGTTCAAGAAGGCTATTGCCGAAGCATGAGCGAGGTTTTTTCTGATTGGCTGGGCAGGGAAGGTAGGGCCTATGTGGTACGTCCAAAATTAAGCCCTGAAAAAGCTATTGCCGTGGTACAGCAGGCAGGCGGTGTGGCTGTAATGGCTCATCCCGGTATTGCCAAGGCGGATAGATATATACCCAAAATGGTTGAAATGGGTTTGGGCGGGCTGGAAATAAACCATCCTAACCATAACTTGGAGGATATTGTGCATTATGAAAAGCTGGCAGATAAGTATGGTATCTACAAAACAGGCGGCTCAGACTGCCATGGGGATAGGCTGGGCATAATTACCACGCCAATTGAAACAGTAAAAGCAATTTTACAAAATAAAAACGTATGAAAACAGGGTCATACTGAATATACTATATGGTGAATAAGCTTTAGGAGGCCCTGTATGGAACAAAAACTAATGGAAAACGGCAGAGAAATTTTCTGGCGTGAAAGAGTAAATACTTTAGAAGAACGTTTGGAGCAAATGCGTTTGAGCAGAAGAGTGCTGCTGCGCATATTGGAGCAAGCCGAACTGGAACGCAAAATCCAGGTTGCCGAGCTGACGCGCTCCAATAAGGAATTAAAACGCCATAATGCCTGCTATATAGCAAGTATTATGGAAAAGAACAAGCGTATTATTGCTTTGCAGGATGAAGGGGTAGAATATTAAAATAATATACAATTGCCACCAAATGTGTTATAATATTTTGGCTTGTTAAAAGCATTAAATTAAGCACTAAAAAGGTGGTAAATTACAATGAAATCAAAAACCCGCAAAAAAAAGGGTTGCCTATCGGCGGTTATTATCCTTTTGATTGCAGCGGTAGTAGGTGTTTTTTTATGGTCTGGTATGGATAGGATGATTTTGGTTCCGAACCGCAGTCAGGTAGCGGAAGACTATTTAGTAAGCAAAAACCGTATCAATGTTTTAGTATTGGGTACCGACAGCCGTGCCGAAGATTACAGCGGCCGCAGTGATAGTATTATGGTATTCAGCCTAGATTTGAAAAACAAAAAGGTTAATGTGCTTTCTATTCCCAGGGACAGCCGTGTGGAAATACCCGGTAAAGACGGTAAGGATAAAATCAACCATGCTTTTGCTCGCGGCGGTTTGGATTTAACCATTCAAACTGTGGAAAATTTACTTAAAGTCCCCATCGATTATTATGCAATTACAGATTTCCAAGGTTTTGAAGAAATAATCGATGTTTTGGGTGGTATTGAAATAGATGTGGACAAGCGTATGTATTATCATACCGATTACGGTACTATAGATTTGCAGGAAGGCCTGCAAACCTTAAACGGGGAAAATGCTTTAGGTTATGTACGTTACCGGCATGATGCCATGGGCGATATAGCTCGCGCGGGCAGGCAGCAAATCTTTATGAAGGCTGTAATGGAAAAAATGCTGGAACCTCAGAATGTAGCTAAATTACCTACACTTTTGCCAGCTGTAATGAATGCCATGGAAACTGATTTAACTACCGCTAAATTATTGCTGCTTGCCAAAAACTTTGCCGGTATCAATATGGCGGAGGCTTTACGTACTGAAGTGATGCCGGGAGATTTCGCCAATTACGGCGGCATCAGCTATTGGGAAATAGATGAAGCTAAAATGGCGGAGCTGATACCACTGCTTTTTAATGATATTGAAGAAAACCCCGAACCGGATGACAGTAGTTCAGAAACAAGTGTGTAAGGTTTGCTTGTGCATGTATAGCAGCGTATCGGCTTTATTAATATAAATAATTTAAACAAATATAAAGGAAGCTATCAATAATCAATACATCAATAAGCAATACATAAAGGTGGAGATTGGCTATAACTAAAGTTAATTTGCACGAAGGACATCGCAGCAGATTAAAACAAAAGCTTTTGGAACAAGGGCTTGACAGTTTTGCTGAGCACGAGGTTTTAGAGCTTTTGCTTTATTATGCCATTCCCTACAAGGATACCAATGCTTTGGCTCACCGCTTGCTTTCTCATTACGGTTCTTTGGCGGGGGTTTTGGAAGCAGATTATCATGATTTGCAGGAGCAGGCGGGCGTAGGTGCTAATACGGCCAGCCTGCTTACTTTTATACCTCAGCTCACACGCTATTATTTTGCCAACCGCTGGCGTGAACAAAAGTCTTATTCTAATCTTTCGGAACTGGTACCCTATGTTAAGACCCTTTTTGTGGGACGTACTAAAGAGTGCTTTTTTGTTATATGCATGAACAGCAAAAATCAGGTGAATATGGCAAAGCTATTATCTGAAGGTACAGTGGGAGAGGTTATAGTGTATCCTTCCAAGGTTGTGGAAGCCGCCTTAAAGTATAAAGCCAGAGCAGTTATTTTGGCGCACAATCATCCGGGCGGCAATCTTAAGGCAACATTTTCAGACTTGGAATTAACGGCAGCCTCTATAGCAGCCTTAAAAACTGTAAATATACCGGTTTTGGATCATATCATCGTTGCGGGTGATGTTTATATGAGTTTTATGGAACGGGGTTTGTTGGAACGCATGAAAGGGGCAAGCAAATGACAGAAATGGAAATAAAAAAACATGCGCCTTTTGTACATTTACATAATCACACGGAGTACAGCCTTTTGGATGGCGCGGCCAGAGTAAAAAAACTGGTCAAAAGAGCCAAGGAGCTGGATATGCCCGCCGTAGCAATTACGGATCACGGTGTTATGTATGGGGTTTTGAACCTTTATAATGCAGCTATCAAAGAGGGTATCAAGCCCATTATAGGCTGTGAGGTTTATGTAGCACCAAGAAGCCGTTTTGACAAAGAGGCGGGGCTGGATAATGCTGCCTATCACTTGGTATTACTGTGTGAAAATCAGGAAGGCTACCAAAACCTGTGCAAGCTGGTTTCTTATGCCTTTTTGGAAGGCTTTTATTATAAACCCAGAGTAGACTTGGAATTGCTGAAAAAATACCATAAAGGTTTAATTGCGCTTTCCGCTTGTTTGGCAGGTGAAGTTTTGCAGAATTTTTTGGAACACAATAATGAGGAAGCCTACAGAGTAGCTAAAGAATACAAAGAAATTTTTGGTGAAGGCAATTATTTTATTGAACTGCAAAACCATGGTATCGAGGAGCAAGTTTGGACAAACCCTTTGTTGGTAAAGTTGGCAAGGGATTTGGATATACCGCTTGTAGCTACGAATGATATACATTACATTAATAAAGAGGATGCAAGCTTTCACGATATTTTATTGTGCGTGCAAATGGGCAAAACCAAAGAGGATGAAGAAAGGATGTCCTTTCCTTCTGATCAATTTTATTTAAAAAGCAGGGAAGAAATGGAGGCTTTGTTTGGTGAGTACCCAGAAGCCTTGGATAATACGGTAAAAATTGCCGAGCGCTGTAATATTAATTTGGACGGCAAAAAAGTATCCCTGCCCAAAACTAAAGTGCCTGCCGGGCATGATGATGCCAGTTACTTAAGAGAATTATGTCAAAAGGGTTTGGCAGAACGTTACTCTGAAATAACGCCTGAGTTACAGCAAAGGCTGGATTATGAGCTGGGCGTTATTTGTGATATGCAGTTCCCCGGCTATTTTTTGGTGGTTTGGGATTTAGTTAATTATTGCCATACCAACGGTATTTTGGTAGGCCCCGGCCGTGGCAGTGCTGCTGGCAGTTTGGTTGCCTATACACTTGGTATAACCAATATAGACCCCATTCATTACGGCCTTATTTTTGAGCGTTTTTTGAACCCGGAACGTGTATCCATGCCGGATATAGATACGGACTTTTGTTATGTGCGCCGTGGTGAAGTCATAGATTATTTGGTAAGAAATTATGGTGAAAGCAGGGTAGGGCAAATCATCACCTTTGGTACAATGAAAGCTAAAATGGTGGTGCGTGATGTGGCGCGTGCCCTTAATATACCCTATGCCCAGGCAGATAAAATAGCCAAGCTCATCCCTGCGGATTTAAAAATGACCATTCAAAAGGCGCTGGATACCTCAACTGAATTAAGGGAGCTTTATCTAAGCGAAGATATAATCAAGGAGTTGATAGACTATTCCAAAGCGTTGGAAGGTATGCCTCGCCATGCGGGTACACATGCCGCAGGTGTAGTAATAGCGCCGGATGATATAGTGAACTTCATGCCCGTGCAAAAACTTGGCGATGGTATTGTAACCACCCAGTTCGAAAAAGAGCAGGTGGAGGAACAAGGCCTTTTAAAAATGGATATTTTGGGCCTGCGCACTTTGACGGTCATCGGCGATGCTGTGGCCAATATCAAAAAAAGCTGCGGCGTGGAAATAGATATAGACAACATCCCCATGGATGATAAGGCCACTTTTGATATGCTCTCAAACGCCGATACAGGTGGGGTATTCCAGCTTGAAAGTGAAGGCATGCGCTCTTATTTAAGGCGTTTGCAGCCCGAGCGCATTGAGGATATTATAGCTATGGTTGCGCTTTACCGCCCCGGTCCTTTGGAAAGTGGCATGGTGGGTGATTACATAGACCGCAAGCATGGCAGGCAGAAGGTGGAATACCTGCATCCTATGCTGGAAAGCGTTTTGCAGGAAACCTATGGGGTAATGCTGTATCAGGAGCAGGTAATGCAAACTGCCAGCAAGTTGGGCGGTTTCAGCCTTGGCCAAGCGGATGAATTGCGCCGAGCCATGGGCAAAAAAAAGGCGGATGTGCTTGCCAAAAAACGCGGCCAGTTTTTGGAGGGTTGCGCTAAAAACAATATAGATGCCAAAACTGCAGGCGATATTTTTGATTTGATGGAAAAATTCGCAGGTTACGGCTTTAATAAGAGCCACTCTGCGGCTTATGGCGTGGTATCTTATCAAACTGCCTGGCTTCGGGCGCATTATCCCGCTGAATATATGGCCGCTATGCTTACCAGCTTTATTGATAATGCGGATAAAGTAACGGATTATTTAGACGAATGCAACAGGATGAAAATAGATATACTGCCGCCCGACCTTAACGAAAGTTACCGTGATTTTACGGTAGTTGAAGGTAAAATACGCTTTGGCCTGGCTGCCATCAAAAATGTAGGTAGGGATGCTGTAGATGATATAATTGCGGAACGCGAAACGAACGGTCCCTATAAATCTATCAGTGATACCTGCCGCAGGCTCAAGCTTAACAAAAAGCTGATAGAAAATTTCATCAAGGCCGGTGCCATGGATTGCCTGGGTGCCAAACGCTCACAATTAATGGCTGTTTATGAAAGTGCTATTGAAATGGGCAAGCAATATGCTTTGGAAAAAGAATCCATGCAGATGTCCTTATTTGATTTTGGGATGACGGAATCCCGTGAAGTGGAAATAGATTTACCGCTTATTGAAGAATATTCGCTTATGGAAATGCTGGCTATGGAAAAAGAAACCATAGGTTTTTATGTAAGCGGGCACCCTCTTAATGCTTATAAAGAACTTTTAGATAAAATAGCTACTCACCGTACCCGTGATTTAGCAGGGCTTGCCAATATGAAAACCGTTAAAATTGCGGGTATCATCAATCAGTGCCAAATTAAGATCACACGAAAAGGCGATAATATGGCCATCTTTAATTTGGAGGATTGGTACGGCAGTATCCGTTGTGTGGCTTTCCCTTACGCTTATGATAATTACAGGGCGAATATCCACAATAACAGCCTGGTGTTTTTGGAGGCTAAAGCCAAGGTAGAGGATGAAAATGTAAACCTGCTGGTGGATGTGGTGCATAACTTGGATAAGCTGGAGCTTATAGATGTACCTAAGGGTACCAAGTCCCCTGTTAAAAAGGATGAAGCTGCTAAAAAATCTTATAACGGCAATGGTGGTGCCAAAACTTATAACGGTAACGGCAAAGCCAAAAAAGCGGAAGCGGAGGCAAACCCGGCCAAGCTTTTTATAAGGGTAGATGGTAAGCAGGCTCTGCCGCAGGTGAAAGAGGACATATCAGGTTACAACGGAAATATACAGGTGTTTTTGTATTTCAACGATGCCAAACGTTATCAAATAGCACCTTTGGCAACCACTTCCACAGATGTTATACCCTTTTTAAAAGAAAAATGGGGTGCTAATAATGTGGTTTTAAAATTGCCTAAATAAAATAAAGATTAGTAGTTCCGTAGGAAATATCGAATAACTACTTGATAAATGGACAAGATATGTTATACTAATAACGTAAAATTTTTTTGGAGGTGTATTATGGCAACTATTACCAAAGATATGGGTATTATAGAAATTGTAGAAAAATGGCCCGATACCGCTCGTGTTTTAATGGAATTTGGCATGGGTTGTTTAGGTTGTGTAGCAGCAAGGTATGAAACCATTGAACAAGGGGCTATAGGCCATGGCATGGATGTTGATGCCCTGATGAAAGCTCTTAATGAAGTGGCGGAAAAATAACAGTTTTTTGTAATTTAGCACCACTCTTAATTTGATCCAAACTAAAATCCCAAGCTTAAGCTTGGGATTTTTTGCTTTTAAATATATGTGATAGATGTTATAATACAGTTTGGACACAATAACTATTCAAAAGCGGTATTTTTATAAAGCTTTGAGCTTTTAATAGCCTTATCTGTTTAAAATATTAAGCTTATCAAAAAGCAATACAAAAATAAAATTAAAGGAAGATGGGCATGAGCATTAAAAAAGATTCTTGTTTAAAAGGGGCTACTCTGGATGGCAGTATCCGTATTTGGGTAGCCGATACCACAAATACCTGTGAGGAAGCGCGTAGGCGTCATGATACCTGGCCGGTAGCTACTGCTGCCTTGGGCAGGCTTCTTACCTGCGGTGTTTTTTTTGGCCTTAATCTGAAAGGGGATGATACTGTAACCCTAAGGATAGAAGCCGATGGCTATTTGGGTAACCTTTTGGTAACCGCAAACAGCCGTGGAGAAGTAAGGGGTTACCTTACCAACCCTCATGTAGATATAGAACGCAAAGCATCAGGTAAGCTGGATGTAGGCACGGCGGTAGGCAGCGGCACACTTTATGTTGTAAAAGACATGGGTTTAGGTGAGCCTTATACGGGCAGTGTGCCTTTGGCAACGGGTGAAATAGGTGATGATATAGTACGGTATCTGCTGGATTCGGAACAAACCCCTTCCGCGGTCGGGGTAGGGGTTTTGGTCGATCCCGATTGCAGTGTTAAAGCGGCAGGCGGTTTTATGGTGCAGCTTTTACCTAATGCCACGGATTTTGCCATAAAACAATTAGAGCTAAATATAGCTAATCTGCTGCCTGTTACCCAAATGATAGAGCAAAAGATGACGGCGGAAGAAATAGCAGATGAAGTTCTTTTTGGCCTTAATTGGCAAAAGCTTGCGGATGATGAGGTAAGCTTTAAATGCGGCTGTTCCAAAGAAAAAATCGAAGGTGTCTTAATCAGCCTGGGTAAGGATGAGCTTACTAAAATCATTACCGAACAGGGGCAAGCCGAGGTAGTTTGCCGTTTTTGCAACGAAAAGCACTGTTTCAGCAAAGCAGAACTGGAGCAATTATTATAAGCAAATTACAGGTAATATTATATAAGTATAACTTAGCTTTTAATTATAGCTTGTTAACCAGCCTGTATAATTTTAAAATAAGTTTTGTGCTTGTAAGTTTAGGTACTTAAATTATGTGAGGCCTTATTTTATGGGCCTGCCGCAATGTGGGCAAATTATCCCTTTGGATTGCAGCCATGGGCAAACGTGGCTGTCGCCGTTATAGGGGCAGCTATTGCTGTTATCTTTCCTTAAATTCAAGTTAGGCATGGGTATATTAAGTAGGGAAAGTTTTTTTGCCTTGGGGATAAAGAGTTTATCGCCAACATTTATGGCATCGGGGTTTGCTATATGTGGGTTTACTTTCAAAAGTTCCTTAAGCTCCATATTAAAGCCTTTGGCAATGCGGTACATGGTATCACCGGGTTTTACCACATAAATAAGTGGACGTTCCCCCGGTATGGGCGGCACTTTCTCTGTATCATTACCTTTATTGGGGGCGGGTGTTTCAATAATTGGCGGGCAGGGGGTTGGTGATACGGGAATAAGTATTTCCTGTCCTGCCATAATCAGGTTCGGGTTGGTGATTTGGGGGTTTGCCTCCAAAAGCTCATCCAGGGTCAAACAATGCTCTTTGGCAATGGTCCAAAGGGTATCCCCTTTTTTTACGATGTGTATATTGTTTGTACTCATGTTGCTCCTCCTTTTTTGGACATAGAAATCGATTGTTTTATAATATGCAGCTTCTGCCTTAAGTAGTATATCTTTTTGGAGGTTTTAGTGTGTCAAAAGTAGTTTTGCTAAAATGTGCGGATTATGATGAGAAATCAGTAGCGGAAAAAGTGAAAAAAATATTCCGGCTTAGCCCCTTAAATGTAGAAAAGGGGCAAACGGTATTTTTAAAAGCCAATCTTTTGCTTGGTAAAAAACCTGAGGAAGCTGTAACCACTCATCCTGCTGTTATCAAAGCGGTGGCACTTTATTTTTTGGAAAAGGGCTGCAAGGTGATCATTGGCGATAGCCCGGGTGGTGTTTTTAACGCGGCTTATCTGAAAACGGTTTACCGTATAACATGTATGCAGGAGGCGGCAAAAGCAGTAGGCTGTGAGTTGAATTATAATACGGATACAATAGAAATAGGCTTTGCTGAGGGTAAAAAAATCAAAACAATGAATGTGGTAAAAGCCATGGCGGCGGCGGATATTCTTATAAGCATGGCTAAGTTGAAAACGCATGGTATGATGGCATATACAGGTGCTATGAAAAATATGTTTGGTGCTATACCCGGGGTGGAAAAGATACAGTACCATTTGCGGATGCCCGAATATAACGATTTTGCCGATACGCTTTTGGATATTTGTTTTGCCATGAAACCTGATTATGCCATTATAGATGGTATAGTTGGAATGGAAGGTGACGGCCCTTCGGGCGGTAAACCCCGTAAAGCAGGGGTGTTGTTAGGAGGAGCGGATCTGCCTGCATTAGATAGGGTAGGGGCGGCTTTGATAGGTTTGGATGCAAAAGAGGTACCTATGCTAAATGCTGCCTGCAAACGTGGTTTGTTGAAGGCTGATGAATTTCCTGAAATTTTGGGGGATGATTTTGCTGAAGTATGTATAAAGGATTTTGTAAAATCAAAAAGTGCGGCTATTAATATGTATGCTGATAAATTGCCAAAATTCATAGTGAAATGGTTGGATAAAAGGCTTAAGGCATACCCTGTGTTTAACGGTGTTTCCTGCAACGGCTGTGGTCTTTGTGCCCAGAATTGCCCTATGAAAATAATAGAAATTAAGAACAAAAGACCAATGGCAAACCTTTCAACTTGTGTAAGCTGTTTTTGCTGCCATGAGCTTTGCCCGCAAAAAGCCATCAACATCAAGCGTGGTGTTATTGCCCGAATATTTTTACGAAACTGAATATTATTCTTAGCATAAATTGCTAATGAAAATACAGTATACATATGTTATACTTTTATTGCGTATAAATACTAATAAAATTCCATCTGTCGAAAAACATAAAAAATACAATAAAAAATTACAAAAATCGTATATATTAGCAGGAAAAGCAGTATTTGTAAAGAATTCATAAATGATGTGCGTAAAAAAGGCTTTGCCTATAAATTCTTTTTATATTTAATTACGCAGAACCAATGGGGACGGGCCGTAACCCCTGTGTTCAAAAAGGAGGAAGAGGAGATATTATGGTAGTAGTTGATTTAACCAAAGCATCAGCCAAGAACAAATCAGTTATTGGGGATATGCAGGCTAAGTCCGGCGTAAACCTTGCTGACTGCTATCAATGTGGCAAATGCTCAGCCGGTTGTCCTGTAGCTTTGGCTATGGACTTGCAACCGCGTGAAGTCATTCGCTACATGCAGCTTGGAATGTGGGATGAAGTACTTAAAGCCCGCACTCCGTGGTTGTGTGCCACTTGTCAAACCTGTGTTACCCGTTGTCCGCATCAAGTCGATTTGCCTTCTTTAATGGAAGCTGTTCGGCAGGAAGCTAAAAAGAAGGGTATTACACCCATTAAGGAATTGAATCGTTTTAATGATTTGTTCCTGAACAATATCCGTTATTTCGGCAAATCTCATGAAATGGTTTTGATGGGCTTGTATAATTTTACCACAGGCCACCTTATGCAGGATGTTTGGTCTGCCCCACATTTATATTTCAACCGTAAGATTCGTATCCGTCCGCATATGGTTAAGGATAAAGCAAGCGTAAGAAAAATTATGGCCAAATGCCTGGAAGGGGGTAATAAATAATGAAATATGCATATTATCCCGGTTGTTCTTCGGCAGGAAGCGGTGTGGAATTTGAGCTTTCCAGCCGATTTGTGGCGAAAAAAATAGGTATGGAGCTGATTGAAACTCCTGATTGGAACTGCTGCGGTGCTTCTGCCGCTCACCTTACTAATCATGATCTTTCAATAGCTTTGCCTGCCCGTAATTTGGCTTTGGCCGAAGATATGGATTTGGATGTTGCAGTACCTTGTGCTGCTTGCTTCGGCAGAATGAAAACAGCTGTTAAATATGTAAGGGAATCGGAAAAAAACCAAAAACATATAGAAGATATTTTGGAAATTCCCTACAAGGCTAAAAACGATGTTTACTGCCTTTTGGACGTAATGAGCCGTCCTGAAGCAATGGAAGCTATCAAAGCTAACATTGCCAAACCCTTGAACGGCCTGAAAGTTGCCAGCTATTACGGCTGTCTTTTGGTACGTCCTGCAGGTGTTGTGCAGTTCGATGATACTGAAAACCCTCAAAGCATGGATAAGTTAATGGAATTGGTAGGTGCTACCCCTGTGGAATGGGCATTCAAAACCGAATGCTGCGGCGCTAGCCACCAAGTATCTGTTCCTAAAGTAGGGCGGGAAATCATTTACCGTTTACTTAAAAATGCGGTAAGCAATGGTGCCGAGGCTATAGTAACGGCTTGTCCTTTATGCATGCTCAATTTGGATATGCGCATGAAGGAAATGTCCAGGCGTGATCCTCGCTTGAATATCCCTGTTTATTTCTTTACCGAATTATTGGCTATGGCTTTAGGTTCGGGTGCCAAAGCGATAGGTATAAATAAACACTTCTTCCCCGCTGTGGAAGTAGCCGAAAAAGCCTTGATTCCCAAACCTGTGGAAGAAGTTTCGGCTAAAAAACCTGTTAAGCCTATTGCTAAGGCAAAACAGGAAAATACTAAAAATGGAGGCGAAACAGCATGAGGCGTGTAGGTGTATTTATATGCCATTGTGGTACTAATATCGCTGCCGGTATAGATGTAGGCCAAGTGGTTGAAGCTGCCAAGGAAATGCCGGGTGTGGTTTTTGCTACAGAATATAAATATATGTGTTCGGAGCCCGGTCAGGAAATGGTTAAAGAGGCTATCAGAGAGCAAGGTTTGGATAGGGTAGTTATTGCTGCCTGTACTCCCCGTATGCATGAGGCTACTTTTCGTAAAACCCTTGCCGACGCAGGCATGAACCCATATTTATTGGAAGTAGCGAATATTCGTGAGCAAGTTGCTTGGGTACATACCGATAAAGAAGGCGCTACCCAAAAAGCTACAGATC
The DNA here is from genome assembly GCA_002398485.1 of Peptococcaceae bacterium UBA4997. GTDB lineage: Bacteria > Bacillota > Dehalobacteriia > UBA4068 > UBA4997 > UBA4997. The sequence goes on along the minus strand of DGYV01000003.1, from coordinate 10,193 downwards.
TTGTAAAAATGGCGGTTGCAAAGGTAACTAAAAACGAGCCTTTGTATACTTCCACAATTCCCATAAATAAAAGAGCATTGGTGATCGGAGGTGGTATAGCAGGCTTACAGGCGGCTTTGGACATTGCGGATGCCGGTCATAAAGTAGTGATAGTGGAAAAAGAAGCTACTATCGGCGGCAAAATGGCAATGTTGGACAAAACCTTCCCTACATTAGACTGCTCTGCCTGAATTAGCGCACCTAAAATGGTTGCTGCGGCGCAGCACCCCAATATTGAATTAATGACTTACAGTGAAATAGAAGATGTTCAAGGTTACATAGGTAACTTCCAAGTTAAAATTAGACAAAAAGCTAAATATGTAAACCATTCTGTTTGCACAGGCTGTGGTCTTTGTGAAACTAAATGTCCTACCAAGGTACCTAGTGAATTTGACCAAGGTTTGGGTAAGCGTACCAGTATTTACAAACCTTTCCCACAGGCCGTTCCCAGTAAACCTGTTATTGATAATCAAAGCTGCCGTAAGCTTTTAACAGGTAAATGCGGTATTTGTGCCAAAGTTTGTCCTTTGGGTTGCATAGACTTTGAAGACCAGGATAAATATGTTACCGAAACTTTCGGTGCCATCGTAATGGCCACAGGTTATGATCTTATCGACTGGGCTAAACTTTACGGTGAATATGGTTACGGCAAATATCCCGATGTTATAGATGGTTTGCAGTTTGAGCGTATGAGCAATGCTTCAGGCCCTACTGAAGGTAAAATTGTTCGTCCTTCCGACGGCAAAACTCCTAAATCGGTAGTTATCGTAAAATGTGTTGGCTCCCGTGATCCCAATAAAGGCAGGTCTTACTGCTCTCGTGCCTGCTGTATGTATGCTGCCAAGCATGCTCACCAAGTACTGGAAAAATGCCCTGACAGCCAGGCTTATGTATTCTATATGGATGTTCGTACTCCGGGTAAAGCTTATGAAGAGTTTTACATGAAAACCCTGCATGACGGTGCAGTTTATGTACGCGGCCGTATTTCCAAGATTTATGAGGAAGACGGTAAGCTGTTCTGCTGCGGTGAAGATACTTTAGTAAGCAAAAATGTGGTAGTGGAAGCAGATTTGGTAGTTCTTGAAACTGCTATGGTTCCTTCCGCTGATACTACCAGGGTTGCCCAGATGATCGGTGCAGGCATGGACAAAGATGGTTGGCTTCAGGAAGCTCACCCCAAATTACGTCCTGTGGAAACCCATACGGGCGGTGTTTTCCTGGCAGGTACTTGTCAAGGACCCAAGGATATTCCAGATACGGTTGCTCAGGCTTCTGCTGCTGCTATTAAAGTGTGCGCACTTTTCAGCAAAGACGAAATGGATACCGACCCCATGATTAGCCATGTGAATACGGAAAAATGTTCGGGATGCGGTTTCTGTGCGGCATGCTGTCCTTATAAAGCAATCGAGTTGAAAGAAATAGACAGTCGTGAAGACGGTAAATGGGTAAAACGTAAAGTAGCATCCGTAAATACCGGTTTATGCCAAGGCTGCGGTGCCTGCGTAGTTGCCTGCCGTCCCGGTGCTATTGATTTGTTGGGTTATACCAACGGCCAGATCTTAGAGGAGGTGGATGCGCTGTGTCTGTAAAAGAAGGAAACTGGAATCCTAAAATTTTAGCTTTCTGCTGCAACTGGTGTGCTTATGCCGGTGCAGACTTGGCAGGCTTGAATAGGATGAAATATCCGGATAATGTACGCGTATTGCGTGTTCCCTGTTCCGGCAGGGTAAACCCCCAATTTGTGCTGCGTGCTTTCCAAAAAGGCATTGACGGTATTTTGGTGGCCGGCTGACACCCCGGCGACTGCCACTATGTTAGTGGCAATTACTTCACACGTCGTCGCTTCTTGATGATGCAAAGATTTTTACAATATAACGGTATTGAACCCGGCCGCTTCCAAGCTCGTTGGATTTCCGGTTCCGAGGCCGGCAAATTTAAAGAAACTATTGAAAAAGTTACTGCTGATGTAGCGGCATTAGGCCCCAACACCAAATTTAAGGAGGGGAACTAAATGAGCGATATGCAGGCTAAATTGAGAGAAACCGCCAAAAAGCTTTTGGAAAGCGGTGAAGTAGGTTATATAATAGGCTGGGGCAAAGGCCGTACTAATAAAACCAGCCCCGTATTTGTAAAAGAACCCGCCAAAGTTGATGAACTGGTTTGGAATGAATACTGCCTGAATACTTTGGCCAAATATACTATGGATAATATGTACCCCGAAAAGAAAATCGGTTTATGTGTGCGTGGTTGTGATTCCCGTGCCGTTAACCGTCTTATCCAAGATAATCAGCTAAAAAGGGAAAATGTTTATCTCATTGGTTTGCCCTGTGAAGGCAAAAAAGATCCTGTTACAGGCGAAATGGTTAAAAAGTGTATTGAATGTATGCACCATAACCCACTGGAAGCTGATGTAATGGTTGGTGAACCCGTACAGGAAAAAGGCTACCCCGACCGCTTCAAAGATGTAGAAGCTATGGAAGCCTTAAGTGCAGATGAACGTTATGAATTCTGGGCCAAGCAATACGATAAATGCATCCGCTGCTATGCTTGCCGCAATGTTTGTCCGGCTTGCAACTGCCGTGAATGTTATGTGGATCAGTACAGGGTAGGTTGGCAGGGTAAACAGAACAACCGTGCCGAAAACCAGGTTTATGGTTTGACCCGTGCTTATCACATTGGCGATCGCTGCATTGAATGCGGTGAATGTGAACGCGTATGTCCTGTAGGCCTTCCCCTTATGAAATTGAACCGCAAGCTTCTGAAAGACGCCAATGAACTGTTCGGTGAATATGAAGCTGGCATGAACACTGAAGTTAAACCTCCGTTGGGCACCTATAAATTAGATGACCATGAAGAGTATATGTAGGGGGGTGCCAAAATTGAAACTAGCGAAAAATAAATTACAACAGGCCTTCGATTTAATGGCCAAGGAAGCTAATTTACTTGTGCCTATGAAAATAGAAGGAGTTACCAAATTTGCGCCTTGGGGTGCAGAGGGCGAATTGGCCATGGATGCCGTAAATACGCTGTTGCCTCCCAAGGATGCCCTTTTCCCGCAAACGGAAAAAATGTATAAATACAAAACCAGGCTTACCCAGGTGGAAAGCCTTGAAGAAATCAAAGAAACCGATAAGCAAATCATTTTTGGTATCCGCAGCTGTGATATGCACTCTATAGATTGCATGGATGAGGTTTTCCTTACCCGCGGTTATGTAGACAGCTTCTACTCCAGGAAAAAAGAAAACCTTACAACTGTAGCTATTGGCTGCACTAAGGTTTTGCCTACCTGTTTCTGCGATTCTATGGGCTTAAACCCTGTAGCTGCACCTACCGCGGATGTTCAGCTTAACGACTTAGGGGATTATTATGCCGTAAAAGCCCAAACCGAAAAAGGCGAAGCTTTGGTTAACCTTCTGAAACCCTTATTGGAAGAAGGGGATGGTGAAGCCGCTGCTTTGGAGTGCACCTTAAAAGTAAATATGGATGGTGTGCAGAAAAAATTAATGAATGTAAAAATGTTTGAAAGCGATATTTGGCAGGAAACTGCTCAAAAATGCATTGGCTGCGGTACTTGCACTTATGTTTGCCCAACCTGCTATTGTTTTGATATCGAGGGCAAAGAATGCGGCAATGAAGGCTATAAATTCCGCTGCTGGGATTCCTGCATGTTCTCCGAATATACCAGAATGGCGGGTGGCCATAATCCACGTCCCAGTAAAAAGGAACGTGTGCGCAACCGTTTCCTGCATAAACTGGCCTATTTTGAAGACCGCTATGGTAAAGGTTCTCTTTGTGTGGGTTGCGGCCGTTGTGTTGCCGATTGCCCCGTAGACCTTGATATTACGATGTTTATCGATAAAGTGGGAGCATTAAAGGAGGCTGGCAGCAATGACTAATCATGAATGTACTTGTGGCGAAAATCCTTTGGTGCCGCAAATTTGCAATGTTATTAAAATAACTGATGAAACTCCTGATACTAAAACCTTCAGGGTACAAACATTGGACGGCAAAAAGCCATTCGATCCCATGCCCGGCCAATTGGGCATGTTCTCTCTGATAGGTGTTGGTGAAGGTATGTTCTCCGTTACCGCCAAAGGCGAGGATTATTTGGATTTTGCTATCAAACGCTGCGGTATGCTTACCGATGCCCTGCATGAAATGAGTGTAGGCCAGCAGGTAGGTGTGCGCGGAGCTTATGGCAATACTTTCCCCGTGGAAGCCTGCAAGGGCAAGGATATGCTGTTTATCGGCGGTGGTATCGGTTTAGCGCCTGTACGTTCTTTTATCCGTTATGCTTTTGAAAACCGTGAAGATTATGGTAAAATAGACATCCTTTACGGTGCCCGCAGTGCTAAAGACTTGGTATTCAAAGAAGACCTTTATACTAACTGGCCTGCTATGAAGGATACTAAAGTTCATATCACGGTAGACTGTGATGACGAGGAGCTGGCTTGCCACGTTGGCTTTGTGCCCGCATATTTGGAAGAATTAGCTTTCAAACCCGATAACCGGATGGTTGTATTATGTGGACCTCCCATCATGATCAAATTCTGCTTAGATAGCCTTACCAAAATGGGCTTCTCTAATGACCAGGTTATCACTACCTTGGAAATGAGGATGAAATGCGGTATTGGTAAATGCGGACGTTGCAATATCGGCAGTAAATATATTTGCCTGGACGGCCCCGTATTCACCATGGCTGAACTGGAAGGCTTGCCACAGGAATTCTAAAGCTGAATTTAACTGCAATAGCTTTATTTAACATAAAAAGGGCATCGCAGCTGCGATGCCCTTTTTGCGACACTAAGCAGGTATACAAATAAATATTGCATAAATCAAGCTGATGGGTTATAATTTAATCAGTAATAGATATTATTAAAAAGACATTGCTTGGATTTACAGTTTGGAGGTGATAAATATGACTAAAGATGAAAAAAAATATAGTAAATACAGTAATGATGTTAATCATAAAATTCTGCAAAATGCCGAAAGCTTAGCCGATCTTTTAAGGCAAAGCAAGGAATATAACCAGTATTTATCTGCCAAGGCAAAATTGGAACAGGATGAATATAATATAAATGTTTTAAATGAAATGAAAAAGCAGGAATTGCACATAAGAATGAGCGATTTTATGGGCGAAGGTATTTTGAACAGGGAAGAACTGTTGGAGGAAATGTATATGGCTCTTTCCTTGAACCCCGTTGTAAGTGAATATTTAAATGCAGAATATTCTTTGAACAGGCTTTTGGGTGAATTGCAAAAGATCTTTGGTGATATTTTGGGCCTGAACCGGGAAACAGTGGAAGTATTGCCTATGTTCAATGAAAGCAAAGCCTATAAACTGGTTAATTAAGCTTTAAGCAGGAGGAATTAAAATGTCAGTGGATACTGGAAAGTTAAAGTGTAAAAGAATGACCAAGCAAAGGCGGGTCATAAAGGAAATTCTTTGCAGTACCAAAAGCCATCCAACCGCGGAGGCCATTTATGTTGAAGCTCGCAAACGCTTGCCGGATATAAGTTTGGGTACGGTTTACAGAAACCTACAGGTTTTGCTTGATGAAAATGCTATTATAGAGCTTAATTATGGTAAGGGTTTCAGCCGCTTTGATGGCAATACCATACCACATTATCATTTTGTATGCCAGGATTGCGGCAGAGTATATGATGTTGATGCGCCTGTTTGTGAGGAAATACTGAAAATGGCTAATACTAAAATACCGGGGCAGGTTACTTTGCACAGGCTTGAATTTTACGGAAGATGCCATAACTGTTTGGAAAAATTTGGGCCAATAGTATAAAAATAACTAAAAATAAAAAATAGTGGTAAAGTACTCTTTATATAATAAAACCTTGTATTGTGTTAACTATTGTTATCTCTTTTTGAACGTAGCGAAGGATCTTGTAAAATATTTCACTTATGTTCAGAATGACAGCTTTTTTATTAATGGCACTTTGTAGCTCTTTTCTATTTTAAAACTGGATTTATTGAAAAATATATATTATAATACTATAAGTGAGTTTAAAAGTATTTTTAGGCTAAACTATTGTTGATGGAGGAAAGCTAATGTCTATTCTGTCTTTACGTACAAGTGTTAAAAAAAGAAGATGGCTTTTGATCGTTATTTTTGTGGTTCTGGTTATTGGCCTTTTGGGTGTTTATGCAACCAACGGCAGAACTGCTCCTGATGTAACCAGCAAAGTAGATTACAATGCACAGATTGCAAGTTATCAATCTGCTATTGACACAGCCAGGATCACTTATCAGGAAAAAGCCAATGATTATGCATCCATAAATGCTTTGGCAGAGCTTTTGTATAACCAGGCAGGTGTTTATATTGATGCGGCTTCTCAAGCCGCTACGGATGGTGATACCGCAAAGAGCACAGAATACAGTGATAAATCTAAACCCGTATATGCGGAAGCAGCTAAGCTTTTTGAAGAGGCTTATGCCAATACGCCTGAAGGCTTGAATAATACAGGTAAAGCACAGCTTATTGTTAAAGCAGCTAACAGCTATGCTATGGCGGGTGAAAATGAAAAGGCGGAAACAAAATATTTGCTGGCCAAAGAAACAGACAGCACAAATTATGAAGTTGCTATGTCCTATACCCAATTTTTAGTAAGTGTTGGCCGTTATCAGGATGCTAAGCAGGAATTGCAGGTTTATAAAGCCTTACTTCCCGCAGATAGTACATATTTGCAAAGTATTGATTCGGCTATTGAAACCTTGAAACAATTGATCGAAGCAAATGGTAAGGTGGCTGAACCTAATGAAGAAGCTTCAAATAGTGGCAGTGAAGCTAAAGACGACGTTTCCGCGGAAAAATCCGAAGCTAAAAACGAGTAAGCTTTAAAATTCAACTATAGCGAGCCTGTTTTGGGTTCGCTATTAGCTTGTTATTTATAATATAAAAGGTGGTATTAAAAATGAGTGGTGTGGTTAATGCATCGGTTAGTCAAGCTATTGACGAGGAAGCATTAATTAAATGGCGCAGGCATTTGCACATGTATCCTGAAATTTCGGGGGCAGAAAAAGAAACCTCTGCTTATTTGGCAAAGGAATTGAAGGCTATGGGGCTAAAAGTAAAAAGCAATATTGCGGGCTATGGCTTGCTTGCTGTTTTAGAAGGTGAACCCCAAAAAAAATGTGTAGCTTTACGTGCGGATATAGATGCCCTGCCCATTGAAGAAGGCAACGAGGTTGAGTATCGTTCCCGCAATCGTGGTTGTATGCACGCTTGTGGCCATGATGCCCATATGACTATTGCGTTGGGTGTAGCTAAGGCGATGATACAAAATCCGCCCGGTGGTACACTTAAATTTATTTTCCAGCCTCGTGAGGAAAAGCCGCCGGGAGGCGCTAGGGATATGGTTGAAGCAGGGGTTTTGAAAAACCCTGATGTAGATGTTGTATTGGGGCAGCACGTTTCCCCGCTTTATCCGGCCGGTACCATTGCGCTGAAGAACGGTACTATTTTTGCGGTGGCGGATGACTTTCATTTAACCATAAAAGGCAGGGGCGGTCATGGTTCTTCACCTCATGTTACGCGCGACCCTATTATTGTAGCTGCTGAAGCTGTTGTGGCATTGCAAACTATTGCCAGCCGTATGAATAATCCTATGGAGCCGTTGGTTATTACTATAGGTACTATCCATGGCGGTACTGCCCAGAACATTATTCCTGACAGGGTGGAAATGACAGGTACCTTGCGCTGCCTTAACAATGAAACAAGAGATATAGCCCTTGCTCATATGCATGAAGTGCTTAGGGGGGTTACCCAGGCTTGGGGTGTGGAGTACCAGCTGAACTATTTATATGGTTATCCGCCTGTAATGAATAATGTGGAAATAACCGATGTTGTGCGTAAAGTGGTTCAAGCTAAGCCTGAATTAAAACTTTCAGAAATGAAATATTCCCTGTTGGCAGGCGAGGATTATGCTTATTACGGCCAATATGCACCTTCTGTTTATTATTTAAATGGCTGCGGTTGTGAAGGTGAGAATTATCCATGGCATCATCGGTTATTCAATATTGATGAAAAATGCTTGAAAACAGGTGTTGAAGTCATGGCGGAAACCATGTACACGATAGCGTCTGAAGATAAATAAGTATATTTTTAAGAGCAGGGTTAAAAACCCTGCTCTTTTTTTGTAAAGAATAATAAAAAATTTTCAATATTAAATCATACTATATATAGTATGGAAAA
>DGYV01000003.1:1146-1778 GCA_002398485.1 Peptococcaceae bacterium UBA4997 | reverse complement strand
CATACTATATATAGTATGGAAAACAGCAAATATTTTTATTAACCCCCAATATAGGGGTTTTTTTTATTGGAAGTTGAATAAATTGTCAGAAAAAGGTTGTTTTTTTATAAGTAAAAATACTTGCCATATTATAGAATTTAGGGTATATTTATTATATCAAGTGGTAAGAAGTGGGCAAAAGTGGTAAAATAGAAACGAGGTTTGGCATTATGTTTATTGGGCAGTACCAACATTCCATAGATGCCAAAGGGCGGGTAAGTATTCCTGCCAAGTTTCGTGATGCCTTGGGTGAAAGCTTTGTTATAACTCAAGGGCTGGATAATTGTCTTTTTGTATATCCAATGAATGAATGGCAAGCCTTAGAGGATAAACTAAAAAAGCTTTCTTTCACTAAGGCCAAGGCACGTGCTTTCAGCCGCTTGTTTTTTTCGGGAGCTGATGTGGTTGAACCAGATAAACTGGGCAGAGCTTTGGTTGCCGCGCATCTTAGAAAATTTGCCGGCTTGGATAAAGAAGTAATAATAATAGGTGTTGGCAATAGGTTGGAAATTTGGGATTCGGCACATTGGTCCGGCTACAGTGAGGAAGCGGCTGCCGATTATGAAGCCCTTGCCGAGGATCTGAACGATTTT
>DGYV01000003.1:625-956 GCA_002398485.1 Peptococcaceae bacterium UBA4997 | reverse complement strand
ATTTAAAGAAGGGCGGTCATATTGTGAGTTTTGAACATATTCCCGTACTTCTTTCAAGTACAATAGAGCTTTTGGCCATAAAACCCGAAGGTATATATGTAGATGGTACTTTGGGGGGTGGGGGTCATAGCAGTGAAATAGCAAAACGCCTTGATAATGGCGGTATGCTTATTGGCATAGACCAGGATGAAAATGCCATAGTTGCCGCGCAAAAGCGTTTAAGCTGTTATGGTAGGCAGATAAAAATAGTTAAAAATAATTTTGTTAATATAAAAGAGGTTGTCTATAGCCTTAATATTGAAAAAGTGGATGGTGTGCTTTTGGATATAGG
>DGYV01000003.1:0-415 GCA_002398485.1 Peptococcaceae bacterium UBA4997 | reverse complement strand
GATGGTGTGCTTTTGGATATAGGTGTTTCTTCTCATCAGCTTGATGAAAAAGAGCGAGGCTTTTCCTATATGGCGGATGCACCTTTAGATATGCGGATGGATACAAATTCTGCTTCTGCTACAGCGGCGGATTTGGTAAACAGCTTAGGGCAGGAGGAGCTTGCCAATCTTATTTACAAGTATGGGGAAGAGCGTTATTCCAGAAGAATCGCCGCAAGGATAGTTGAGGCAAGGCAAAAAAAAAGGATCGAAACTACCTTTGAATTAGTGGATTTAATAAAAAAGGCCATGCCAAAAGGCAAATATGAGGATCAGCATCCTGCCAAAAGAACTTTTCAAGCTCTTAGGATAGCTGTAAATGATGAATTGAATATTTTGGATAGGGCGCTTGAGGATATTTTAACTATTTTAAAAA
>DGYV01000020.1:48125-48322 GCA_002398485.1 Peptococcaceae bacterium UBA4997 | reverse complement strand
ACCTTACCGTTTTCATCATACACACCCTGGCCCAGCTCAAACACCTGCCTTATTTGCCCGGTACCTGTAATGATTTCATATTCATAACGAAAGGGCTTTCTCAGTTCAAGCACACGTGCCCATTCATCCCAAAGCATTTGTCTGTATTCCGGTACAATAAGCTGGCTAAAGCATAGCTCTTTGTTATAAATCAGGCT
>DGYV01000020.1:44596-47911 GCA_002398485.1 Peptococcaceae bacterium UBA4997 | reverse complement strand
CAGGCTTTCGGACTTGTAGCCTGTAAGCTCAAAACAGCCTTCGGAGACAAACTGCATTGTCCAATTCCTGTCATGATTACATCTGTAGGCCATACCGGGTAAATTTGCTAAAAGCACAGTTTTGCTGCGCTCGCTTTCACTTAATGCCTGCTCCGTTTTCATGCTTTGTGTAATATCCTGGATAAGACATAAATGCTTGGGAATTGCCGGATTTTCAAAAGCCAACGGCGCTATAATCATGTTTACCCAAACTACAGAACCATCTTTTTTAATAAAGCGCTTCCTCATGGAATAGCTGTCGATTTCACCCCTCTTAAATTTGGCAAATTGCGTCAAGTCATCCTCCAGGTCATCAGGATAAGTGAAGTCCGTCCAATCCATTGCTGTAAACTCAACAACGGTTCTACCGATAATTTTTTCAAACATGGGGTTTATATTAGATATCAATTTATAATTACTGCCTATTGCTATTCCTATAGGAACTTGTTCAAATACTTTTCTAAAGATTTCTTCGCTGTATTGCAGCTTATTTCCCATTTCTCCCAAACTTTTATTTTCCATAAAAACCCAGCCCAAAACTAGAAACAAAAACAACAGAAAAAAAACAATAATTGCTGCATAAACAGTATGTTTTGCCACCTCTCCACTCCAATATTCAATAGGATAATCCATACCGAATACCGCAATCACACTGCCTGTTTCACTATCTTTTATTGGTACTACCGCGCTTACCCAATTACCCCAACGATCGGTTATTGGCCCAGACACAAAACCTTCACCGTTCACAAATGGCTTCTTGGTCATATCGTTTGCTTCGGTATACTCTTGCCCCGGTGGGGAATACCCGTTGGAATCCGGCGCTTCCGAATCGACCATAAAATAAAATTTACCGTTTTTTTGTGTATAAATATAAGCGAAAGCTATATTGGGATTAAGGTTTTTAAACTCTATCAAACTACTTTTAAGAGCACGATATTCAATTTTTTCTATGTCATTAGGAGTTGCCGTAAGGTTTTCCAGTAGCTCAGGCGAAATAAAAGCTTGTACCGATTGGGCTACATTCATAACCTCATTCAACTCTTTTTCCTTATAATAGCCATGTATATTATAAATATAAAGTACTCCGCCAAAAAACAACAAAAGAAAACCTACCCAAAAAATCAACTGTGCTTTGATAAATTTAAGTTTTAGCTTTTTTATCTTTTCAGGCAATGAGTGTTTCATGGTGCCGCCTTTCTTTTAAGTAATATCTTGATAAAACTGTTTTATCATAGCTTATATTTATAAAATTTTTTAGCTGCTTAAAAAGCTTTTAAAACAACACAACGGTTTCTAATTTTAAAACCGTTTTAAATAAAATAAGTATTAACCTTTAGATAAAATATAACGGTTTTTTTCCCAAAAAACAAGCTGTTTCTACAAAAAACTATTTTTAATATTAAAAATAGTTCCCTTTTTGGAAGAACATATACAAAATAAATTTTAGCATAAAAATACTTATTCTTAAGCCAAAGCAAATACCCAAAACATACAACTACTTTTCATATAATGTGTTTAGTTTGAAATCGATTTATTTAATTGATATAATTAAATAAATATTGAAAAGAGGTGTAAATAAATGTCTATTCTTTTAATTATAATTGCAGCTGTATTTATTATTAGCATTGCAGTGGTTGCAATAACAATAAGTAATAAAAACAACTGATTAAAAACCTATTACTCAAAAAAGATCAAGTTTATATTTTATTATGTTATGCAAATAAAATAAAAGTTTTTAAAATAAAAAACCATCTCACCGGCTATTTGGTTTTAATGACCAAAGATGAGATGGCTTAAACTTTATATCATCTTGTTCTCTTATACAAAAAATACTGTTAACGCACTTTTCCTTTACGAATAAGGTTAATTATAGCAAGCAAAACTACAGCGCCAACCAGCGCAACCAAAAAGCTTTTAATATTAAACCCTGTAATACCATATTTACCTATTAAATTCATTATAAAGCCACCAATAAAAGCACCTATGATACCTACGATAATATTAGCCAAAACCCCCATTGAAGCATTTTTACGCATGATCATACTTGCAACCCAGCCAACTAAGCCACCTAAAACGATCCAAGAAATAATTCCCATAATATTCACCCCGTTTACAATTTTTATACATTAAATCATATCATTACTTAAAAAGCATTTCAAGAAATATATAACTACAAAAACAGCCATTGATGTATACATAATAGCAGTAATCGACAATAAAACCTTTAAGGCTGATTGATTATTGATTCCTAGCTATATTACCTGAATTGTCATAAACAGAAGATGTGATAAGTAATAGCATCCGCTTTTATGAGTCTTCACTATCCTAATTTACATTTTAAAAACATATAATGATAAATTACTTAGCAAGATTCTTGATTTTTAATATGCCGCCGCAAACAACGGGGGTTTTTTCGTGAAAGCCACACCATACTTTCATTTCATATAAGAGTAAAATTGTTGATATAATCAAATTGTTACTGCCGCTTTCATCAGGTAGTTCCAGAAAAGGGGTTCACTAATTGGTTCGGTATGAATATTATGCTCATTTTATTATTATGTTATAGGTATTTCAATAGATATATGATTAGGGCCTTCTATCTTTACACCATCTTTTTCATCGGAACCGACCGCAATCATCATATTAAATGTCTTTGCTTGATGTTTTACATTTTTATCAATTAGCAAATCGATAACAACAGTTCCTATTCCGCCCCCGGTTGGTGTATAACTACGATCTCTTCCAACTTCTATCATCGTACTCCATTTATATTCCGAATCTGAAGAAGTCCATATCGCCGCAGGTATCACTTGAGCTTCGTTTTCAGGATAGCTGCTTGTTATGTTGGAAATATGCTAATTGTCAGGAATATAAAAATTTACGCCACCCCAATCATTAGAATCTATCTCTATCCAAGCAATAATCTGCACCTGTTCGGGAATTCCTTCGGTTCCCTTAATAAATACAGTTCCTTTTGCTAATGTATTCATTTCCGTAGAATCGGAATTCACGCTAAACCCTCTGGATTCAATTATATTTTCATTGACTGTGGTAGCGTTTTCCCCAGTGCTGTTGCTATTTCCGCAAGAACTCAACGCTATCAGCAGGCAAATCAGTATAAGAGTAATTGCAAATCTCTTAACCATTTCCAAGCCCCCTAAAAAAATCAGATAAATTATGCGCAGTCCAATTATACCATACGACATAGCAAAATAAGGCCACGGTCATTGTATCAATGACCGTGGCCTTATTTTGGCGGAGAGAAAGGGATTCGAA
>DGYV01000020.1:36382-44378 GCA_002398485.1 Peptococcaceae bacterium UBA4997 | reverse complement strand
GGTACAGTTTCCCGTACACATGATTTCCAGTCATGCACCTTCGACCAACTCGGCCATCTCTCCATAATGAATATATAGGCATGGATAACCACGCCTATATATTATAGCTCGATTTTATAGCTATGGCAAGTATTTTTTTAAATTTTTTAATATTCATCATCATATTCTTCTAAATCGGGAACATCCATATCCAAAGTTTCGGTATCTGCTTCATCCGGTACAATAAAGGGCAAGCAATATTCGATGATCTCACGCCGCCTTACTATGCCTATGTAGGTATTATAATCGTCCACCACCGGAATGAAGTTCTGCTCCATGGCTCTGTGCAGCAGATCCTGTAATTTGGAATCTATGTTCACCGCTTGGATATCCGTATACTTGATGATTTCCGTAAGCGCTATTTTCTCCGTATCATTACAGCTTAAACCAGGTGTATTTTTTAGCTTCCATAAAAAATCCGAAACTGTAATGGTATATAAATATTTGCCCTCATCATCCACCACGGGTACCGCGGTATAACCGTGGTACTCCATTTTTTCTAAAGCCTGGCGCATGGTATAACGCTCCAAAAGAAACACTGTTTCAGCTTTTGGGATCAAAAAGAATGTTATTTGCAAAGCTTTCCACCTCTATATCATCTGCTAAATAAAAAGCAAATTTTTTTAACTGTTAATATTTTTATTCGCTTTTAAGCTAATTTATCCTTTATATTTATTTATGGTTTAAAAAGCCAGTTCATAAAGCGCGACAGCATAAATTTTACTTAAAAATAGCAGCTGCTCTACTTTTACACGCTCATCCGCTTGGTGCATCCTATCCTCACCTTCGGGGAAAATAGGCCCGAAAGCCACAAAATTTTTAAGATAACGGCAGTAAGTTCCGCCGCCTATGGCTATGGGTTCAGCATCGACATCCACCATTTGCCTGTATACCCGCATTAAGGCGGTTACAGTTTCCCTGTCTTTAGGCACATATAAAGGAGCCTTGTTTTCCAGCATTTGCAAGCATACCCGTTTTTCGGCAGCAGTTGCGGCCATCTTTTGCCAAATTTCGCCAAAATCTGCCTCTACAGGGTAGCGCATATCCAGCTCTATTTTGGCCTTACCGTTTTCCGCATGAATAGTACCCAAATTAAGGGTCAAACAGCCTGATACTTCATCCTTGCAGCAGGTATTGGAACCTTTACCATAGCTCTCTTTACCATAAAGCTTATAAATACTTTTAAGCCATTCACCAAGCCTGCCCTCCATAATTGGCAAAATTGCGGAAAGTAAGATACCAATGGCATTTTTGCCTTTATCGGGTGTGGAAGCATGGCAGGCCTTGCCGCAAGCCTTTACCGTTATTTTAGTTTCATCTTCTAAAAGTTCAAGCTCTCCTTTTGTGTAATTCTCAGCCTGTTTTTTTAATTTTTCCCAAACAACAGGGCTTAAAGTAAGCCCTGCTTCTGCCTCACCGGGTACGGCATTGCCTACGGTACCGCCATGAATGGCGTGAACTTTGCATTCCTTGAATTCAGCTTCATCATATTCTAACTCAGCCTTGAAACGGGCAATACCTTTTTCAGCAAAAATCAAAGGGAAATCACCATCTGGCGAAAAACCGCCCCACAAAGGCTTATCCTCAGCCAGATATTTTTCAATGCAGGCACAGCCGCTTTCCTCATTACCGCCCACAATATGGCGCAGAGAACGTTTGGGATTAAAGCCTGCCTCTTTCAGTGCTGCCATGGCATAAATTGCGGCAATGGTAGGGCCTTTATCATCCTGAGCACCCCTGCCATAAATATAACCCTCCTCCACCAAGCCGCCGAAAGGCGGGTAATGCCAGCCCTTGCCCGCAGGCACTACATCACAGTGGGAAAGCACACCTACTATTTCCGCGGCTTTATCAGAGCAGGCAGGTGCTTGCCAATCTGCCGTAACATAATAGCCCGCATTATTGTAACAGCTAAAACCCAATTTTTCTGCCAATTCCTTATAATAAGCCAGCGCCTTTGCCACTTCGGCACCAAAGGGAGCATTCGGCTCTTCTTCAGACTCGGTACTGGGTATTGCCAAAAACTCACTTAAACCTTTTACCATATTCCCTGCAAAACCGTTAATGATAATATCTAACTTTTCAAATAATTCATCTGCTTCAAGCTTTCTGTTTTCTTTAAGCATCTCATTTTTCATCCCCTTTTAACTATTGCCTGCAGTTTTTTTAGATTCATGCCGCGAGGAAAGCAAATCCATTATATAAGCCGCTCCCACAAAAGCATCTTTACCATAATAATCGGCACCTATCCTTTTCGCATAAGCCTCTGTTACGGGCGCTCCGCCCACCATTACCTTTACCTGGCTGCGTAAACCTGTGTCTTCCAACGCCTTTACCACTTTTTCCATTTCCTTTAAGGTAGTGGTAAGCAGGGCAGATAAAGCCAAAGCATCGGGGCAGTGCTGAAAAACCGCGGAAATAAAAGTATTTGTAGGTACATCCGCACCTAAATCAATGACCTTTATGCCATGGCTTGTAAGCATTAATTTAACCAAATTTTTGCCTATATCATGCAGATCCCCCGCTACGGTGCCCAGCACCACTTTACCTTCTGCCCTTTTTTTATTTGCGCTCAACGGTTCGTGCAAAAGTTCCACACCCGCCGACATAGCACGTGCCGCTATTAATACTTCGGGCACAAAAACCTCGTTCCTGCGGAATTTTTGCCCGAAATCGGACATGCCTTGGATAAGCCCCTGCTCCAAAATATCTTCCGGAACCATGCCTTCCCGCAAAGCAAGATTGACCATGCTTTTTACCCCTTTGGCATTGCCTTGCTCCAAGTATTGCCGTATACCTGCCAATATAGTCATAATGCATCCACCTTCTTGCTCCTTATCCATAAAACCAATTTGTTTTATCCAATTAAATACTTTGGGATCTTTTACTTATACAAGCTTACTTCTTCTTTTAACAAATATTTTCCGTTTTAGTATTTTTTATTAAAACTAAACCATCTTATTTACATTTGTAAGCTGGGTTTCCCTATAACGCCTGGGCGGCTGGCCCACTATTTTTTTGAAGACCTTGGAAAAATAACTTTGATCCTCATAACCAACCAGGTAAGCAACCTCCTCCAGCGACTTGGTTTCATCTAAAAGCAGGCGCTGAGCGTTTTGGATACGTACCCTGTTCAAGTAATTATTAAATTTACAGTTCATACCTTCACCAAATATCTTGCTGAAATAGGAAGGGCTAAGGTAAACATAGGCCGCCACCTTTTCCAGGGTTATTTTTTCCATATAATGGCGTTTTACATAATCGGCCGCTTTGTAAATTATATCCGCATGTTTTATATCTGCAAAACTGAACACACATTCGCTGAAGCGCACCATTATCTGCGAAAGCCAATCCGCCAAATCCTCCACATTATCTATTTCATATATCTCCTGCAAATAGTGGTAATTCAAACCGAATATCTGCTCGGTATCGGCACCGCCTTCCAAAGCCGCACGAGAAAGCATTACCGTAAGCTCTAAAGCCCTGGCACGGATAACCTGGAATTCCCCGCCCGAACTAAAGAAAATATAACCCAAAATTTCATTTAGGGCATTTTGGGCTTCCTCCTGATTGCCTTCGGCAATGGCATTCAATAAATCCCTTTCCTTAGCCAAAGGATAGGGCGGGTTTTCCTCCCTTTCCTCCTGTTTTAGCTGATGTATATAATTGGAAAGATCGTTTTGCCTGTTGATTTTACCTTGAGTTTTTTTATAAGCTGCCTTCATATCCGAACCCAAATAGCAAACATAAATAAACAGGCTATCGCTTAAGGCTTTAACGGTTTCCGGGCTTTTTACGGGTACATCCTTAAGCCAGCCCAAAATAGTTTGCAGATTTTTTGCCGCCAAACCATATTTGGCTATTATATCCTCCAGCACAAATTCTTCTTTATCCACCATCAATACGGGCCCGCCCAAAAGTGCGGCCTTGAGTTTACCTTCCCGCTGGATGGGTGAAGCAAAGTGCGTAAGACCGATAGGACAAAAGAAAATATATTTACCGCCGAACCGCTCCGCCTGATAACCGCCATAAGACATGGCGTGTTCGCATTGACTGGGCAGTTCAGGAAGCAGTGTGCGCAGTTTTTTACAAAAATTACATCCTTCACCTATATTTTCCACCAGTTTGCCATGGCGGCTTTGGTAATCCACTACCTGGCAATTCACTTCGGAGGAAAGCATAAAAATACTTGCAAGCTCTGCCACTTCCTGCATATTCAATTCACCTTCAAGCTGCAATAAATCTTGGTCTCGCACAATTTCACCCCTTGCTTTTTCCTGCTTTATAGTTTCTTTGAATACAAAGTTTTTCCTGCTAAAAAGCTCAAAATAGCAACAAAGCAGAAGCACCTTAAGCTGCCTCTGCCTTTTTGTTTAATAACGGTTATCAATGATCCTTTTGGTTTTCTTTTCACTTCTCGGCAGGTCCCCTATCGCCACAGCTCTGGTTGCAATGGTAATACCTATTTTCCTCTTAAAAGTTTCGGAAACTTTTTCCATCAACAGCATAGCCCTATCCAACACTTCCGCTTCAAAAATAAGCAGCATTATATCTTTGCCGTCCTCACGGTTTATTTCTACCCTGTATTCGCTGCTTACACCTTCTACCGCCTGCAAAACTTCATCTATTTGGGTGGGGAATATGTTTACGCCTTTTATTTTTATCATATCATCACTGCGGCCTTTGATAAGATCATGGCGCGGATACTTCATGCCACAGGCACATTCGCCCGGGATAAGCCTGGTGATGTCCCTGGTACGGTAGCGGATAAGGGGAGCACCTTCTTTTTTGAGCGTGGTAATTACCAATTCACCTTCCTCACCCATAGGCAATACTTCAGCCGTAT
Organism: Peptococcaceae bacterium UBA4997; assembly: GCA_002398485.1. Classification (GTDB taxonomy): domain Bacteria; phylum Bacillota; class Dehalobacteriia; order UBA4068; family UBA4997; genus UBA4997. The sequence continues at coordinate 39,493 of DGYV01000020.1, read as the reverse complement.
TGGGATCGATGATTTCAAAATAAAGATAGTCGTCCCAATAATGCAGGCCGTTGTGTTGAGTACAATCTATAGAAATACCCGGGCCGTAAACTTCCGTAAGCCCGTAAATATCGAAAGCCTCTATATCCAGCTCATTGCAAATGCGCTGACGCATTTTGGAACTCCAGCGTTCAGAGCCGATGATACCTTTCTTAAGGCATATTTTATCCTTTATATCCCTTTGCGCAACCTGTTCGGCTAAAAGCAAGGCATAAGAAGAAGTTGATATAAGAACAGTGGATTTTAAATTTACCATCATTTCCAATTGTTTTTCTGTATTGCCCGGACCCATTGGTATAGCCATGGCGGAAATTTTTTCCACACCTGCCTGAAAACCTATGCCCGCCGTCCATAAGCCGTAACCGGGGGTTATCTGCCCCCTATCCAAAGGGGTCAGGCCTGCCGTATTCATGCAGCGCGCCATCAAAAGCTCCCAGTCGTCAACATCCTTTTGGGTATAGGGTATGATAACAGGCTGGCCCGTAGTACCCGAAGAGGAATGGATACGAACTATCTCCTCATCGGGAGAAGCCTGCAAACCCAAAGGGTAAGCACTGCGCAGATCTGCCTTTGAGGTAAAAGGTATTTTAGTAAAATCCGCCTCGGTTTTAATATCCTGAGGCTCCAAACCTACCTCTTTATATTTTTTGGCATAAAAAGCACTGTTATTATAAACCTTTTGCAATTGGCTTTGGATAAGCCTAAAATCCTGTTCTCTCATGCTCTTCTCTCCTATTCTCTTTACTGCTTATTTATAGTGCAGCCCTAATTCAAAAGCTGCCTTGTTGATTTCGGCAAATTTGGCCGGTAAATGTTTCAACATTGCTGAAACAAAAACCTCCTGCGCCAACGGCACCATATTTTCCGCAAAGGCAACGCCCAAAAGCAAAACATTAAGTATTTTAACAGAGCCTGTTTGCATAGCTAAACTGTACGCATCCAACAAAACCGCATTGGGATACCTGTTTTGCAGGAAAGCAGTTATTTCCATCATATCATAAGCGGATGCACAAGCGGGCTTGATTTCTTTGGTGTTTACCAAGCATTTGGCATTTTTCTTTAATAAAGGCAAGCTCCTTACCGCCTCTGCCGGCTCGAAAGCTATCAACAGATCAGCACCGCCAACGGGAATCAAAGGAGATTTTTCCTTAGAGCCTATACGCACATGGCTGGTAACCGAACCGCCACGCTGTGCCATACCAATGGTTTCGCTGGTACGTACAAAATAACCCTGCTCCATGGCTGCCGCCGCCAAAAGCCTGCTGGCAAGCACCGTACCCTGTCCACCAACGCCCGTAATCAAAATATCAAAACCCTTTTTATTAAGCATTGGCTTCACCCCCTGCAACTTCAATAGCATCCACCGGGCATACCTGAGCACATAAATCACAGCCATAACATAAGGTAGGCTCTATTTGCACTGTTTTGGCTACCGCATCAAAAGTAATAGCGGGGCAGCCCAGCTCCCGAATACATTTTTGGCATTTAGTGCATTTATTATTTATTTTATAAATTTTTGCAGGTTTAAAAAGCACAATACAGGGAGCCTTGAAAATTATCACCGACGGCCCTTCATAATTCACAGCTTCCCTGATAGCAGGCAAGGCTTTTTCCAAATCAAAGGGGTCCAATTCAAAGGTTTTTTGAATACCCGAAGCACTAACCAGTGCTTTTAAATCGATTTTGGCACTGATTTCACCCATCATGGTACGCCCTATGCCGGGGTGCGGCTGATGGCCTGTCATAGCTGTGGTAGAATTATCCAAAATAACCACTGTTATATCTGTTTTATTATAAGCAGCATTGATAAGCCCCGTTATCCCTGAATGAAAAAACGTAGAATCACCGATAAAGGCTATATGCTTGGCAGGGTTTTTCGCCCTTGCTATACCCTGTGCCACTGTAATGCCCGCACCCATACACAGGCAGGTATCCACCATATCCAGCGGTTTGGCATTACCCAAGGTATAACAGCCTATATCACCTGTAAAAACGGCACTTGTACCCTGCATGGCTTTTTTTACAGCATAAAAAGCACCCCTGTGCGGGCAACCCGCGCATAAAACAGGCGGACGCACAGGCAAAGCCGGTAATACAAGCTCTTCCTGCTTGGGCAGCTCAATGCCCGCAAATCCGGCAATAGCGGCTTTTACTATGGCTAAAGAATTTTCCCCTGCCACAGGCATATGGCCTGTATTTTTACCGAAAACATCTACATTAAGATGGCGTTTACCGCAAAGCCTAAGCAATTCATCCTCCAAAAAGGCATCCAACTCCTCTAGTACCAATACATTATCCAGCCCTTTTAAGAAATATTCGGCTATGCCCTCGGGAAAGGGATAAGGGTTGCCCAGCTTTAGGAATTTTACCCTTGTTGTCAAACCCAAATCAGCTAAGGCTTCTTTAGCATATGCAACGCTAACTCCGCCCGCAACTATACCTATGTTGCCCTTACCATCTATTTCATTATAAACACTGTGATCAAAAGTTTGTCCTATTTCCTTTTGTAAAACTTCGTTTTTGATATGGTTACGGTAAGATAAAGCAGGGAATATCACCCACTTGCTATCCTTAACAAAGCCCTCTGCCTTATGCTCAAAATTCATTTCCTCCACATCCACTACCGAACAGGCATGGCAAATACGGGTGGTAGGGCGCATGAAAACGGGCAAGCCCGCTTTTTCTGATAATTCAAAGGCATCCAACATCATTTCATAAGCTTCCTCAGGCGTTGAAGGATCAAAAACAGGCAAATTGGCAAATTTAGCAAAATGCCTGGTATCCTGCTCTGTTTGTGAAGATATGGGCCCGGGATCATCCGCGGCCAGAACTACCATACCGCCTTTTACACCAACATAAGCTATACTCATCAAAGGGTCGGAAGCTACGTTTAGGCCAACCTGCTTCATGGTAACCAACGCCCTGGCACCACTGTATGCCGCGCCTGCCGCCAATTCCATAGCTACCTTTTCGTTTACCGACCATTCCACATAAATATTCCCGGGATTGTTTTTAGCTATAGTTTCCAAAACCTCCGAAGAGGGGGTTCCGGGGTAGCCGCAAACCACATTT
>DGYV01000020.1:35826-36155 GCA_002398485.1 Peptococcaceae bacterium UBA4997 | reverse complement strand
CCCCCGCCGCTATAGCCGCCATGGCCATAGCTTCATTACCCATTAACAACTTTTTCATGGTTCCTCCTAAAAAAGGCTATAAAAAGCCCACTCTAAGAGAAAATTTTAGCACTTAGGGGGTGTAATGTCAAGGTAAAAGGCTATAATGCATAAAAACTTTCTGCAGCCCCATTTAGGATTTTTAAACTTTTATTTGGCTAACTATTTTTTCTGTTATTCTGAGCCCAAGCAAAGAAGATAAAATATAATATCCTTCACTGTGTTCAGGATAACAAGCAGTTTTAAACCCCACTAATTACAACACAAAAGCGGCTCTTGCTTAAGCAAGA
>DGYV01000020.1:24852-35623 GCA_002398485.1 Peptococcaceae bacterium UBA4997 | reverse complement strand
GGCTCTTGCTTAAGCAAGAGCCGCTTAAATACTTATAAATATCAAAACTACAGTTTATAAAAAACTTAGCTTTGTTTTACTTTGTTTTGCAGCCAAGGCATCATAGCACGCAATTCTTTACCAACTACTTCAATTTGGTGTTCTTGGCCTTGTCTTGCCAAAGCGTTGAACTGAGAACGACCGGCTTGGTTTTCCAAAATCCAGTTTTTAGCGAATTCACCGTTTTGAATTTCGCTAAGTACTTTACGCATTTCTGCTTTGGTTTCATCCGTAACAATGCGTGGCCCAATAATTAAATCGCCCCACTCGGCAGTATCACTTACGGAATAACGCATCATGCCAATACCGTTTTCATGGATTAAGTCAACAATCAATTTTAATTCATGCAAGCATTCAAAATATGCGATTTCAGGCTGATAACCCGCATTAACCAAGGTTTCAAAACCTGCCATGATCAAATGGGAGCAACCACCGCAAAGTACAGCCTGTTCACCGAACAAGTCGGTTTCGGTTTCTTCTTTAAAGGTGGTTTCAATGATACCTGCTTTAGTACCGCCAATACCTTTACCATAAGCCATAGCTAAATCGAAAGCTTTGCCGGAAGCGTTCTGGTATACAGCTACCAGGCAGGGAACGCCCGCGCCTTCAGTGTAGCAGCGGCGTACCAAGTGGCCGGGGCTTTTGGGAGCAATCATAACAACGTCTACATCCGCGGGGGGATTGATTTGCCCAAAGTGGATATTGAAGCCGTGGGAAAAGCCCAAAATTTTTCCTGCTTTAAGGTTGGGAGCAACATCATTCTTATAAACAATGGCCTGGATTTCATCAGGCAAAAGCAGTTGGATATAATCTGCCTGAGCAGCCGCTTCAGCGGAAGTTACAGGTTTGAAACCGTCCTCAACAGCCTTGGCATAGTTGGCGGTACCTTCCAATTCCGCAACTATTACATCCAAACCGCTGTCTCTTAAGTTTTGGGCCTGAGCATGCCCCTGACTGCCATAGCCTAAAATAGCGATTTTCTTCCCCTGAAGAAAAGCCAAGTTAGCATCGTTTTCATAAAACATCTTTGCCATTTTAAATTACCTCCTAAAATATATGTTAAGAATAAAACTTAACCCAATAGTAACATATCAATTTTACATCATCATAACTTGAATATCAAGTATTTATAACATTGAACGGACTTTTTATTATATAATTATTATGTTAAATTTTTCTGGCCATACTTGGCTAAATCATCACGCATGACTTTTTATTATCTAGTTATTATGTTAAAATAAATTAAAAAGGAGGGGGTAGGCCATGCCAAAACAATTGTTCGGTATAGGTATGCGCAATATCAAAACAGCTATTGCAGTATTTATTTGCTGTTTGCTTTACAGCATCATTGGCGCAAACGGGGTAATGCTTGCCGCAATTTCCGCTATTTTATGTATGCAGGCCACTATCGATAAATCCGTTGATGTTGGCAAAAATAGGGTAACCGGCTCTTTCATCGGCGGCATTGTAGGTGCTTTTGCCATGCAGTTCACGCACTTTGTAATGGGCAGTGAAATGCAAATAGTTATGGTGAGCCTGTCCGTGGTACTAATAATTTTTACCTGCAATTTAGCTAAAGTTCCCGACAGCAGTGGCACCGCCTGTGTAGTATTTTTAGTGATAGTTTACCAAATAGGTGCGGATGAGCCCTTTATATATGCCTTAAGCAGGGTAATACACAGCTTGATAGGTATTGGCGCCGCTATTTTTGTAAATATTTATTTTGATTTGGATAATTTCAAAACCGCGCCCGATACCCCGCTTCAAGAACAAAACATTTACCCTGCCTCTGTTCCTGAACAAGCTGAAAAACAGGAAACTGAAAATCCTCCAAACCAACAAAATAACAAAACAGAAGTTCCTTGAACCCTAAAAAGAAATATCTTAATTACATATATTAAAGCAAAGGCCACATAGATTGCTACGCATAAGGGTTTGTTTGTATCATCGCGAAAGTAGTGAAGGTTCTTAAAAGATTCTTCGCTTAAGCTTAGAATAACAATATCCCTTAAAAATGTAGCCCTTGGCCTTTATTTTTTATAATAAGTAATTTGTTAATGCATATGTACAGATTACTTATGTAAAACCAAGCGTTTATTCATCGCCTATCCAGTCTTCTGCCAAATCGGCAAACAGCGTGTATTCGCGCAGGAAAGCCAGCCTTTCTTCACCTGTGGGACCGTTACGGTTTTTAGCCACGATCACGTCTACCACATTATCGCCCGTACCGCCATCATCCATATCATTATTCCTGCGGTTGATGAATAAAACTACGTCGGCATCCTGCTCCAAGGAACCCGATTCCCGCAAATGTGAAAGCTGAGGCCCTTTTTCACCGCTTTGCTCCGCTAAACGGGATAACTGGGACAAGGCCAAAACAGGTACCGACAATTCCTTAGCCATAGCCTTTAAAGAACGAGAAATCTCCGCGATTTCCAACTGACGGCTTTCCGAACGCACATGGGAACGCATTAGCTGCAAATAGTCCACTACTACCAAGTCCAGCCCATGTTCGGCCTGGATACGGCGGCAATTAGCACGCATTTCCGGAATAGTGATACCCGGGCTATCATCCAAAAACAGCTTCTTTTCATTAAAAAAAGCAATACCGCTTGAAAGCCTGCCTATTTCTTCATCACTTAGCCTGCCTGAACGCCAGCGCCCTTGATCCACCTTGGCTTTACCGCACAATACCCTTTGAGCAAGCTGTTCCACGGGCATTTCCAAGCTGAAAACCAAAACACTTTTGGCATGATCTACCGCCGCATTAGCGGCAATATTCAAGGCCATAGAAGTTTTACCGCAACCGGGACGTGCCGCCAAGATTATCAAATCGCCTTTTTGCAGGCCCGAAAGGTACCTGTCCAAATCCCGGAAAGTAGGAATGCCCGTAATGCCGTCGTGGCTTTTCAAGGTATCTATTTTCTCGAATTCAGCCATCATCACTTCTTCGGCAATACGGTAATTCCTTTTCAGCTTGCGTTCACCCGCATGCACAATGGCGCTTTCAGCATTGCCCAAAAGCTCCACTACATCCTTATGCCCTTCAAAGCCATCATCAACCACTTGTTGGGCAGCCAAAATCAAAAGCCTTTGCAAGGCTTTATCCGCTACTATCTTACCGTAATGGGCAGCCGCGGCGGCACTGGGCACTTCACCCGTGAGCTCCGCCAAATAAGCCGCTCCGCCAATGCTTTCCAGCTGGCCGCGCTTTTCCAGCTCCTCCATTACTGTTACCAAATCACAGTTTATATTTTTAGCATTCAAATCCAAAATAGCTTGGAAAATAAGCTGATTCTCTTTTTTATAAAAATCTGCCGCCTGTACCTGCTCCATCGCACTGTAAACAGCGTTTTCATTCAGCAGGCAAGCACCCAGCACCGCTTTTTCCGCAGTTATGCTTTGCGGTGGTATACGTTCTAAGCCCATGATTATCCTCCGAACTTAAATGGCCTTTATTCTTACCGCTACTTTTTGATGCACCTGCGGATGCAGTTTAAGAACAACCTCGTAATCACCCAATGTTTTAATGGGTTCTTTAATTTCCACCTTGCGTTTATCAATTTCCATACCCGCTTTTTGGGCTATGACATCAGCTATTTCCTTATTGGTAATAGAACCGAAAAGCTTGCCCGCATCACCACATTTGGCACCTATTTCCACAATAATGCTTTGCAAAGTTTCGGCAATAGCCTTGGCTTCTGCCAGCTTTTCCGCCTCACGCTCTTTTTCCCTTTTGGCCTCATTAGCCAAAACCTCCATATTATGTTTGGTAGCTTCCACCGCCAGTTTTTTAGCAAAAAGCACATTCCTGGCATAACCGTCGGCAACCTCTTTAACATCCCCTTTTTTACCTAAAGATTTCACATCTTCTTTTAAAATTATTTTCATAATCTCGGCTTAACGCCTGCCCCCTTTATTATTTTTTTTAAGCTGCGCCTCCACAGCCGTAATCTGTTTACGTATATCAAAAACCGTATCCGTTAAGCCCATTATCAAAAGAGCATAAAGCGAATACTGGAAAAGCAAAATAAAAGCAAAAACAATGATCAGCCGAATCGGTGAACCTGCCCAGCGCGACCAAAACCAGGCCAAAAGTGAAATGCCGCACAAAATAAGGATAGGGCTGTAAATATAAAGCACATTCATGCCTAAAAGCTTCATCCACTCATAGCCCCAAAACCTGCCGCCCAAAAGGCCTGCAAAGGCTATGATCAAACCCCATAAAAATACCCAGGACAAATGCCACTCCCGAAAGCGCGGCAGCTCATGACGCCTGTAACCCAAACGTCCAAAAACAGCACAGGTAAGAAAATAAGAAATAAAAGCAATAGCCATGGCCGCTATAACAAAAGCACCCGGTACCAAAGCTTTCATGGTAGTAATAAGGCTTTCGGTAAAATCATCCACGCTGATACCTGCGGGCAAATTATTTAAAAGACCGCTGTTTTGGTACATGGCAACGGCTTCTTTAATAAGTTTTTCCAATTGATCGGCAATGCCCATTAAAGGCAGGCCCATAACATAATTGGAAAGCATCACTAATATTGCAGCGGAAATTGCCGCAATCACCGAACCTACAGCCAAGGCCTTAATAGGTTTTACCCCTTTACGGTAGCTGTAACCATACCAAATGCCTACACCTGCCATATTGATAATCAATAAAAGGCCATTCAAAGGCCCCGTAAACAAAGTCAACACAGCCGCTGTGATAACAGTGCCCAAAAGCCCCCAACCCAAACCCTGCCGTAAAATCAAAAGAGAGAGCGGTATGGGCCAAATAAAAGTAGCTATTATGCCAACTACAGGCACATAATATGCCAAAAGCCCCAAAACCGCAGCCAGTGCAGAAAGCAATGCCCCTTCCGATAATGCACGGGCAGGCGGATATTTGGGCAAATCCGCCTCGGTAAAATAAAAAACTTCTTCCTGTGCAGGCGTTTCCTCCTGCTCTACCTGCTCTACTTGCTCTACCTCCTCTACCTGCTCTACCTCCTCTATTTCCGGTTCCAATACTTTGGGCTTTACAGGTTCGTCCGCCCAGGAATAAGGGTCATAAGGCTTGTCTTCCTCCACAGAGCTGTTCAACTGCGCTGTGGTTTGGGTTGTTTGCTTACCTTCGAGCTTTGCCCTATTTTCTATTCCATTATTATTGTTATGGTTTTCCCCCCCAGGATTGGATTCATGGGTTTTTTTGATTTCCGTCAAAATACTTCCTCCTAAACAAAATTACACTTAAGATTTATATATTTCGCCCGCTCACCTAACTTTTCCTGCCGTTTTAGGATTTAAACATTTAGGCACTCACCAAAAACCCATAAAAAAGCACCCTTCCTGAAGAAGGGTGCGGTAAAAGCTTTTTATTCGGCGGTATAGGGCAATAAAGCAACTATACGCGCTTTTTTAATAGCTTCGGTCAAGGCACGTTGGTGCTTGGCACAAGTACCGGAAATACGGCGGGGCAAAATTTTGCCGCGCTCGGTTACATATTTGCTTAAACGGCGTGTATCTTTATAATCGATATAGTTTATTTTATCTACGCAAAAGCTGCAAACACGACGACGGCCGCGACGACCGCGATTACCACCGCGAGGTGATCTTTCACGACGTTCGCTGCGTTCAACGCGTTCGGCTCTTTCCATTTCAGCCATTTTTTATCCTCCTTATACGTTTAAATCAAATACTCAAAAAAGTAGCTAGAACGGCAAATCGTCATCAGTAAGGGGAACCTCTGCCATATTGTCATCCGCGGTAAAATCGTTCCCGGTATAACCCGCACCGCCGGCAGAAGAATCCTTAGGCGAAAGGAAATTAACATCATCGGCAACTACCTCGGCAGCAGTTCTTTTGTTGCCTTCCTTATCGGTATAGCTGCGGATCTGCAAGCGCCCTTCTACAGCCGCCAATTTGCCCTTGGCCAAATAATTGGCGCAAAGCTCACCCAACTGACGCCATGCCACAATATTAACAAAGTCTGTCCCTCTGGTACCGTCAGCAGATTTGAACCTGCGGTCCACTGCCAGCGTAAAGGAGCAAACGCCCGTACCGTTTTGCGTGTAACGAAGCTCAGGATCCCTGGTAAGTCGGCCAATCAAAACGATGCGATTCAGCATATTTTCACCCCTATTCAGGTTGTTTAACTACAATATAGCGCAAGATTTCATCGTTAATTCTGAAGTTACGCTCAAGCTCGGCAGGCAGTGTAGCTTCGCCACGGAATTCTACCAATACGTAGTAACCGTCGTGAATCTTTTCGATTTCGTAGGCTAACCTTCTTTTGCCCCACAAATCTACTTTGATAACCTCACCACCATTAGCTTGGATAACAGCGTTATACTTCTCAACAAAGTTCTTGTATTGTTCTTCCTCAAAATTTGGACGAATAATATAAAGAGCTTCATATTTACGCATATCCTATGCACCTCCCTTCGGACTAACGGCCCCAAAACGGGGCAGGGATTTTCCCTTTAAACGCTTAAAAATTATATCATAAATATTGCCATATAGCAAGGTTTATTTAAGAACAGCCAAACTCCAAACATTTTTAATACCCTGCTTTAATACCTTTGCAGTACTTTAGGCAAAGCTTAAACCAAAACACCTTTTGATTCCAGTACAAAAATTAAACACAAGCCTTACGATTTTATAATACAACAGCCTTATTCCGCTTTTTTAACTACTTTTTTTACTCTTTTTACAAAATCGGCACGGGAAAGCATAATTTGCCTTTGGCAAGTAATACAGCGAATACGAAAATCCATTCCTATCCTCATGATTTCCCATTCAAAACCGCCGCAGGGGTGCGGTTTTTTCAGGCTCACCACATCACCCACCGCCCATTTTATACTGGCAGAATCATTCACCCGCTTTAGCCTCCATTCCTTCACCGTAAAGCCATTGACGTGGCTGAGGCATTTTTATACCTGCATTATCCAGCTCCGTTTTACATATCTTCCTGAACTCACGGGTAAGAGAGCCTTTATCCATAACATTTGCACTTAGGGATAGCCTAAAGGTCATTTTATATTCATCCAAGACCTCCAGGCCCCATATATCCGGCCTATCTTTTAGTTTATTGTTGTAGTTATCATACATTTTTTGGCAGGCCTTTTCCAAAACCGCCAATACCTTATTCGTATCTTCCCTGTTATCCACGCTTATATCCAAAACCGAAACCAAATCACCCTTGGAATAGTTGGCAACACCGTTGATGGCACCGTTCGGAAAAACATAAAGCTGGCCGCTCCAATCCCGAATTTTGCTGGAACGTATGCCTATTTCCTCCACAAAGCCTTCATAACCCGCCGCTTCCACATAATCACCCACGGCAAAATAATTATCAAACAAGATGAATACACCGCTTATAATATCTTTTACCAGGCTTTGCGCACCCAAACCAATAGCAACGCCTATAATACCTGCGGAAGCCAAAATAGAGCTGGTATTTACACCAAAAATACTCAATATCATCACTATAGCTATAAAATAAAGCAGGTAGGTAAAGAAATTGCCAATAACTGAATTCAAGGTTTGCGCTTTTTTATCCACACCGTGGCGTTTAGCCACCCTGCGCACGAACCTGCGGATGACCATACCTATAATAAGTGCCACAACCAGCACTATGCCTGATTTTAGAAGCTGCCACAAAAGTACCGACCAATCAAACTTCTCCACAAAATCACCTGCCCACAACCTTTATTTAAGCTAATATGCTGCCCTAGAATTGCGGCAGCATATTAAAAAGTTTTTATTTATCTTCAGGATAACGCTCTGCAAAAGTACCGCGGGGTTTGGTTTGTACTTCCTCATCCTTTAGCCACATATGAGCCTCGTCAACCGCTATATCCGCCATAATGCCATCTTCCCAACGTGATAAAAAAGCCTGACAGGTGGATTTTACCTGCCAATCCTGGTCTCTTTCATAAATTTTTTTAAGCTCCAGAATGATCTCCTGATGCTCACCATCGCCGCCTATTTCCGCCAATGCTGCCGTAGCTGCGGCACGAACTTTTGGTTCTTTATCATTTAATAAAGGTTCCATAAAAGTTACAGGGTTTTGCGGATTCACCAAAGCAGTATTGACCGCCGCTCTTTGACGAACGGCTATATCCTGAGAGTGCATGGCCTGAACCAAAACATGCAGGGGACAATATTTGCCCATTTGACCAAGGCTATCCAAAACCAACAGAGCATCCTCACCGCTAACTTTATCAAAAAGCGCGGCCAAAGCGCGGCCTGCAGCTTCACCAAAAGGCAAAAGCGCTTCACAGATACGGGCAGGTAGGTATTTTTCCCTTTGCAACAATGCTACCAGCAAAAGAGGAATGGTACGTTCATCGGCCAGCTTTTTCAAAAGAGCTACCGAAGCCATGGATTTAGCGGTATTGGTGCTGGCAGTGGCTTCAACCAGCTCTTTTAGAATATCGGCCTGGCTTACCTGCAGGTTATTCCATAATGAAACAATAGCTACAGAAGCAGCCGAGCTGTTTTCACCGCCAAGGGATTCCATGTATTTATCGGCCCAACCCATATTGGCGGCAAGTTCACCAATTTTAGCCTTTTCCTCATCATTTGAAGCCAGCCAAACTTTAAGCAAGGTTTCGGGATGAGGTGTTTTTTTGGCCCAGCGCTTAATCAAAGCAGGTGAATATTTGCTTGGATTATGGCGCATCTTGTAAAAATGTGCTCCTAAAAAACCAACCAACAGAGCAACCACGATCACCAAAATAATGGAAAGCCACAAAATCGTAGATTCATCAAAACCTGTACCAAAACCGGCCTTTGCAAAAATATCCAATCTTATTCCCCCTTATGTACATCAAGGCTTATTCAATATTTAGGCATTTACCACTCGATGAGCGGCCAGTATTTCCACAATATCATACATATTGCCGATCCTGCCGATAGCTAAAAATTCTTTAAGCTTGAAAAATTCCAAACAGGTGCCACAGCTAACTATATCCACACCACGCGCAGCTATGGCTTCCAGACTGTCTAAAACTAAGGAATCCTTGCAGGCAAGCTTAACGCCTGTGTTCAGCATTACCACCGCTTTAGGAGGAATATCCTTATTGGCTACCGTATATAAAAGGCTTTTTACCAGGATTTTACCCAATTCATCATTACCGCGGCCCATTACATCCGCGCTTAGTAAAAGAACCCAATCATCCTTCACTTCTTCCATGGCTACCCCACAGAAAACCTCTGCCGAGGCAGAACTGCCCTCTTTATTAATAGTAATTTGATATTCACCCGCTTTTTCCTGCACAGTAGCGTCTAATTTCAAGCCTTGCACCATGCGTATAACATTATCACGCGCAATAGTATTGTCAACCAACGCAACCACCGTACCTTTTTCTAGGCTTTCCAGCGCTTGACGGGTTAAAATAACAGGACGCGGGCATTCCAAACCTCTGCAATCTACTTCTTTCAACATTACACATACCGGCTTTCTTATTAAATTATTTCATAATTATACCTTAATATACCTAAAACTTTTTTCTTATCCATTGCAAGGAGCGTAAACTGCAAAAGGATCTGTGCCTTTAAACCAGGGTAAAACATTGATACCTGCTTTATATACAAATATTAAATCAAAGCTTAACTTGGTGGGGCTTAGCCCGCCTTGCAATGACTGCCCAATTATTTTACTATGATGCTCTTGCCTTCCGTAAGCCTGCCCACAATAGCATAGTTTACCTTCAAAAGCTCCATTTCCGCTTCCAGCGCTGCCGCTTTTTGGGGCGCCACCGCTATAAGCAAACCACCACTGGTTTGAGGGTCATAAAGTACATCCTGAATATTTTGGGGAACCTTTTCCCCCATTTTTACATGTTTTTTAATAAAGTCCTTGTTGCGGTAAGCACCGCCCGGTATCAAACCCATATCCGCAAGCTCTAGGGCCTCCTGCCAGCAGGGAATTTTATCCCACCAGATTTCCGCGCCTGTAAAAGAAGCGGCAATGATTTCGCGCAAATGGCCCAAAAAGCCAAAACCCGTAATATCCGTAGCCCCTTTAACACCCACTTTGTTCATAGCCAAAGCGGCATTTTTATTGAGCTCCGCCATTTGGCAAGACATTTGCTTTACCGTATTTTCTGAAGCATAACCCGCCTTGATTGCAGTGGAAATTATGCCCGTACCTAGCTTTTTCGTTAAAAACAGCATGTCCCCGGGGCGGCCGCCGCCGTTAGGTGTAAGCTTATCGGGGTGAGCAATGCCCGTTACCGAAAGCCCGTACTTGGGCTCATCATCCTCCACCGTATGGCCGCCTATCAAAAGCGCCTCTGCTTCCTTTACTTTATCGGCACCGCCTTTAAGGATCTGGGCAAAAATTTCCATATCCGAACAGGTGGGAAAAGCCGCTATATTCATGGCCGTTATCGGGGTACCGCCCATGGCATAAACATCGCTTAAGGCATTAGCCGCGGCTATTTGCCCGAATAAATAAGGATCGTCCACCATAGGGGTAAAAAAATCCAAGGTTTGGATGATGGCAACCTCATCACTGATTTTATAAACCCCTGCATCATCGTAAGTATCGGAACCTACCAGCAAATTGGGATGACTAAACTTAGGCAAACCATGCATGATTTTGCTTAGATCCTCCGGACCCCATTTGGCAGCTCAACCTGCCGCCTTTACCATTTCGGTAAGACGTTTGGTTTCACCCATGTTTTCACCCCCTTTTCTTTATTGAAAACCCAAACCATAAATTTTCCTTACCTATTTT
>DGYV01000020.1:23107-24662 GCA_002398485.1 Peptococcaceae bacterium UBA4997 | reverse complement strand
ATTTATGAATTGACAAAACATATTTTGACCTGCCAAAAGGGCATGCTGCTATACATTTACCGCAAATTTCCTTGCCAAAGCTTTGTCTTACCTGCCACAAGTAATCTGTACATAAAGAAAACCTAAAACGCTCCGTTAAAGGCTGCTTTTCATTATAGGCAATACCTTCAATAGCTCCTGCAGGGCAAGCAGTTTTACAAATTTGGCAATCGGGCGGGCAAGCCGCTTTTATTGGTTCATTTGCTTTAAACGGCATATCCGTAAGAATACTGATAAAACGGATACGCGGGCCAACCTTGGGGTTGATCACAGAACTGTTTTTACCTATCCAGCCCAGCCCTGCCAGCTTTGCCCCCAAACGGTGGCTGAAAACAGCTGTGGATTTATCCGCACCCATCCTTTGTGAAGCAGGTACGGGAAAACCCAAATAACCTTTAGCGTTCAACCAATTGGCTACACTAAGCGAAATATTATTTAAACGAGCGTTGACTATATCATAAAAAGCATGATAAGTATGGCTGGGGCCATCCATAAGCTCGTCCACCACCTGGGCAGGGAAATAAACACCTACTGAAATAACCCTTGTATAAGCATCCCAAGCATGGGCATAGTTTTCCAAAAGAAAACTCCGCACTTTATCTAAATCGCCCACACCCCAGGTATCCACACCAATATTTTTAAACATAAACTCAAGCTCGGCAGTATATTCTTTTAACTCATCCTCATTTATTTGTACTTTTTTCAAAATAACTCATCCTTGTTTTTAAAATTGCTGCGGTTCAGGCTTTACCCCTGTTGGCAAAAGATTACCTATACTCAAAGCTGCAGTAAGCCAAATCCAGGCGCCTATTTCATTGATAAGCGGCAAAACATAAACCGAACCTTTACACCAAGCCAAAAGCGCCGACCATAAAGAAACCTCAATAAAAGTATGATCCAACCAGGGAAGTAGCATAAAAATTGCCACATAAAGCAGAAAAGCAGTTATGATAAGGCCCGCGGCAGCTCCTAAAAGCCTGCTGAAAAAGCCTAATATAGGAGTCATATTGAAAATATTGCCCAAAAAATTTAAAATAAACCGTAAAACCCATATGGTAAGCCCTACCACTATCACAAATAAAATGATTTCTATAACTCTGCCGGTACCGGACTGCGAAAAAAACCAGCTTTGCCAAAAGCCCTCGCCTGAGGCTTCGGCAATATTCCAGCCAAATTTTTGTTCAAGCCACGGCAATACCAGGGGTGTGATACGACGGGCAATTATAATGCCGCCTATAAAAGAGCCTATACCAGCCAAGGCTTTTAAAAGTCCTGCCTTAAAGCCCCAAAATATGCCCATAAGTATAATAACAGCTAAAACAAGATCTGTCGCCATCCTTTTACCCCCTTTTTAATTACGCACCTGCCCGTTACCGTTTACTATATATTTTATGGAAGTCATAGCTTCCAAACCCATGGGGCCGCGCGCGTGCAGTTTTTGTGTACTGATACCTATTTCCGCTCCGAAACCGAACTGAAAACCATCCGTGAACCTGGTGGAAGCATTTACATATAC
>DGYV01000020.1:22702-22952 GCA_002398485.1 Peptococcaceae bacterium UBA4997 | reverse complement strand
CTGGTGGAAGCATTTACATATACTGCTGCTGCATCCACTTCACGCTGAAATTTGCCTGCATTGGCATAATCATTTGTTATAATAGCTTCCGAATGCTTAGAACCATAATGATTTATATGCGCTATTGCTTCTTCTATACCTGTTACCACTTTAACGGAAATTATCAAAGCTCCGTATTCGGTAAAATAATCCTCATCCGTGGCTGCTTTGGCCTCTTTTATTAAAGCCACCGTTTTGGCACATCCCCTTA
>DGYV01000020.1:21857-22559 GCA_002398485.1 Peptococcaceae bacterium UBA4997 | reverse complement strand
CACCGTTTTGGCACATCCCCTTATTTCTACACCTGCTTCTGCAAGCTTTTGACCAAGCAGGGGCAGGAATCCTTCGGCTATGGCCTCATCCACCAAAATACCCTCTGCGGCATTGCAAACCGCAGGACGCTGGGTTTTTGCATTCAAGATGATATTTACGGCCATTGCAAAGTCGGCGCTCTTTTCTACATAAATGTGGCAATTACCCACGCCGGTTTCTATAACAGGTACGCTGGCATTTTCCACTACACTTTTAATCAAGCCCGCTCCGCCCCTTGGGATTAAAACATCTATATATTGATTCAAGCGCATCATTTGGGTAGCTGTTTCCCTACTGGTGTCCTCGATTATCTGAACAGAACCCTCGGGCAAGCCCACACTTGCTGCCGCGCGGGAAAGCACACCTGCTACAGCTTTATTGGAAACAAGCGCATCACTGCCGCCGCGCAAGATCACAGAATTACCTGTTTTCAGGCAAATACCTGCCGCATCCGCTGTTACATTGGGACGAGCTTCATAAATTATACCTATAACGCCCAAAGGTACTCTTACCTTACCTACTTGTATATCCTGTGCGGCACGCCACATTTTATCCACTTCACCTATGGGGTCAGGCAAAGCCATCAAGGCCTTTAAGCCCTCTGCCATATCCTCTATTCTGGCTTCTGTCAAAAGCAGCCTATCCAAAAAAGCCTTGGGCAT
>DGYV01000020.1:20066-21660 GCA_002398485.1 Peptococcaceae bacterium UBA4997 | reverse complement strand
CCTTTTTCACGAGCCGCCGCCATATCCTGCTCATTTGCAGCCAAAATACTTTCTTTATGATGTAAAAGCTCCTGTGCCATTGCTGCCAGTGCTTTATTTTTAGTTTCACTATCTGCCTGTGCCAAAACAAATGAAGCCGCCTTGGCCTTTGCACCTATTTCTTCTAAAGACAACATAGTCTTCTCCCCTTTACAAATGTTTGATCTTTTATAAATACCGCCACCCCTGCAAAAAGCTGGGGCAGGTTTGGGCATCCTTTAGTATTTATTATGAGCATACTTTATTTTTTCATGGACATTTGGTCGCGGTGGATTACTTCCAGCGCGGTGGCACCTGTTAAAATTTGCGGTATCTCACTGGAATGGCAGCCTGTTATCAGCCTTATATCCTCTGCTCCGTAATTGGTAAGGCCACGGGCTATTTCTTCGCCTTCGGCATTTTCAATTACCACAGCTACTATATCCCCTTCAGCAAAACAACCTTCCACACCTTTTATACCCTTGGCCAGCAAGCTGCTGCCTTTTTCAATAATGGCTTCAGCGGCTCCTTTATCTACAAAAACCTTGCCCACAGGCTGGGAGCCAAAAGCCAGCCAACCCTTTTTGCTGTTAAGAGAACGCTCTCTAGGCAAAAAAACTGTGCCGTTACTTTCACCCTTGGTAATTTTGTTCAGCACATTTTCAATACAACTATCCGTAAGCACCATAGGTATACCACAGCCGCAAGCAATGGTGGCCGCCTGGATTTTCGTCATCATACCACCTGTACCCAAATTGGAACCGGTACCGCCTGCCATGGCTTGGATATCGGCGGTTATTTCCTCCACCACGTCCAAATGACGGGCATTTTTATCCGTACGAGGGTTCGCCGTATAAAGGCCATCTATATCTGAAAGCAGCACCAGCAGATCCGCCGAAACCAAAGTGGAAACCAAAGCTGCCAAAGTATCGTTATCACCCAGCTTTATTTCCTCAAAAGCGATGGTATCATTTTCGTTCACTATTGGTATAACACCGTAATCCCATAAAGCGCCAAAAGTATTACGGGCATTCAAATAACGCCCGCGGTGGCTAAAATCTTCCTTGCTCAAAAGCACCTGGGCCACATTTATGCCATGCTCACCAAACAGCTTTTCATAAATTTGCATTAAAATACCTTGGCCAATAGCGGCAAGAGCCTGCTTTTGTGCCATATAAGTGGGCTTTTCCGTTAAATTAAGGCGGCCCATACCCGCACCCACTGCGCCCGAAGTAACCAAAATAACCGATTTTCCCGCATTGTAAAGATCCGCCAGCTGGCGAACCAGTTTTTCCATACCGTTTATATTCAGCTTGCCCGTTTTATGGGTAAGGGAGCTTGTACCTACCTTTACCACAATTTTGTCGGCCTTGCAAAGTAATTCACGCACATCCTTTGTGCCTGCCATAGCGCAATAACCTCCTAAATCTTTATCTTTTAATTATAGCACATCTTTTTTTCAAGTGGTAGGGCTTGCCATACTATTTATTCTGGCCGCAGCATAGCCCGCACCAAAGCCGTTATCTATATTCACTACCATAACCCCGGGGGCACAGCTGTTCAGCATGGCCAAAAG
>DGYV01000020.1:19459-19850 GCA_002398485.1 Peptococcaceae bacterium UBA4997 | reverse complement strand
TAACCCACACTGGTAGGCACCGCAATAATGGGAACACTTACCATACCGCCAACCACACTGGCCAATGCGCCTTCCATGCCTGCCACCACTATTATTACCCTAGCGAAATGCAGAACCTCCTGCGCCGCCAGCAAGCGGTGGATACCCGCGACCCCTACATCATAAAGCCGCTCTACTTTTGCTCCCATGGCAAAAGCCGTAATAGCCGCCTCCTCCGCTACAGGCAGATCCGAAGTGCCTGCCGCTACCACCAAAACCTTGCCTACAGGCTCTTTACTTGGCCTCCATAATACAGCCATTTTGGCTTCTTTATAATATTCCACATCCTCTATTTGTTCACTTATTGCTTCATAATGAGCTTTATTT
Organism: Peptococcaceae bacterium UBA4997; assembly: GCA_002398485.1. Classification (GTDB taxonomy): domain Bacteria; phylum Bacillota; class Dehalobacteriia; order UBA4068; family UBA4997; genus UBA4997. Next base: position 19,484 of record DGYV01000020.1, on the reverse strand, counting down.
GCCCTGCTGGCTAGGATAGTGCCTT
>DGYV01000020.1:18752-19276 GCA_002398485.1 Peptococcaceae bacterium UBA4997 | reverse complement strand
TGGCTAGGATAGTGCCTTGATTTTTTTCGACAAGCTTAATAAAAATTGCCGCCGCCTGCTTGGGAGTTTTACCTTCGCAATATATTACTTCGGCAAGGCCCTGACGAGCCTCCCTGCTATAATCCACTTTGGCAAAGCCCAAATCACAAAACCCCTTATTAACAGGTAATGCCGCTATTTGGCCAGCCGCTTCCTCCACGGCCATTTCACCTGCACTTACTTTAGCCAATATTTGCTTTATTTTTTCCATTTTGTCTACCTCCGCAATTGCTTGCAATCACGCAAAAAACTATTTGCTTTCATTTAAAATATATTCGCCATATTCAATGGGCCACCTCTTTTAAATTAACCACCCCAAATTTGTTTGTAAAAAACAATATAAGTTTCGGCTTTAGCTTTTTATAAAGACTGCCCTGTTATACTATCTTTTTCATAAAATAAGTTATATAATAGATGTATAGACTACTTGAAAAAGAACAGGAGCTATTGATATTGGAGTGTCTATTAAAAAATAAAAATACAGG
>DGYV01000020.1:18027-18570 GCA_002398485.1 Peptococcaceae bacterium UBA4997 | reverse complement strand
ATTGTGCTGGTTGTGGCGGCGGCTGTGTTATGGAGCACAGCGGGCGCTTTTGTAAAGCTTATAGATATGGAAGCGCTTACCCTTTCCGCAACCCGTTCCGTTTTTGCCGCTTTGGTGCTTTTGCCTTTTTTACGCCCCCGTAAAGTTGGGTGGAACCGCTATTTGCCTGTTTTATTTGTGCTTTATGCACTTACCTGCGGTTCTTTTTTGATGGGCTTAAGGTACACCAATGCCACTAATGCGGTAGCCTTGCATTTTACTTCACCTTTATGGATATATGCATGGAGCTTGGTGCGTGGCCGCAAAATTCGCCGTCAAGAGCTTTTGCCCATGCTTTGCATTGTTTGCGGCATTATTATTTGTATTATTGAACCCAAGGAGGGCACCAGCAGGCTGGGTAATATAACTGCCCTTTTCAGCGGCATAACTTTTGCCGCCTTTGCCATTTGCTTGCCCCAAAACCGCAGCCAAAACAATGTTGGCGTAATTTGCTTATCCAATATTTTTGCAGCTTTGTTTTTGTATGGCTGTGCCATCATTTTT
>DGYV01000020.1:9756-17852 GCA_002398485.1 Peptococcaceae bacterium UBA4997 | reverse complement strand
GTAAATATAGGTGCGGAATTTGCCGCCGTAAACCAAATAGGTTGGTTTGCCATTGTGGCCTTAGGTGCTTTACAATTGGCAGTGGCTTATTGCCTGTTTGCTTTCGGCGTAAACAAAATAGGCCCACAAAAAGCTACGGTAATAGGGCTTTTGGAAATGGTACTGAACCCCATTTGGGTGCTTATATTTGCAGGTGAAACACCTTCCCCCTTTGGCATAGCTTGTTGGATACTTATTCTAGCAGGCCTTATTCTGGATACCCTTTACAACAAAGAAATTATAGAACAAAATGCTGTTGCCAAAACCTAATTACAAGCACTTTTCCAAACCAAAAGCCGCCTCATAGGGGCGGCTTTTGTAAAGAAGCATCTAATAAAATATATTATGGTTTTTTATTTACATGCTTGCAAGAATCTTTTTAAACTCTTCCATAGAACCGGAATTAACCGCATAGCGTGGTATTCTCTCCAAGGGCGTATCGCAAGTAACAACCCCTTTAACCAGCGTAAATAGCATTTGGTAACCCATATTTTTTGCTACTTTTACCGCAGTTCGGTTTGTTACCCCATAAGGCCAAGCCAGTGCAATTACATTTTGCCCCGTTTCTAATTCCAGCAATTCCTTGCTTACATTAAGATCCTTGCCAACCCTAGCTTTATATGCCGCCATGCTCTCGTCTCTTCTAAGATTAATTGCAGCCTGGCCTTTATCATCGTAATAATGCAAACCATATGTATGAGAGCCAATATCAATAAGGCCGCTTTCCGCATCCATTAACCGCAGGTCATGAAAGGTTAAATGCTCATTCCAAACATCCTCCTTTGCTAAACCGGGAGTAAGGCCTACAATAGGAAATATAACAGAGTGAAATTTATACTCTTTTAAAACAGGGTACGCAAAGTCCATAAAATTTTTGTAACCATCATCAAAGGTAATCATTACGCTTTTTTTAGGAAAAGCTCCTTTTTCACGGTAAGCCAAAAATTCCTTCAGCCCCAAAGTTTGATAATTATTTTCATGCAAATAACTCATCTGCTGTTTAAAATCTTCAATTTTTAACAATGCACCGCCTAATTCTTTATTCTCACCGCTAATACCATGGTAAACAAGAACAATTAAGCCTGAAGGATTTTCATCCTCTTGGGTGGAAGCGGCTACCTTGCCATTTTCCAATTTGGTTACGCATGTGCAAAAGATTATTATTAACAAGCCAACTACTAAAAAAATATTTACTTTTGAAATACGGCCTGAAAAAATCCATTTTTTCATTTACTGTGTAATCCCCCTCCTGTATACAGAAAACAATTCCTCCATCTTAGATGTTTCAAAACCCGAATTTGTTCCCATAAAAGAAGAAATATTTATATGCTTTTTAGATAGGGGAAAAATACAGCAATATTTTTATTCTCACATTGCTATTAAGCCTGCAACTCAAATAATATATACACCTACTTACCATGGCTTTAAGCTGATTTTATAAAAACAACCCTAAAGCAAAACGGCACAGCCGAAGGGCTGCACCATTTTGTGCAAAAAATATTTTTCTATTAATATTACCTGCAAACAAGGCTTTCAGGTACAATATTTTGCCCTTTTCAATAAAACCATTTTTAAAGCATGGCATTTAGCTTTATTTTTTACTGCGATGTACTTCTATAACCATAGGCAAAAGAGATATAAAAATAATTGCCAGCGTAACCAACACGAAATTTTGCTGAATAAAACGCAGGTTACCAAAAAAATAACCCAATATTAAAAAAATACCAACCCAAGCAATTGCGCCCACTACATTGTATTTGGCAAAACGCGGATAATGCATATTACCAAGCCCTGCCACAAAAGGAGCAAAGGTTCTTACAATAGGCACAAAACGAGCCAGGAAAATAGCCTTGCCGCCGTATTTTTCATAAAAAGCCTCTGCCTTATAAATATATTCGGGCTTTACAAAGCGGTTTTGGGAAGCAATAAGCTTGCAACCCAGCTTATTGCCTATAAAGTAATTTGTGGCATCACCCGTTATGGCAGCTACCAAAAACAATGGTATCAACACATAAATATTCAAGCCTGCTGCTGCCGCTAAGGCACCGCAAGCAAAAATAATACTGTCACCCGGCAAAAAAGGCGTAACCACAAGCCCTGTTTCACAAAAAATGATCAAAAACAATAAAATATATACCAAGACACCATGGCTTTCCATAATGTAAGGTATATATCTATCAAAATGTATTATCTCATCCAAAAACAGTGTAAACTGCTCCATTAGTTGACCCCTTTTGCCCTTTTGGAATACCATATGCACAAATAAAACAAACATTACATTAATAATATCAATAATTAAGGCTTAAAGCAAATAAAATTTACAGATTTTTTGCAGGATTTTAACCTGCTCAACGTCTAATATATAGACGTATAATTTTAAATAGAGGTGGCAAAATGACCCAAAGAAGAACCCGACGCCCTAAAAAAAGGCTTAAAAAAGCGCCCGTGATAATTTTACTGCTTATTATCTTAGGCATTGCGGTGCTTATTTTCAACTACTGCCATAATACGGCCGACCCCAATAATCAAACCACAATCATACCCCAAAACTCGGTAACAGGCAATAGCTCAACCGAAAGCACAGCTTCCCAAAACCATTATTTTTCCACCAATTTTCTATTATACAGCGGTTATAATTTAAGTGAATATAGCATTGAAAAGGAAGCTTCCGCAATTAAAAAATATAAAAAAGTAAGTTTACAAGATAACCAACTGGCAAACGGTAATTTAATACTGGTAAATACCGATACCTCGTATACAGACCCGCCGCTTGCTACTGACCTGATTCAAGTAAACGAAAATAAAAAGGATTGCTACTTAGTTAAGGATAACAGTATTTACTTGGCACCAAACACCTTAGAAAGCCTAAACCGCTGGCTCTCCGATGCCTATACTTTAGGCGGCATCAAAGACATCATCATTTGGAGTGGCTACCGTTCCCTTGCTGAACAGGAAGCACTTTATAAAGAAAATACCGGCGAGGCGGAAAGTGAAACCACTGATACCGCCGCCGTAGGTGCCAGTGAACACCATACAGGCTACGCCTTTGATATGGGCATATATGAAAATGCCGAAGGCAAAACCTCTGCCGCTTTTTTAGACGATACCAAATATAGCTGGATCAGCAAGAATGCCTTTAAATATGGCTTTGTACAGCGCTATAAGAATGGCAAATCCTCTATTACAGGCATTGTGGGCGAACCCTGGCATTACCGTTATGTTGGCTTGCCCCATTCCATAATTATGGAAGCTAAAGGCTTTTGCCTGGAAGAGTATATAAGCTTTTTGAAAAATTGCCCTTATGACGGAGAACATTTAAAAATTAAGCTTTCTGAAAACTTTAATTATGAAATTTACTACATCAAGCCTTCCGGTCTTTTCAGCAAGGGTATTTACATCCCCAAATATTGTCAGTACCAAATAAGCGGCGATAATAAATCTGGCTATATCGTAACCGTTAATTTAAACTCTAAAACCACTTAAAAGATATATGTTGATTACGGTAAATTTGGATCTCAACTTTTTATATTATAAAATTACAAAGCGCGGGCTTCTTGCCCGCGCTTTACTTTTAACCATAATGACAATAGCTGTTTGGTATATTGTTTTAATATTTTAAGCGCCCGTAAAGTGTGGTATAGAGTTTCCCTGCACCTAAGGCTGTAAACGCAGGCAAACGGCATTGCGAAAGATAGTTTACATTAAGAGTTTACAATGCCGTTTAACGGATCCAACGGGGAAATCCCCAGGCTTATCCGCATGCCAACTGAAACAACTTAGATGCAGTTGGAAACTGTAGCCTAAGCGGTCAGGGCGCAAGCCCCCTTTTCCTCAAGGGAAAGGGGCAAGAGGAATAGGATAAAAGTTGTTTTAGGATTCTTTACTTAGGCTCATGGTAATATAGTTTTACTTTATGTACACTTGCACTCCTAATGCTCTGAATTTAAAAAATGAAAGCACCTGCTGGGGGACAACAGGTGCTTTCTTATACACAGCTTTATATATTATATAAAGGCTGCTGTGTTGCTATTGGTTTTTGTATTTATCCGCAACCGGAGCTTTAGGCATGCATTGGCAGCTATCTAAAATGAATTTAGCTGCATGGTCTTTTTCCGGATTGGGAACTACTTTAACCTTTTCAGCTTCTTTTTTTGCTTTTATGCCATCCAACACTACTTCAGGAGTAATTGGGAATTTAGTGAAACGAACGCCCGTAGCATCCTTCAAAGCATTCAGAATAGCAGGAGTAATGGAGTTATCCGCAGGTTCACCAACGCCTTTAGCACCATAAGGACCAAGGCCACCGGCGGATTCAATCAGATCCAGTTCAACTTCGGGAGCATCTACAGCAGTAGGAATCAGGTATGTGGAGATTTTGTTGGCTCTAATAATACCTTTTTCCTGTTTCAAGTCTTCGCAGATATACCACATATTATAAACAGCGCCGCCTTCAATTTGGCCTTCGCAGCTATTTCTGTTAACAGCACGACCAACATCATAACAAGCAACAATGTGGTTAAGATCGATTTTACCAAGTTCTTCATCTACAGCTATTTCAACAGCATGAGCGGAATAGGTGAAGTCAGGCAAAATACGACCGCGCATATTGGTCAAATCGGGAACTTCGGTAAAGGGAGCGTTGAATTGGCCTTCGTTGAACAATTCTTCGCCATCGTTGGAAACGTGGCCGATAACATCAACAATGGGAACCCAAATATCCGGCTGGTTGATAACATAAGCTTTTTCATTGCCCAAGTCGATATACTGAGGAGCATAGCCCAATAATTTGGAAGCTTTGTTAATCAAGCGTTCTCTTAAGGGTTTAACCGCAGTTAGAGCAGCATTACCGGACATATAGAGCTGGCGGGTAGCAGTAGTGGTACCGCAAAGAGGAGTTAAGTGGGTATCCATAATGAAGACGTGCATTTTTTCAATAGGTAAGCCCAATTCTTCAGCAACGATCTGGCAAAGTACAGAACCTTGGCCGCCGCCTAAGTCGGGAACGCCGGCACGAACGGTAACGGAACCATCTAACTCGATGCGTACAGCTACACGGGAAGAGTCATGCATAAAGGTCAAGCGGCCATAGCTCATGAAACCAATAGCCATACCACGGCCAACCTTTTTGCCTTCTTCGGTATATTCTTTCTTAGGACCACAAGTGTTTTCCAAATCGTCCCAAACCCTGTCAATCATATCGATCAAAGCAATATGGCCTTCAGGAATGAAACCTGTGGAAACTTCATCGCCGTTTTTCAGGCAGTTGATTTTACGAATCTCTCTTTTGTCAATACCAAGTGCGTCTGCTGCTTCATCAATTTGGGATTCATAAGCAACGTTAACCTGGGGCTGACCAAAACCGCGGTTTGCGGAGGAGATCATATTATTGGTCATAGCAGAGGCAACATTGATTTCTACATTGGGGATATTGTAGCAACCTGCCGCACCAATTGTGGAATACATTTGTACCCAAGGAGTAAGGAAAGTGTAACCGCCGGCATCCATTTCAATATCAGCCTGCTGAGCTACAATTTTACCATCCTTGGTGAAACCTGTTTTATAATGCATGTGTTCGGGGTGACGTTTGCAGTGAGCCTCCAAGGATTCGCTGCGGTCCCAAACCATTTTAACAGGTTTACGGGTAGCTTGTGCCAATAAGCAAAGGTAAGTTTCAACGGTGATTTCTTCTTTACCGCCAAAGCCGCCGCCCATGGCAACACCCATATTACGAACTTTGTTGTGAGGTAAATGCATCAGTTTAGCAATAGTACGATAGTGTTCAAGTACCTGGGTACCAACACGCATGGTAATAACGCCATCCTGGTCTACCCAGCAAACACCGCCTTCAGTTTCCAAATAGACATGGTCGTGCTGGTGAACGAAATAATCATTTTCAATGATATAATCAGCTTCTTCAAAACCTTTTTTAATGTCACCTTTACCAATATGGGAGCGCATAATAAGGTTAGAATCATCTTCGCTGGAAACTAGGTAAGCACCAGGTTTCAAAGCTTCTCTGGCATCATAAACGCCTTCGGTAACTTCATATTCAACTTCGATTAAGTTGCAAGCTTCTTCACAAAGCTCTTCGGTATCGGCAGCTATCAAAGCAATAGCTTCGGATTTATAACGGACCTTGCCGTCTGCCAATACTTTGTATAAACCTTCAAAACCTCCACCAACGTCACGCATTTGACCAAATTTGGTAACGTCTGTGTTTTCTACTAAATCTTTTGCCGTCAATACACAATGTACGCCGGGTAAAGCAAGCGCTTTTGATGTATCGATGGATTTAAGGATAGCCGCGGGATATTTACTGCGCAGAACCTTGCCGTAAATCATACCGGGCATTGCAAAGTCATCAGAATATGCTTGCTCGCCTTTTACTTTGGCCCAGGCGTCATGCCTTGGCACACGATTACCAACTAATTTTAAATTTGCCATCTAGCGCACCTCCCGTCCTAAGTCTTTTGCAACTCTGTAAATAGCATCTACAATCTTCACATAACCTGTGCAACGGCAAAGGTTACCGGAAATTGCCTTACGGATAGCTTTGCGATCAGCAATGCCGCCGTCATCGATATATTCTTTAGCAGCCATAACCATACCGGGTGTGCAGAAACCACACTGAATGGAACCGCATTCAACAAATGCTCTTTGGATCATGTGGCCGATTTCATCAGTACCGTAGGTTAAACCTTTGGTAGTAACAATATTGGCACCTTCAACCTGTGCTGCTAAAGTAATGCAGGATTTCATAGATTCACCATTCACCAAAACAGTGCAGGTACCGCAGTCGCCTTCTTCACAACCGCATTTTACATCGTAGTTGTAGTTGTTACGCAACATACGAAGTAAACTGGTATGAGGAGCAACAGTATAGGTAACAGGTTTGCCATTTAAAGTAAAGGATACTTGAATGTCTTTACTCATTATTTTGCACCCCCATCCTTGCAGCCACAAGCTGCATAAATAGCACGGGTAACTAAAACAGGAGCAACTTGTTTGCGATATTTGCCGGTAGCACGAATGTCATCAATAGGGCTGATATCTTTATCAAGGCCTTTAACTGCTTCAGCTATAACCGCATCTTCCAACTTTTTGCCAAGCAAAGCTTTTTCAACTTCAGCACAGCGGCGTACAGTAGGAGCTACGGAACCCATGGCGATTTTAATATCCTTAACAACATCGCCTTGTTTAACCAAGTTTACAGCAACATTGGCTACTGAAATAGCCATAGCATTCCTTAAACCTAGTTTAATGAAAGCGCAGTTATGCGATTTTTTGAAAGTAATAGCAGTAACAATTTCATCAGCTGCCAATACGGTTTTGCCAACCCCTTTGAAAAAATCGGTAAGAGCAACTTCTCTTTTAGCACCTTTTTTTTCGATGGTTACTACAGCATCCAAAACCATAAGGGCGGTAGCTGTATCGGCGGCAGGAGAAGCATTACTGATGTTGCCGCCTACTGTGGCGCTGTGCCTGGTAGTGGGATCAGCAAAGCTAACCGCAGCCTGCCATAAAGCTTTAGCCTCGCCAGCAATTAATTCGGAATGTTCAAGATCACTGATTGTGGTGGTAGCGCCAATGGTTATGGTTTCGCCATTGTCTTTGATACCACGAAGTTCTTTTGCATTACGCAGATTCACTAAAGTTCTGTCGTTAACTTTTTTATCCAAGATGTTCAACATGACATTGGTGCCGCCGGCGATAACATATGCATCTTTAAGTTCCGCCAGAGCTGCCAAAATTGCATCTTTGGAATCAGCTTCACGATATGCAAAATTTTTCACTATACTTACCTCCTTTAAAAAATATATATTTTCAATACATCCAAAACTTATTTAAATTATTTGCTCATTTTTTCAGCAGCCATCAAGGTTGCTTCAACAATGGAGGTATAACCTGTGCAACGACAGTAGTTACCACGGAAGTAATCTTTAACTTCTTCTTCTGTGGGATGCGGGTTTTGGTTCAAAAGAGAAGTACCCGTAACTACCATACCGGGGGTGCAGAAACCGCACTGAATGGCAGCTCTGTCAATAAAGGCCTGCTGT
>DGYV01000020.1:0-9596 GCA_002398485.1 Peptococcaceae bacterium UBA4997 | reverse complement strand
GGCCTGCTGTACGGGGTTAAGGTTACCGTCTTTATCTGCCAAGCCTTCAACAGTAGTTATATTCCAGCCCTCAGCCGCTATTGCGGGGATCATGCAGGATAATTGCACTTTACCATCCACCAAAATGGAGCAAGCGCCGCATTCAGCAATACCGCAGCCATATTTAGAACCGGTAAGGAACAACTTATCACGCAATACGTTCAATAATATTTCATTAGGCTCTACGCTTACTTGGTAAGCTTTGCCGTTTACATTTAAAGTGATTTCTTTTTTTGCCATTACAGAGCACCTCCTGCACGCTTCCATGCTACTTCGAAGGCTTCTGCTACCATTACATTGGCAACAGCTTTGCGGTATTCGGCAGTAGAACGGATGTCATCGATAGGTTTGATTGTATCGGCAACTTTAGCGGCCATTTCCGCAAACAAGGCTTTGCTTGCTTTTTTACCAATAGCTTCTTTAGCTATTTCGGGAAGGGTAATGGGCTTAGCTGCCACAGCACCCATGGCAATGCGGCAATTTGTGATGGTTTCACCATCGCGTTCCACATATACGGTAGTGCTGATTTTGGAAATATCGGGTTTTACGCGGGTTTTCTTGAAGAAAGCCGCACCGGAATCAGCGGGCTGTACGGGCAAAGTGATAGCGGTAAGGAGTTCGCCTTCTTTGAGTTGGCTTTTCCCGGGGCCTACGAAAAATTCGTCAGCAGGGATAACTCTTTCACCTTCAGGACCTTTTAGATGAACTTGGCCGCCGTAAACCATAACAGGGCCAGCTGTATCGGCAACGGGACTTGCGTTTACAAAGTTGCCGCCGATGGTTCCCATATGACGAACCGCGATAGCAGCCATAGCTACCAAAGCATCACGGAGCGCGGGATAGTTTTTAATGATCTCTGCATTTTCTTCAATATCAGCCAAGGCTGTGGTAGCACCAATATGGGCACCTTTTTCACAATAGGCAATACCTTTCAACTCAGGAATGCGTTTGATATCCAGCATGGTTTCCATAGCCTCCTCGCTGCCCATTTTGAGCCTTACGATAAGGTCTGTACCGCCTGCCAAAACTCTTACATTCTTTTGTTTAAGAATGTCCAAAGCTTCCGCCAAAGTTTGCGGTGCTGTATAATTATATTCTTTTGGAATAATTCTGGTATTCATTATTTCACCCCTTCTTACATAAATGCTTTTTCTTACTTGCCTTCTTTTTCTTTAATGGCCGCTAATACTTTTTCGGGCAGAATCGGTAATTCAGTAAACCGAATACCAATAGCATTGTAAATAGCGTTACCAACAGCAGCGCTTACGGAAGCCAAAGCTGCTTCACCAATACCTTTGGCACCAAAAGGACCCGTAGGCTCATAAGTATCGCAAACTTCTACTTTAGTATTTGCAATACTTGGCATTTCGTAAGAGGTAGGTGTTTTGTAGTTAACCAATAAACCCTTACAAGCCAATTCACCTGTTTTGGGATCATGCGGAAGATCCTCATACAATGCGTAACCGATACCGCGATTATAAGAACCAACCAGCTGGCCTTCCAATAATTGAGGATTTACACAAGTACCGCAGTCGGCATACATAAGAACCCTGGGAGTTTTTACTTCACCGGTTTCGGTATCCACTTCTACTTCAACAAAGTGAGTAACAAAACAGGGAGGACAGTTTTTCTGACGATAGCTGTCGGTATAAGCAATGGTGCCCCAGCTGAAAATACGGGCATGATCGGCAATTTCACCTGCGGTCATGGATTTTCTGTGATAACCTTTAGTACGAACTACTGCCTGACCAAGCTCATCATCACGAACAACTTCCAAATCGCTGGGGTTTTCCAGCATAATCCTGCCGGCAACTTCCAGTAATTTTTCTTTTACTTTTTTGGCTACATGGTATACTGCAGCACCACCGCAGTAAATACCGCGGGTAGCGTGGGTAGCTACGTCAAAGCCTGTAGAACGAGTTTCTGCAGGGGAAAGACCTACCATATCAAGAGGTACACAAAGGGTATCTGCAGCTATTTTAGCAACTGCATCCCAGGTACCACCGCCATGATCCATTAATGGAGTGAGTACGTCTATAGAACCGTCTTCATTAATTTTGATCATGCAGCTGGAGAAGTCAATAACTTCACCTTCTGAAGGACCACCTGTACCGGAGCAGTGGAAGCCACGAGCAAGGCCGGTACCAGTACGGAAACGACCACTTTTTTCAGTGTAGGGCGTTCTTTCGTTGAATTTGAATTTTTCACGGCCTTCAACCAAAGACTGTTCAACACCACAGCTTTTAATGATGGAGCGAATGGTAGGACCTTGGCCCCAGAACTCATCGCCAACACCACGGTAATTTTTGAGTTTGAAATCAACAACATCCCAGCCGTTATCATTGCAAATCTCGTCAACCAAAGATTCAACACAGAAGTTAATCTGAGGATTACCATAACCCTGCATAGCGCAGCAAGGTGTTTTATTGGTATAAACAGCGGTACCTTCAAAACGGATATTATTGTTATATTTATACATATCAGCAAACCAACCGGATACACAACCCATATAAGCCAAAGGCTGGATTTGGTGAGCACCGAAATCTACCAAAGCGGTAACATGGCCGCCTACCAAAGTACCTTCCGGATCAACGCCTAAGCGCAGATGGAACTTAGTGGGATATTTATGATGGCTGTAGAAGTCTTCTTCACGGGAAGAAGCAATGCGTACAGGCCTTTTGGCTTTTTGAGCCAAAGCCGCGCAAATGGGGGTTACAGTATTGATTTGGATACTGGAACCGAAGCCGCCGCCAATAGCCATTTTCTTAACGTTTACTTTGCAGAAGGGCAAGCCCAAGAGCTTGCTTATAATAATACGGGAACCATGAATGGATTGGGTAGTGGAATATACATCTATACTACCATCAGGCTGCATTGCACAAACAGCGGTTTTAGTTTCCAACTGATTGTGGTAAATACGGTTCAAAGTAAAATCGCTTTCATAAACCTTTACGCCCGGAGCAGCAAAGGCTTCATCCACATTACCTTCTTCAACATTACGAATAACGCCTTTGTTGTTATGAACCTTACCTTTTTCCAAACCGTACCAAATTTCATCATAAAGCTGAGGAGCACCATCTTTCATTGCTTCCTCAGGGTCTAAAACAAAGGGCAACACTTCATACTCTACTTTAACCAACTGCATAGCTTTGTAAGCTAATTCCTCGGTTTCGTGAGCAACTGCCATTACAGGTTCGCCAACGTGTCTTACCCTTTCTATGGGAAGCAGTGTACGGTCCCTGTAAGTAGCGGAGGGTACGCTGACCAAGCGTTCGTTGTACATATAAGTACTAACATCATCTCTGGTCAAGCAAATAGCACCCATGGCCTCTGCTGCCGATGTATCAATGCTGATAATCTTTGCATGCGGATGAGGGCTGCGCATAATTACACCACACATCATATTAGGCAAATGTACGTCAGACGAATACATTTGGGCACCTGTAACTTTGGCAACACCGTCCAACCTCGGTGTTTCAGTGCCAACAATACGTTTTTCAACCAATTAAATCAACTCCTTACCAGTAAAATATAATTTACAAAAAACCAGATCATATAATTTAACCACCAATAAGTGAAGGCTTAGCCCTGAGCCCCCACTCACCGGCTAATTATCTTTATAAAAACAGCTATTTATTTTCACTAAAAAGGGCTTATCTTACTATTCTGGTACCTGTTTTGCCTGCCAAAGCATCTACAATGCTTTCAGGGCAAGTGATCAAAGCTTCTTTACCGCCTTTGTTCATAAAGTTGAGTATAGCGGAAATTTTAGGACCCATAGAGCCTGCGGCAAAATGGCCTTCAGCTTGGTATTTTTTAAGTTCTTCAACAGTTACTTTGTCCAAATCGATTTGATCGGGTTTGCCAAAGTTCAAAGCTACTTTGGGAACCGCGGTGGAAATAAGGAATAAATCTGCACCTATGTTGCTTGCCAGTAAGGCAGAAGCAAAGTCTTTATCAATAACAGCGGCAACGCCTTCCAATTGTTTTTTAGCATTGCGTACAACAGGGATACCGCCGCCACCGGTGGATACTACCAATATGCCTGCGTCTACGAGCATTTTGATGGTGCTTTCTTCAACAATTTTATAAGGAATGGGGCTGGGAACAACACGTCTCCAACCACGACCAGCATCTTCAACTACTACCCAACCGTCTTTTTCTTTATGCATCATAGCTTCTTCTTTATCCATGAAGCTGCCAACGGGTTTACTGGGTTTTTCAAAAGCAGGGTCAGAAACTTCAACTTCACACTGAGTCAAAACAGTAGCGGTTTCTTTATCCATGATGCCGCGGCTTTCTAATTCATTTTTCAAGCACTGCTGCATCATATAACCGATATTGCCCTGAGTTTCAGCGCCAATACCTTCCAAAGGAACCATAGGCAGTTCCTTGGCAGCCAATTCACAGCGACGAAGACCAAAACCAACCTGTGGGCCGTTTCCGTGAGTAATAACCAGAGTCCAGCCTGCTTCTACCATATCTGCCAAGTGTTTGCAGGTTTCCTTAACAGCTTCCATTTGATCCATCATGGAAGTTTTTGTTTTGTCAGTTATCAAAGAATTTCCCCCAACTGCAACAACAGCAACCTTCTTTTCCATTTTGTAACGTCCACTCCTTAAATAAAATATTTTTTATTTATGCAACATTCCTAAAGCATATTTTTACCCCAAGAATGATCACATACTTTTTAATAATTTTGCGTCATGCCCCATTGACGGGAAATAACCTGAGCAGTAGCCAAAATAACATCCACAACACCTTGGCGATAAGAACCCTGCAACCTTACAGCAGGACCAATCACTGCAACACTGGCAGTTACCTGACCCCTCCAATCCCACAGGGGAGCGGCTACCGCGGTTGCGCCTTCTTCCATTTCTTCTTCACAAATACTGTAACCAAGAATACGAATACTGGCCAAGTGCTTTTCCAAACGCTCAGGATCCGTAATACTGTTTGCCGTTTTAAAAGCTATTTTATCCGAACCCAAAACATTGGCTATAAAATCCGCCGGCTGATAAGCAAGTATGGCTTTAGCAGCCGCCGATATATTAAAGGGCATTTCCTTGCCCACGCTTACAAAATAGTTCAAATCCCTTGAGGTACTAACTGCGTCCACACAAATTACACGCTCACCCTGAAGTATACATAAATAAACGGTTTCCCGTAATTCTTTTTCCGCTTGCTCCAAATAAGGACGAGCTATAGCTCGAACATCATTTTGGCTTAAAAAACGCGCGCCCATCCTAAGCATGGCCGAACCCAAACGATATTTTTTGGTATGCGGATCCTGCACTGCAAAATCATGCATTACCAGGCTAGTCAAAATCCTGTGCAAAGTGGATTTAGGCAATTCACAGGCCTCGTAAAGATCCGTAATGCCTAAGCCTTTTGATGAATCGGCCAATAAAGCCAATATGGTTACAATCCTATCTACGCTTTGCATTAAATCACAGCCTCCCCCAAACGGCTCAACTCGCATTTATAATAATGATATTTTTATTACGGTTTCAAACATCCGTTTTGGAAAAGCTAAGCTAAAAGCATACATAGCTTGCCCTCATTTTTAATAATTATTGGATACCGTAATGTTATTTTATCATTTTTATATCAAAAAATAAACCTTTCTTTTTCATTTGGTAGACTTTAGCGTCAAATACCCCACAAAGAGTTGGTGATTATAATATAATGCCTGCTAAACATAGCAATTATCCGTTATTTTCACGCAAGAATAACGAATGGTTGTTTATGCTAAAAACCAGCCTTAGCGCTTCTAGCAGGCCTTATGTTTTTCCAATGTGCGGAAAAACATAAGGCCTATTTGCTTGCTTAAAGCAGAATACAGTATTACTCTTTTATTACAGCAATATGATATACTATTCTAGCAGGACTTTTGTAATTTATTACGGATTTTTGTAAAAAATTTTTATTTATTCCAAAAACCCTGTTTTATCCCCAAAATATCCACAAAATGACTTCCTCGGCGCTATTTTCTGAATATTCGTTTGTGTAGTACTGTATTAGCAGGCTATTTATCCACCTATCCCACAACCCTCACTTGATTTTTGATAGAGCATAAATCATCTTTTGATTGACATTTAGCTTGTTTTTTGCGAAAATAAAATTTACACAATATATAAAACGACACTCAAAGGGGAGGTTTGTTTGTGACGGATTTAGTAAAATTATCGGATTTTTTGGTAACGGGCGATAAGGATAACGCCATCGCCACCGCCAAAGCCCTGTTAGAAAGTGGCACCGCACCGCTTGACATTATCAACAACGGCCTTATTACAGGCATGTCCAGGGTAGGAGAATTATTCAAAGAAGGGGAAATGTTCGTGCCCGAAGTCATGCTTTCCGCACAAGTCATGACCGAAACCGTAGCTACTATAAAACCATATATAAAAGAAGGTGAAATGGTTTACAAAGGAAAAATAGTTATAGGTACAGTCAAAGGAGACCTTCACGATATAGGCAAAAACCTGGTGGCACTGATGCTGGAAAATAACGGCTTTGAGGTAATAAATCTGGGCAGCGATAAAGGCCCCAACGACTTTTTGGCCGCCATTGAAAAACATGAACCGCAAATCATCGCTCTTTCCGCGCTATTGACTACAACAATGCCAATGATGTCCAAAATTATTGAAGCCGTAGACAAGGAAGGCCTGCGCCCCGGCGTTAATGTTATCATCGGGGGTGCTCCCGTAACCCAAGACTTTGCCGATAAAATAGGTGCCAACGGCTATTCCGAAGATGCCACGGGAGCTGTCATGCTTTGCCAAAAACTGCTGCATCCCTAAAGCAAGCTTTTTATAGGCTCAAGGTTTTGACAACCGCTTCAGGCAAAGGTATAATACAAGCTGTATTGCAATGCCGTTTTTAAGGAGGAAAAAAGATGTTGATCATAGGTGAACTCATAAATAGCAGCCGTAAAGCCATTCGGCCTGCCATGGAAGCATACGATGCCAAAGCCATTCAGGAGCTTGCCATAGAACAGGCAGAAGCAGGCGCAAATTATATTGATGTAAACTGCGGTACCTTTGTTGACGATGAAGAGGAAAGGATGGCTTGGCTGGTTCAAACCGTACAGGAAGTTACCGACCTACCTCTTTCCATAGATACTCCCGATACCAATGTACTGGCTCGTGGCTTGTCTTTATGCAAAAACGGCCAGCCTTTTGTAAATTCCATTACGGCAGAAAAGGATCGCTTTGCCGCCACTTTACCGCTGGTTGCCCAATATCACGCTAAAGTAGTTGCCCTTTGCATGGATGATAACGGTATGCCCACTACCAAAGAAGAAAGGGTGGATATAGCTACCCGTTTGATAAATGGCCTGACCCAGGGCGGCGTACCTTTAGAAGATATTTATATAGACCCTTTGGTAAAACCCATCAGTACCGCAGATCAAGCAGGCAGGGATGTGCTTAACACTATAACTGTCATCAAAGAAGCCTTCCCAACCGTTAATTTTATTTGCGGCTTGAGCAACATTTCTTTTGGGCTTCCCAACCGCAAATGGATTAACCGCGCCTTTATGGTGCAAACCATGACAGCAGGTATGAACGGCTACATTTTGAACCCTACTGATCAAGTGATGATGGCAATGCTTTATGCTTCTGATGCTCTTTTAGGTAACGACCCTTTCTGCGGCCGCTTTATCGCTGCTCACCGCAAGGGCTTATATGAAGATATTTAAGGCAAGCATATTTCAAGTATTTTAAATTAAAATCTTTTTTCATAACCGATCAACCAAAAGCCGCCATACAGCGGCTTTTTATATTTTGGGCATAAACAAAAACGCTGTTTTTGTGATTCTGAATACAAAATTAAATACAATAATTTTTTTAAAATCCTAAGCAAAAATTTTTATTTTTGCACCCTATCTCCCTTGCCCCTTTCCAGGCAAAGGGAGGGGGCTTTTGCCCCGGCCGCTTAAATTATAGTTCTTTACTGCGTTTTGGATAACAAACTGAGTTAGCTTAGGCATATTTTAAATAAAAAGCTTAGACTTTCTAAAATAAGGGTTTTAAGAAACTATTTTGATGCATAATTTTTATGTGATCATAAAAATTGTCGTACCTGAAAAAACTCCTTTTTGTCAATTATCATTAAGTTTACAAACGGTTATCAAATTTTTTTCACAATTGTTTATCATAATATAACTAAACAAGCTACAGCAACTTAGTCTCAAAGGAGGCAAAACCATGTATAAAGACCCTGATGAATATGAAGCAGATTATATAGATATACCCAGTTATAACGATGGCTACAATCCATCAAGCTATCAAACAAACCCATCAAAAGCCAAAAAAACCTACCGCTCACACAAAACTACAGGATTTAAAAATCTTATAATATGCGGTGCCCTGCTACTCTCCCTTAGTTTGGGTTTTGGTGGCGGCCTGCTAGCGGGGCTGATAACGGATAACAACTCAACACCCGTTGCCACAACAGCCAACTCAGGTTATACTGCCATTACAAGCGGCGGCAAAAGTTTAAGTGTAAGCGAAGTAGCGGCTACCGCCGCAAATTCCATAGTTGAAATAACCACCTCTTCGGCAGCTACCGATAATTATTTCGGCCAGTTCATTTCCGAAGGTGCGGGCTCGGGCGTTATTTTTTCAACAGATGGCTACATCATCACCAACAACCATGTCATAAATGATGCCAACAGTATTACTGTACGCCTAAATAACGGTACCGAATATGATGCTGAATTAGTAGGAACAGATCCGCAAACCGATATTGCAGTAATTAAAATAAAGGCCGCAGATCTGCAACCCGCCGTTTGCGGCAATTCCGACAAACTTATCGTAGGCGAGTTGGCAGTAGCCATAGGCAATCCCCTTGGTGAACTGGGCGGCACGGTAACCGATGGTATCATCAGTGCCTTGAACCGTGAAATCAACATCAATGGTCAAAATATGACGCTTCTGCAAACCAATGCCGCCATCAACCCCGGTAACAGCGGCGGCGGCTTATTCAACAGCAAAGGCGAATTTATAGGCATAGTGAATGCTAAATCCTACGGTTCGGATATTGAAGGCCTTGGCTTTGCCATTCCCGTAAACCTTGCCAAAAGTGTAGCAGAAGAACTGATAAACCACGGCTATGTACCCGGCAGGCCCGTAATGGGTGTACAGCTTGTGGATATAACAACACCCCAAAAAGCTATGATGTACAGAGTATCTGAGCTTGGTGTTTATGTATACAGCGTAGCTGAGGACGGCGGTGCCGCCAAAGCCAGCATGAAAGCGGGCGACTTACTTATCAGCATCAATGGGGATTTGGCAGTAAGCTCGGCTGATGTAACCACTGCTCTGAATAAATGCAAAGCGGGGGATACCATAAAAGTAGTAATTCAACGTTCGGGTGTTCAAAAAACCCTTAATGTAAAACTTATGGAATATAAACCGCTTTAAAAAACTTTTAACAATATCACCTTTGGGTGTTCAAATAAATTAAACCGAATCTTTCTTTTTCTTCTTCTCTTTTAATCTCTTAATCTCTTTTAACAAAGAACCGCCTTTAGAGGGTGCGTCTTAGGGATT
>DGYV01000026.1:13489-18317 GCA_002398485.1 Peptococcaceae bacterium UBA4997 | reverse complement strand
GTCCTGACATAAGCGTATCCACTGTCGAGGTAACTTTAGCTGCTCTATTGAGAGAAGGTTATATAATAAAGACTGGTACAGGCAGAAATACTGCATATATACGCAACACAGACTACCCAAATACAAATACTGAATAACATAATATTAGTAGTCTGAAAAAAGCCTTGTATTCCTCAGTACTACTTACTATGTAAAGTATATTATTTGCTTAACAGGTGCTATGGTATAATTACTATATCAATTGGATGCGGTAAGCGCATGGCAGAAAAAAGGGAAAGAAATATTTTTGTGGAAATGATTGATTTAAGGGGTGAAAGTATTTGAAATCCATAAGACAAATATATAAAATAGGCAGGGGACCATCTAGCTCTCACACTATGGGTCCTGAAAAAGCAGCATTAATCTTTAGAAATGAAAACCCTGATGCGGACAGCTATAAAATAATTCTATATGGCTCTTTGGCGAAAACAGGTAAAGGTCACAGAACTGATGTTGCCGTTAAAAAGGTAATGGAACCTATTAAAACAGAAATTGTATTTTGTATGGATGAGAAATTTGAGCTGCCACATCCGAATACCATAGATTTTTATGCCTATAAAAATAGTGTAGAATATGCGACGATGAAAGTTGCCAGTGTTGGCGGTGGTGATATTACAATACAAGGTAGACCAGATTATGAATTACCGGAAATATATACTGAAAGCACTTTTGCTGATATTGCGAAGCTGTGTAAACATCATAATATGCGAATCAGTGACTATGTTGAGTTGAATGAAGGTAAAGAAATCTGGGACTTTTTGTATGATGTATGGAAGGCAATGGACAGTTCGATATACGATGGTTTAGCAACGACCGGTATTTTGCCAGGTGGCTTGGATGTAGAGCGCAAGGCGCAGTATTTGTTTAATCAGCGGCACATAGATGAAAGCGACTCAACCAAAGAAAATAGAATAGTATGTGCCTATGCCTTTGCGGTCAGCGAACAAAATGCTGACAATGGTACAATAGTTACCGCACCTACCTGTGGATCATGCGGCGTTCTGCCATCTGTGCTTAAATATATGCAGGAGAAAAAGAATTTTTCCGATAAAAATATATTGAAAGCCTTAGCGGTAGGTGGACTTATAGGAAATTTGGTAAAAACGAATGCCTCAATCAGCGGTGCTGAATGCGGATGTCAGGCAGAGATTGGAACTGCTTGTTCCATGGCAGCTGCAGCTCTTGCCGAACTCTTCGGAATGGGTATAGACCAAATTGAATATGCGGCAGAAGTAGCGTTAGAACACCATTTGGGACTAACCTGTGATCCTGTTCTTGGGCTTGTTCAAATTCCATGTATAGAAAGAAATGCAGTTGCAGCCATGCGGGCCATCAATGCGCTGAGCCTTGCAAACTTTCTTGCAAATACGAGAAAAGTATCTTTCGATACTATTGTTGAAACAATGTATCAAACAGGGATTGACATATCACATCTGTATCGCGAAACCTCTGAGGGTGGTTTGGCAAAATTATATAAACATAGTTAATAAGAATAATCGCTATGCTTACTGATAGTCTCTTTTAGTTTACATATTGTAAAAGCATCTTGTAATCTTGTAAAGGTTTCAATATGATTCACTTGTAGCAGGTTTAGGGTCCCTTTCAATGATTTATAAGATGAATCTTCCTAATAATCATATAACTTTTTACCAAGTAGAAATGCAGGTTTTGGTTTTACAATAACGAACGCATCCAACTAAAAACAAAGCTGAAGCCGTTTAAAAAACGATGCCAGCTTACGTAAATTAAAAATATTCTTCGATACGGGGGTTTTATTTCCTGTCCATTTTTTTTGGGGCTGTACAATTCATAATGGTATGGTCTTTTTATTTAGAGCAATATACGGTGGGATGAAATTTAATACTTAAAAAAGTAAATCAAAAAATAATTAGCGTTAATGTTGATATAAAAAGATGATATTATGTTTAACTGTGCTGAATTATCTGATTTTAAAGATAGAATTTATAGAATTGTTGACATATCACCGTTATTGTTTTATTATATATACGATAAAGGTTGAGGATTTATAAAAATTTTTATAAATCCTTAAAGGGAAGTTGGGTGAAAATCCCACGCAAGCCCGTTGCTGTATAAGCGGAGCATATTTATATTATGCCACTGATGTTTTTCATTGGGAAGGCAAAAAGTATGCGTTGATGCCAAGCCAGAAGACCTGCCTTTATTATTTATATGTATACATTTTGTCTGCGTGGATACAGATGATGTTATTTATCAGGTAGGGTTTTATGTGCTTGTTTTTATTATTTTTATAAAACAGCATTGAATTGCATTTTATTACACTACAAATGATGAATTGATCCAACGCACAATTTGCGTTGGAATTTTTTATTTCTACGCAATTGTTTAGAGGTGAGATTTTATTTACGGTTTCTGTTAATAAAAAATGCTTGGAGGTAAAAAATGTATTCTAAATTTGAAAAAGCAGTGATTATGTTATCAGTGTTTATCAGCGTATTTTTAGGATTTCAAAAAACGGCTGGTGCAATGCACATCATGGAAGGGTTTTTGCCACCTACTTGGGCAATAAGCTGGGGTATTTTATGTTTGCCATTTATTATATTGGGTGTTATTTCTATTAAAAAAAAGGTTTCTGTTTCACGTAAAAACTTGGTGCTGTTAGCTTTGTGTGGAGCCTTTGTTTTTGTTTTATCAGCGTTGAAAATACCATCAGTAACGGGAAGCTGTTCACATCCCACGGGTGTTGGCCTTGGTGCCATTATATTCGGTCCGTTTGCAATGTCGATTATTAGTGTTATTGTTTTGCTGTTTCAAGCTGTTTTGCTTGCTCATGGTGGTTTAACCACCCTAGGTGCCAATACATTTTCAATGGGTATTGTTGGACCTATAATATCCTTTGCTACATATAAGCTTTGTAAAAAACTTGGTGCTAATACCGGTTTGGCAGTTTTTATGGCAGCCTTTTTAGGTGATTTATTAACTTATGTAACTACTTCTTTACAGTTAGCACTTGCCTATCCTACAGAGGGCAGTGTTATGGTATCCATGGTAAAATTTTCAGGTATTTTTGCTATCACGCAAATTCCCCTTGCCATTGTTGAGGGCTTAATTACTGTTGTTGTATTTAATATTATTAAACAATACAGAAAGTCTGAGCTTGAA
This sequence comes from Peptococcaceae bacterium UBA4997, assembly GCA_002398485.1. Classification (GTDB taxonomy): domain Bacteria; phylum Bacillota; class Dehalobacteriia; order UBA4068; family UBA4997; genus UBA4997. The sequence continues at coordinate 15,137 of DGYV01000026.1, read as the reverse complement.
GAACTTAAAGTTATATAAGTTTAAGGGGGGGGTAAAATTATGTCATTACTAAAGAAAAATATTATATTACTGGTTATTGCGGTTTTGATTGCAATCCTGCCATTGACATTATTGAAAGATGCAGAATTTGCAGGTGCTGATGGCTTGGCAGAAGATGCCATTATTCAAATAAGCCCTGATTACCAGCCATGGTTTGATTCTATTATTGAACTGCCAAGTGGAGAAATAGAATCACTGTTATTTTGCATACAGGCTATTATCGGCTCAGGTATCATCTTTTTTATTTTAGGAAGGATGACTGCAGAACCAAAAAAAGAGGAAAAAGATGATAATTGATAGTTATGCATATTCATCAAAAATAAAAAATCAAGTGCCGAAAAATAAAATTTTTTTCGGCACAATTCCTCTTTTTATAGTTATAGGCGCAAATTCATTTTCTGCAAGTATGATCATATTGATTATTATGAGTATTATGTCGCTTAAATGCACAAATATTACTTTTAAAAAGTATCTGAAGCTACTGAGCCTTCCCACTGGTTTTTTAATAATAGGTGTTCTGACCATAATAATTACCAAACATGATTATGGAATTCCTGTATTGTTTGGTATTACCATTAAAGACAGTGTATATGGTGTAGATAAGGCTTCAATAATCTACGGCTCTAATTTAATGTTGCGGGCATTGGCAGCGGTAAGCTGTATGTATTTTATGTCTTTAACAACCCCTATGAATGATGTGCTTTTTACATTAAAAAAGTTAAAAATTTCTGCGGTTATTATTTCTTTAATGGAACTTATTTACAGATATATTTTTGTGCTTTTGGAAGAAGCCGGAAAGATCAAGACTGCACAGGCTTCGAGACTTGGTTATATAAACCTTAAAACATCAATTAAATCTATAGGTACATTGCTGGCGATGCTTTTTTTACGAACTTATATAAGGTGTGATAATGTTTATGCAGCCTTGGAATCAAGAGGTTACGACGGTGAATTTAAAACCATATATAAAGAATATGAGAATGATTATAAATGGATAATTGCTACTATTGTATTAAGTGTGATTTTGGTTGTTATATCAATTTTGGAAAGGCGGTTTTATTAGATGAATATTATAGAAACCAGAAACCTTTCATATAGCTATGATGATAAAAACCTGGCACTTAAGGATGTAAATATTTCAATTAAAAAAGACAGTGTAACCGCGATTCTAGGCGGTAACGGATCCGGTAAATCTACTCTGTTTTTAAACTTAAACGGTGTGTTGACTCCTACAAAAGGCGAAGTATATTTTAAGGATGAATTAATAAAATACAAATCAAAAATAATTCAGCAACTTAGAAAAAAGGTAGGTATTGTTTTTCAGGATCCCAATGATCAACTTTTTTCAGCTGATGTTTTAAGTGATATTTCTTTTGGTCCCTTAAATTTAGGTATGTCTGATAAAGAAGTAGCTAAAGAAGTAGAGAAGGTTATTCTGCAAACAGGTATTCAAGAATATGTAAACAGACCTACGCATGCTTTGAGCTTTGGACAGAAAAAAAGGGTTGCTATTGCTGGTGTTTTAGCAATGAAACCTGAGGTGATTATTTTAGATGAGCCTACAGCAGGGCTTGATCCCGCGGGTGTTAGTGAGATATTAAGGCTTTTG
>DGYV01000026.1:948-13327 GCA_002398485.1 Peptococcaceae bacterium UBA4997 | reverse complement strand
AATTAAGGCTTTTGATTAAATTAAAGGAAGAAACAAAACTTACCATTGTTATATCAACTCATGATATTGATATTGTGCCGTTATACTGTGACTACGCTTATGTTTTAGATCATGGACAAGTACTGATCAGCGGTACAAGCGAAGAGCTGTTGACCCAAGTGGCTGAATTAAGAAACTGCAATTTAAGATTGCCACGAATATCACACTTAATGGAAGTTTTGAGAAAGGAAGATCATTTAAATATAGATGAGTGTGCTGCAACTATATCAACGGCCAGAAAATCTATACTGAAGTTGCTTCATAATAATTCATAAAATGAAGACAATGTATTTTCAAGTATGGTTTACTGAGGATTTAGACAAACCGAAATCAGTTCATGGTTATTCAAGGAGTGTGTGAAATAAACTCTGTAAATTAGCTTTCTATGGTAAGTTTTGATTTAGAAAGGTGCTTTTTTCAAACACCTAATTATGAAAACAATATATAAAATTAATTAAAACAAGGCAAGGGCACCTTCAAAAAAGGTGTCCTTGTTGTCATATTGGTGAAACTTAAAGAGGTATTCTGCCTTCATGCATAATAGCAAATTCGCCATAAACCTTGCCCCAGTTCCTTAAGGGCAGGTTCCATTTTGTTGTTGCCTGTACAGGGTGGGAAAGATACAGAGCTTTCAGCAGAGTTTTGACACTATAAAATATGCTTCTCTAACGGTTAAGCTTTTTGTAGGTGCTGTTCAAACTTTTGATGGTATTGGTGGTATAAATTAAAGATTTGATAATTGGTTCAGAAAAAACAAATTTAGCATACAATGAAGCAATTATTGATTTTTTTAGTCCAATACCCAAGCTAGATTATCATATTATTTTTCCCAGATTAGGTTTTGGAAATAAGGTAAGTCTTGCATATATTACAGCAGCATTAGGATTGGAATATGATTAAAATGGTATTATTAATACAGAAAATTTATATTTAGGAGCTATTTATTCTGTATTTTTTGATTGCAAAGCTATAAAAATGTTTATAGTGAGCAAACCGAATGAAAAAATGATTAATGATTTGATTAATGAAGTGTCGGAATTAATATTACAAGTTAAACCAGACAGAATTTATGAATTACGAAGCTATATATGGTCTAAGGCAAGACCTAATAATATAAATGGCGTACTGACCAAACAAGAAGAAAGGGGAAACTATTGGAGATTAAGTTTTAAGTAAATTAAAAAAGAGAAAAATTTATAAGGAGGAATGAAGATGTTAAAAAAGAGCAAGAAAAAATTGGCTGTATTATCAGTAATCAGCTTAGCCCTTATTGGTTCTCTATTTTTATTTGCAGGCTGCGGCAGCGGTGAAACCACAGAAACCGGTGATGTAACTGATCAGGAAATAATTAAAATTGGTGTTATCTATGCTTTAACCGGTTCCTCTGCTCCCACTGGTTTAGACCAGAAGAAAGCTATTGAATTAGGTGGGGAGATTGTTAACGGTGATTATCCTGATTTGAATCTGCCTATGGCAGCCGGTGAAGGTATTACTAATTTGAACGGCGCCAAAATAGAGTTCGTTTTTGCAAACTCTGAAGGTTCCGCTGAAAAAGGCGCTTCCGAAGCTGAGCGCTTAATTAACCAAGAGGGTGTTGTAGCTTTAATGGGTTGCTATCAAAGCTCTGTTGTGGCTTCAGCCAGCCAGGTAGCTGAACGTGCAGGCATCCCTTTCTTTGTAGTTGAATCCAGCTCACCTACTTTGACTGAACGTGGTTTCAAAAACATTTTCCGTCAAGGTCCACATGATGCTATGTTTGGCGACTACACTTTCAATTATTTGAATTCTGTTAAAAATCAATATGATATTAAAACTGTTGCTATGATTTATGAAAATACAGCTTTCGGTAAAGACTCTGCAGCTAGCTGGACGAAAAATGCAGAAGCAGGCGGTTACGAAATTGTAGCATCTATGCCTTATCCTGCCAACACTACTTCTATGAACAGTGAAGTGCAAAAGCTTAAAGCAGCTGATCCTGACGTAGTACTTGCGGCATCCTATGTTTCTGATGCTACTTTGCTTATGAAAACCTTTAAAGAAAATAATTATATGCCTACTTTGATTGCTCAGGATGCTGGCTTTGTTGAACAAGATTATTTCAAAATTTTAGGTGCGGATGCTGAATATACCATCACCCGTGAAGCTTATTGCTCCGACTATAGCGCCAAGAATGAAAACGCTAAAAAAGTTGGTGAAATGTTTAATGAAAAATATGGTATTGCAAACTTAAACGGCAATACTGCTCGTGCGGTACAGGCTCCTTTGATTTTGGCTGATGCTATCAATCGTGCAGGTTCTGCCGATCCAGCTGCTATACGTGATGCTTTAGCAGCTACGAATATCTCCTGCGATCAATTGATCATGCCTTGGTCCGGCATCAAATTTGACGAAAATGGTCAAAATCAGGCTATCAACGTATTAATCTGCCAAGTGCAGGGTGGCAAATATGTAACTGTATGGCCTGAAGAATATGCAACTACTGATGTTGTTTGGCCCTATCCTGCGTGGAGTGAAAGGTAACTGTAATTAATTTTGGAAAGGGGCTGTTTCAATGTCGGAAGTAATTTTACAGGTTGTAGGCAGCGGCGTGCTTTGGGGCTTTATCTTCGTCCTGAGCGCTCTGGGTTTGACTATAATCTTTGGAGTTATGGATATTTGTAACTTCGCCCACGGAGACTTTTTGATGATGGCAATGTTCTTGGCTTTTTGGCTTAGTGTTTGGCCAGGACTTGATCCTATGCTTTCATTGCCCATCGTTGCAATCGCAATAGCTCTTCTAGGTGTAGCGACATACTGGTTGCTAATACGACATGTTTTAAAGGCCTCGGGTATGGCACAAATTTTTGTTACCTTTGGTTTGATGATTTTCTTGCGCGGGCTTGCCCAAGCGTTGTGGGGTGCCGATTATCGTTCCATCACCGACCCTCTTGTTCAAGGTTCTTGGAATATTATGCCAAATTTATCCTTAAGCAAACCGCAGGTCGTAGCTGCTTTATGCGCAATCGTTGCAACCATCCTGGTTTACCTGTTTATGACTAAGACCCGTACCGGTTTGGCCCTGCAGGCAGTATCAGAAGATAAAGATGCAGCCTCTTTAATGGGTATACCTGTTCAAAAAATGTATATATTAGCTTGGATAATCGGTGCAGGTTGTGTTGGTATTGCCGGTGGTCTTCTGTCTGAATTTTACTATATATATCCTGAAGTTGGTATGGTTTATGGGTTCTTAGCCTTTATCACAGTAGCATTAGGTGGCTTTGGTTCGATTAAAGGTGTGTTTTATGCAGGCCTTATCATTGGAATGGTTCAGGCGCTTGGTGGTTTCTTCTTTGGTTCTGCGTATCAATATTTACTGGTCTATGGTCTGTACTTTGTTTGTGTTGTTGTCAGACCGCAAGGCTTAATGGGGAGGCGTTAACATGACAGATAATAATTTAATTAAAAAATTATGGCAACGCCCTTCCATAATCATTGTTACCTTATTGTTTTTGTTCCTGTTGGTAGTTCCTAAAATCGTTACCGGTTATTATTTACATGCCGTAATTTTGATCATTATGTATGCTACCCTAGGTACAGCGTGGAACTGGATAGGCGGCTTTGCCGGGCAGATGTCCTTAGGTAATGCAGTGTATTTTGGTTTGGGTGCTTACGCAACTGCTTGTAGTCAACTATGGTGGGGCTGGAACCCCTGGTTGGGTCTGTTGTTAGGTATAGTCCTCTCTGGTATCGTGGCTTTCCTAATCGGTTTACCCTGCTTCCGTCTGAAGGGACACTATTTTGCTATTGCTACCATGGCAGTTGGTGAAATAGTTAACATTATCTTTACCAATTGGGATGCGGCAGGCGGTGCTTCAGGGCTTTACCTGACCATTACGGAAAGTTCGCTTCTGAACTTCCAGTTTGCATCAAAGGTTCCTTATTTTTACATTGTTTTGGTACTCTTGGTACTTGCTACAGCAATTACCATTTGGCTTAAAAACAGTCGCAGTGGTTATTATTTCAGAGCCATCAAGGAAGACCCCGAGGCTGCTAAAGCGTTGGGTATTAACCTGGTGAACAGAAAGTTGATGGCAATTATCTTAAGTGGTACAGTAAGTTCTGTAGCAGGCTCTTTCTGGATCAACTATATGTTATTTATCGACCCCCCGAGTGCATTCCTAATAATGACTTCAGTTCAGATAGCCTTAATTGCTGTTATGGGTGGTATGGGTACAGTTTGGGGGCCAATTGTAGGTGCCAGTATTATTATACCCTTATCCGAAGGTTCCAGAATGTTCTTAGGCGGTACCGGTTCAGGTATTGACCTTGTAATTTATGGTTTGCTGATTATGCTGGTAGCAATTTATCAGCCTGGCGGTATTGTTGGTGCTGTTAATAACTACACTAAAAAACGCCAAAGCAAAAAGAAAGCCACCCTGAAAGCAGTCCAGGAGGTGAGTGAGTAATGGCATTACTGGAACTGCATAATGTAACTAAACGTTTTGGTGGGTTGACTGCCCTTGATAGTGTGGATATTAAAGTGGAAAAAGGCGAGATTGTAGGCTTAATTGGCCCTAACGGAGCTGGTAAAACGACACTGTTTGCCAATATTGCCGGATATCAAAAACCTGAAGTTGGCAAAATTATCTTTAAGGGCAAGGATATTACCGGCATGCCTACTCATAAAATTGCCCATATGGGCATGGCAAGAACCTTTCAGGTGGTTAAGCCTTTTTCTGATATGAATGTTTTGGAAAATGTAATGGTAGGCGCTTTAATGAGGCGTCCTAAAGTAAAAGATGCACACAAAAAAGCAATGGAAGTATTGGAATTCGTTGGTTTATCAGAAAAGGCGGATTTTCTTGGCAAAGAGCTTACTGTTGCCAACAAAAAACGCCTGGAATTAGCTCGTACACTGGCCACTGAACCAGAGCTTTTACTACTGGATGAAGTTATGGCCGGCTTGAACCCTACGGAAGTACAGGCAGCAGTAGAATTGGTGCATTCTATTCATAAGCAAGGCATAACACTTTTGGTTATTGAGCATGTTATGGAAGTAATTATGCCAATTTCTGACCGTGTAGCTGTGTTGAACTATGGTAAAAAAATTGCCGATTCTTTACCTAAAGAAGTGGTCGATAATCCAGAGGTTATCAAAGCTTATTTAGGTGATGATGCTGTAGAAGATGGAGGTGCATACAATGTTGGAAATTAAAGATTTAGTAGTTTCCTATGGTGGTGTGCCTGCTCTCTTTGGTGTCAGTATTAATGTTAATGATGGCGAAGTTGTTTCTGTTGTAGGTTCTAATGGTGCCGGTAAAAGTACGCTTTTAAAGGCCATATCCGGTTTGATGAAACCCGAGGGTGGCGAAGTAGTTTTGGATGGCAAATCAATACATAATCTGAAAGCGCACGAAATTGTTAAACAGGGTATAGTAATGGTACCGGAAGGCCGCCATCTCTTTGGTCAAATGTCTATTGTGCAAAACCTAATGATGGGTGCTTACCAAGTGACAGACAAAAAAGTAAATGCTGATCGTTTGGAAAAAGTTTATTCCATTTTTCCTCGTATTAAGGAAAGGGAAAAACAGTTAGCCGGAACATTATCTGGTGGCGAACAGCAAATGGTAGCTATTGCCCGCGGTTTGATGTCCGAACCACGCATTCTTATGCTTGACGAGCCTAGCCTAGGCCTAGCACCTATTATGGTAAAAGAAATGTTTCGCATGATAAAAGATATTAAGCAAACTGGTGTTACTATTCTTTTGGTTGAACAGCGTTTGAAAGATGCTTTAATACTCTCTGATCGTGCTTATGTACTTCAAACAGGTAAAATAGTTATGGAAGGAAAAGGAGAGGAATTCATGAATTCTCCTGAAGTACGTCAGGCTTACCTTGGTTTATAAGAGATTTCTGCATTTTTAATGTTTCTTTTTTATTCTAAACATACACAAAGCCACCACTTAAGTGGTGGCTTTGTGTTTTAAAAAGTAGTTCGGATTTTTTATAAAGAAAATAGATATAATATTTTATGGTAGTGGTTTTATATAAAAAGAACTTAGAAAGTACTATCAAAAAGTCGATGCACTCTAAAAATGATTTAGTTGGAATATGCATTATTAATTATTATATGAAAGTTCCCGATAACTTTATATGATTGGAATTTTTATTTTGCAGCATGAATAGAGCTATCCGCTGGGAACCAATTTGGCAACTTGAGCCTTTTATTTTGTTAATAGAGTATTTATCTATGAACAAATATCTAGTATAATGAATAAGAAGAATTTCTTATGAATGGTTAAATTGATTCGCATTTTTCAATCACACATTATTAAGAATAGATGGGAGAATAAAACATGGATATTATTATTAGGGAAAACTATGAACAAATGAGTCAATATGCAGCAGAGATCATTGCGGGTTATGTAAAATCAAAGCCGGACTGTGTACTTGGACTGGCGACTGGAGCAACACCCATCGGTACCTATAAGGAACTGATTAGAATGCACAGAGAGGGGCTTGATTTCTCGCAGGTCAGAACATTCAATCTTGATGAATACCTTGGAGTGGGAATTGATTTGGACAAGCCCTACAATATGGATCAAAGCTATGCCAGGTTTATGCATGAGGAACTATTCAAGCATATCAATATAAAAAAGGAAAATATCCATATACCCGATGGTCAAACGAAAGATCCGAAAAAGTTTTGTATGTGGTATGAAGAAGAAATCAAAAAGGCTGGGGGCATTGATTTGCAGCTTTTGGGTCTTGGCGGTGACGGACATTGGGGATTCAATGAACCCGGCTCATCCCTCGGATCAAGAACAAGAGTACAGGCATTGACAGAACAGACCCTAGATGACAATTATGTAGCTTTCTACAAAAAAGCGAATGTTGATCGAAGCCAAATGCCCCATTTTGCCATTACAATGGGTATTGGAACAATACTGGATGCAAAGAATATTTTAATGATTGTAAATGGCTCCAAGAAAGCTGATACCGTTTCTAAATGTCTAGAAGGGCCTATTACATCGCAGATTACTGCATCGGCCATACAACTTCACAGTGGAGACATCTCGGTTGTGCTTGATGAAGCTGCTGCTTCTAAGTTGATTCGTTATGATCATTACAGGCATGTAGAAAAAATGAAAAGCCAATACGGATTATAAAACCAGAAAAACAGTTATGAATTGGGGTAGGATGATGGCATATTCATTTGGAACTCGTACAGGCCCTGATTCTATGATTATTAGAAAAATTCTTCCCTCTCATCGGTTGTATAAAACAGTTGCCTCATTTCTTTATCTTTTATTGCGTTATTAAATGCTAGGAGTTTCAAACTGGCTTTTTCCCTTTCAATTGACGCCTTTTCTTTTAAAGCAGCTAGTTTTTCCGGTATCCCACGATCAGCAACTTTATTTTTGATCTCAGAAAACAACGCAAAATTCCCGCATAGAAATTTTCCTTCATCCAGAACCTTTGATGCAATCATCGATTGAAAATCTTGAAACGCCAATTGTTTATCCACCTTGGAAATACCCTTGATGACATAGTCAATTTCTTCTTTAAAGCTTGGATTATTGAGCAAATAATATTTCCGTTCATAGATAGAGGAATCAAGACCTTTAATTATGCTTTCAGGCAGGTCTTTATAAACGATAACAATATCAAGATCCGATCCATTTACAATCTTGCCTGTTGAAAATTCAGGTCTGGGTTCAAGGTGTGCCATTTCATATGCCACATCTCCAGAAATCATGAAACAAACCTTTTCTTGAATCATTTGAGGATCATGCTGAGATTCAATAGTTTTTTCCATGATATCTCGCGCTAGTTCAAATTTGTTTGTACTGATTGTGATGATCGCTTGATGGAGCCTAGCTGCCTTGGAGTGCGCGGCCTCAGCCTGATTCACTAAACTGATAACCGTATAATTATAAAACTCTCTGATGATGGAGGGGGAAAGCCTTGCATAGCCTTCAACATGTTTGTCTAGCCTTAAATACCTTGTTCCAATCGTTTTCGTAGCGATATCAGTACATTGATTACAATCTTTCCAAAGATTAAAGACATTCATAGCAGTTTTTTCGTGGATTTCTTTTCCGGTAAGAGGCCCATGAATTTTTAGCAAATTAATTAAATTATTCATCCGTCGATCCTCTCAATTATGATTATTTTAATAGTTGTTATTTCGAATTCTAAATTACCTTAATATCATACGTAATTTTATTTATAAATTCAACTTATATCACGAACTTTATTGAGGGAGGCGAGGTGATGACCTGCTCTCCGAAAAAGTAGTTCACCTATAATGAGAGAAATATGCTAGAATATTAAATATGGGGTGGATGATAAATGAAGGAAAGTAGGTATACGGAAGAGCAGGTTGCTTTTGGGTATCTATACAGATAAGGCCATCAAAGGTGGAACCGTAACAGAAGTATTGGACAAGCTCATGACTAGTCGCGGTTTGCCCCAAGGGATAAATTCGTGTCCTTTAATTCAAAAACAAGCAAAAGGTTTGCCACATCCAACGGGCTGTAATAACGATATCCCGAAACTGTGTTAACCTCTGATGGAGTAATCAGTTGCTTGCTCTCGTAGTGAAGGATAGTTCGGCGAGTAATACCAAAAGCGGCATGATTGTTACAGTGCTGTGGTGATTGGAAAACCAGCCTAAAGTAACTGATGCAAGCAACTTTGCAGATGTGGCAAGTGACAAATACTTTGCCGAGGTAGTGGCCTGGGCTGAGGAAAACGTTATCGTTAAGAGATATGATTCCGATACCTACGCTCCAATCGATAATACCACTCGTGAGCAGCTGGCAGCGATTTTGTACCGCTATGTAAGCTATAAGGGCTATGATGTTACTGCTGTTAATGATTTTTCAGCTTTTTTAGATGCGATGTCTGTTTCTGATTGGGCGCTTATAAGCATGAAGTGGGCTGTTGAGGAAGGGCTTATCACACGCATAACAAGTTCTACTCTCTCACCCGAAAGCAATGCCACAAGAGCGCAGGTAGCAGCCATGATGATGCGCTTTATAGAAAATATATAAAAATAACAAGGTCAATAGGAGAACACCCGAAGGTGTCCTTCTTTACTATTTTGAAGATATGCAGCTCAAGATTAAGCGGAAGCAACAATAGACAAATATAATTTATACTTTTCAGTGCTACTATATTTCTGGACTGCGGTGCTTTTCCAAAACATCTGCATATAAGTTCATTATAATAACAATATTTGAGTGTGCTAAATATTGGGATACCTATTTTGGTGTTGACCCTATTGCCGTCAATATGGTAGCCTATATGTATAGTGCAGATTGTGATAGTGTATTTGTTTGTTTATACCTTATTGTTTGACAACCTTTTTAAAATACTGCTTGAACATATTAATATTAAATTATTACTTTAATAAGAAATTTACACTATAATAATTTCTGCTTACATTTTAATAGAAAATTATGATAAAATAATAATACAACGTGTAGTTTTGACAAACGTAATTCCAGTTGTCGAAGCCACACTTTTTTATTTTATAAATTTTTAGTTGAAGGTCAGTTTTAAGTAAGGCTTACTTGACTATATTTGTTTTCCTAAACAGAGGTGAATTTTGCTTAGTGAATTACGCAGGATATTACTAAAAAACTTTACTTGAGAACCTTTAGATGTATATGATACGGGGGTGATGAAGATGAATCTAGCGCGGTATTCTAATAAAAATATCTTTGATATACCTAATTGCATAGGTTTATTGGAAAATGGAAGGTGCTCTCATCTGAATATTTCCCAATGCTAAGAAGATATTTGTTCGTTTAAACTTACAAATAAACTTACAAAAGAGGATGCTGATATTATAAACCGCCAGGTTAGTACAAGGTTATTACAGCTTGATGATGAAACATAAAACAAAATTGCCCAAAAATATTATGGCGGCAAGCGTTTATGGCTGGAAAAAGAATTGTAATTAAATACCATTTGATAACCCAAAGGAGGTTCTGAAATAATTATGTATCAAATTGGTGATCTAGTTGTTTAGGGGGGTAACGGTGTTTGTCGAGTTGATGAAATTGGTTTTTTAGATATTCCGTCGATTAACAAGGATAGACTTTATTATACCCTTTCGCTGTTATATCACAATTGTAAGTTGTTCATACCATTAGATACCATTAGATACCATTAGATACCATTGTATGCATGCGTCCTATCATAAAATATGAAGAAGCACAGAATTTAATTAAGCAAATACCGTTATTAAGCGCGGAAACATATGAAAACCAAAACACGATGCTGCTAAAAGAACATTACCAAGCAATACTGCAATCTTGCGATTGTGTGGGTATGCTGCGGCTTATTAAAAACAAATATAACAAACGGGGAATCGTTAATAAAACAGAGAATAAACTTGCCTAATTAGAAAGGCAATATATAAAACTTGTTGAGGAACTTCTTTATGGCGAGTTTGCTATTGTATTGGGAATAGCAAAAGACAATGTTAAGGATTATGTTGAGAACACATTAAAAAAGCTTGAAATTGATGAAAAAATTTAGGGGTGAATGATATGAAGAAAAATGTATTGTTGAATGAAAAAGTTTTGCATTCTATATTTGGTATAGGATTAGTTATAGGCCAGGAAGACGGTATGATAATTATAAGTTTTCCTGAGCATGGTAAAAAACGCTTTCTTTACCCAAATGCCTTTGAAAAGCATCTAAAGATGTGTAATGAAGAGCTTAATGTGGCTGTAACAGATTATCTTAATCAAAAAAAGCCTGAAATTGAGGCAGAAAGGTTACATAAACAACAGTTATACGAAGAAGATCTGAAACGTCAGGCAGACGAAATTGCAAAGTATAATATGATAATAAGAAAAAATGCACCTAAAAAAAAGCTTTCAAAGGTAGTTAAATGAAATTAAAACATGGATTTGTTCTGGTAATTGCTACTAAGCAAAAAGGAAGAATTGGGTGATATACAAGACAAAGCACACAAAATGAAAAAGCAAGAGTATATTTAGGCTATGAAGGAGATGAACAGAAATATACTAACTATGCTGATTTTTTCTAGGTTCATCTTTCAAATGATATTGCCCTTAATGACTTAGTTGAGTGATATAATGTTATAGTAACAGGCTATACGCTATTGGGAGCAGATGCGGTTAATTATAAGCTTTCCGCCACCTTGCCAAATGTAACAGGAAATATATTGCCTGAAGGTATGTTGCTTACACCTGTAGCAAATGTTACAAGCGGGGTAGTTGCCGCAGGTACTACATTTACGCTTAGTTGCCCTACAATGGGAGCAAGTATTTGCTATACAACTGATGTAACCATACCCATAACCTTAGGCTCAAATGTGGCTATTTATCTTGCTGATTGTATAGTTGTTATGACAGCCGGTCCTGGTAATTTAAAAGACTTAATAGATGTAAATATGCCCAGACCTAGGGATAGAGCTAAACCGGGCTACGGCATTTTATCAGCCCGGATTTTAGATATGCTCGAAGAAGAGGTAGATATGAACCAGGATATGTTGCTGGATGTTTGTAAGTATTTTTTAGGGCTGTATTTATATTATTACCACTAGATTAGGCAGCCCAAGGGAATTTAGCGGTTCCCTTATTTTAGGAGATATGCTTTTAGGCAAAATCTTCTAATTTACGGTGGGGGTACAAAGGCACGAAATGAAACTATTGCGTTATGGTATGAGAATGATATCACTAATATATATGGATACAGTAGTTTCCTTGTAAAGAAAATACAGTTAAAATTTTTAGGAATAAAAATTTTATGAGCTTAATTGGTTTTTGCGTGTACTTTAGGGGATTTATGGGATAACATATTATAATAAGTACAATAATAATACAGTTATATTGGCAGAGGGCACCTTTCCATAGGTGCTCTTTTTATCTAATACCAATATAATTATTAAATATTTTTATACCAAATAGTTTAAAAGTATAATATAATTATAAAATAAGTAAAAAAATTAAGAGGAGCCAATATATAGAATTAGAACTTAATGTTTTGTAGCAGAGGCAGATTTTATTTAAGGAATAATTGCTAAATGTAAGGTTAAGAGTAAAAATATTTTGGAAAACCCGTAGAAAGACATAGATTTTACCTTTGGGATATATAAAAAGAATAGGTACTTGGTTGCAATATTATACTTGAGTACATCATGCATAAGCCTCAAAATAAATAGCACCCAAAAATATGCGTATAAATTTATAAAAAGTGCTGTTAAAAAGTTGACTCACTCTAACTTGACTATTACAATAGTAGTTAAATGTCTAAAATAAGAAAAGTTTCTTGACACGAAGGAATTTCTTGAAATATAATGCTAATATATATTAGC
>DGYV01000026.1:351-796 GCA_002398485.1 Peptococcaceae bacterium UBA4997 | reverse complement strand
ATATAATGCTAATATATATTAGCTTAATTTGTAGAGATTTAATATATTTTATGGTTTTACCCCTTGGTAAGTATTGATGAGTTTATAAATAAGCTAGTAATGATACATCGAATAAGTTTTTGACAAATTATGGATTTCTAACAGTTATGCGGATAAAAACTATGAGGTATGTTTCAAACGGTATTGCCTAGTGAAATATAGACCAGTGTGCTATGGAAACGTATATTGTTAAACTAATTAAACACGGCTTCCGCTACTATATTGTGGTAAAAGTAACCTTTTAAGCTAAGCAAAAGATTTAGATGAAAAATATTCAAAAATTCATTTGGTAATATGAAATATATATTAAAAATGTAAGGGTTTTTGTTCAATGATTATGATATAATCATAATTTGTATGATTATTTTAAAATATTTTTCTAATTTTTAATAGAAAGAGGTTAAAA
>DGYV01000026.1:0-146 GCA_002398485.1 Peptococcaceae bacterium UBA4997 | reverse complement strand
AGGTTAAAAAATGGAATTAAAAACTCCTTTATATGAAAAACATGTTGAATCCGGTGGTAAAATTGTACCATTTGCCGGGTACTTGCTTCCCGTACAGTATGAAAGCGGGGTAATCAATGAGCATATGTCGGTAAGAACGAAGGCGG
>DGYV01000034.1:12799-13045 GCA_002398485.1 Peptococcaceae bacterium UBA4997 | reverse complement strand
AACTCGGAGGTTAAGCCTCCGCCTTTCACGCCTGACTTGCAGTGCCGCCTACGCACCCTTTACACCCAGTACATCCGGACAACGCTTGCTCCCTACGTATTACCGCGGCTGCTGGCACGTAGTTAGCCGGAGCTTCCTCGTAAGGTACCGTCAAAGCATACACTATTTGCGTATACCCTTTCTTCCCTAAAGACAGAACTTTACGACCCGAAGGCCTTCTTCATTCACGCGGCGTTGCTCCGTCAG
>DGYV01000034.1:12330-12517 GCA_002398485.1 Peptococcaceae bacterium UBA4997 | reverse complement strand
ATCGCAGCCTTGGTAGGCCGTTACCCTACCAACTAGCTAATCAGACGCGGGTCCATCCTAAAGTGGGAGCTTATAAATAGAGGCCTCCATTTCCTATATCTGCGATGCCGCAAATATAGCACATCCGGTATTAGCAATCGTTTCCAACTGTTGTCCCGGTCTTTAGGGCAGGTTACCCACGCGTTAC
>DGYV01000034.1:11751-12040 GCA_002398485.1 Peptococcaceae bacterium UBA4997 | reverse complement strand
CAAACTCTCCAATAAAATTTATCTAAATAACTTGCGTTATTTATTTACTTTTATTTGGATTATTTGTCTGACTTCATTTTAAAAACTGACTTCATAAATAAATAATCTCAAAAGTTTTGCGGGTTAAACATTAGTTTAACCTACTGGTTGTTTACGTCCTTTTCAGAACGTTCTTTAACTTATCACTATTTAGTTCTCAAAGATCTCTGCCTTGCGAACCCTCGTTTTGGGGTGCTTGACTATATTATCACTTCTGTTGCTTCCTGTCAAGTACCTTTTTGAAGGTTTT
>DGYV01000034.1:6258-11576 GCA_002398485.1 Peptococcaceae bacterium UBA4997 | reverse complement strand
TCAAGTACCTTTTTGAAGGTTTTCATAATTTCTTATGAATTTTGGCTTTGTTGCTTTTCCTTCAATCGGAGTCGCAACGTTGTTTATTCTAGCATATCAGTTAAGCGGTGTCAACACATTTTCCGACATTTTTTAGCTTTTTTGCAAACAAATTTTCCTGTCTAAACTTCCTGATTAAAACAACCTCAAAACAAAACTGTTTTAACTGGCGTTTTGCCTATTTGAATCATTCTATATACCAAATGTTCATATATAAACACAATACCGCTATAAACACAGCGGCATTGGTTAAATAAATCACAAACTCCTTAAAAAGGCTTTTGTTCCTATATATTTATGTGTTTTTATTTATGCGCTCCACCTTGATTGCGCAGTCCGGGCAAAAAGTTTCACAAATGCCGCAGCCTGTGCATTCCTTATTGCTGTGCCCCGGCTCAACCACAGGGGTTCCGTATAGGCCCAAGTCCTCGCTCCAACCCAAGGTTTGGGTTGGGCATTTATCCATACAGAGTCCGCAGCCTTTACATAAACCGGGAAAAAGCGTAAATATACCCCTGCCTTCTTCAGTGCGGATAGCTTTTAATTCCATAAAATTTCACCTCTTAGGTTTTATTAATAAAACAACAGCTACCAAAACCTTGCCTAAACTAAGCTCCCACTTCCTGCATACCACGTTGCAAAGCTGCAAAATTCATTTCCCTCAACGATGGGTTTTTGGCAAATTTATAACCCAGTTTATCCTCCAAAGCTGCTTTGGCCGCTTCCAGATCCACTACTTTAGTTACACCTATCACAGCACCCATAACAAAGATGTTCAAAACAATAGGGTGAAATTCTGTTTTTACTATATCTATAGCGGGTATAGCCATGGTTTTTTTGGTTATCGCGGGTAAAGAAGTTTCATCTATTTCATTGGAACTGTCATAAACAAAAAGTGTGCGCTTATCCGCATATTGAGCAGTACGAGCAACGGAACGCGGAGATAAAGCAATTACTATATCTGCTTTAGCAAATTTCATGGTATCGATTGGACCATTGGAAATCTGCATGAAAGCAATAGATACGCCGCCCCTTTGCTCCACACCGAAATTAGGTATATAAAGCACTTGCTTGCCTTTATTGTAAGCTGCTTCGGAAAGTATGTTGGCAATAGCCTGAACACCCTGTCCGCCTTCGCCTGCTATAACTATTCTTAAGATTTTCTGCGCCATTCCTGTTCCCTCCTATACTTCTTGTTCCTCAGGCTTTTTGAATTCGCCGGTTTGGAAATACGCACCCATATTATTGTTCAAAAATTGCCAGGTTTCATGGGCATTGGTGCGCCAGTTGGTAGGGCAGGTAGCCAATGCTTCCACAAAGGAAAAACCACTGCCATCCAATTGGGTTTGCAAAGCTGTTTTGATTTGCTTTTTCAATTGGTTCATTTGCGAAACTGTACCGCGCGCTACATAAGCGCCATGGCCTGCTATAGCGGCAACCATTTCAGGGCCGCGGGTGGGTTCGCCGTGCTGTTCTATGGAACGGCCATAAGGACAGGTTTCGGTTTTTTGACCTATTAAAGTAGTAGGAGCCATTTGGCCGCCCGTCATAGCATAGTTGGTGTTATTGGCCAAAAGAACGGTTATACGCTCATTCCTGGCTGTAGCATTCACCAAATGCTGGGCTCCTATGGCATAACCGCCGCCATCACCCATATAAGCTATGCAGATGCTATCGGGGTTTGCTCTTTTCACACCTGTGGCAACAGGCACTGCCCTGCCGTGGTGGGTCTGTACACCGTCTGTATTAAATAAGTCCCATGCCAGAAGACAGCAACCGATATCACAAACAAATACTATCCTGTCCTGAATACCCAGTTCATCGATAGCTTGGCCCAATGCTTTCAAAATAAGGCCGTGGCCGCAGCCGGGGCAAAATTTGTGCGCCTTGGTTTCCTCACGCCAGGATACTGGCATTCTAGGCGTATCCACTATGTATTCTTTTTTCATGTTTTACCTCCTAACAAATATAGCCCTAAACAAATAAAAAGGCGAGGCACTCAACACAAGTACCCCGCCTAAAATAGCTTTCAAATGAAATCTACTAAAGCAGGGTGGGACTAATAATTATAATAATGTTAGCAGAATACGATAATAACATAGCTAACTCCTCCATATTTTCGGTTCTCTAAAAACCTTATAGGGCATTATATAATAATTTTTTATAAAATGCAAGGATTTTATTTATCCTCTGCCATCATCTCTTCTACTTTGACAATAATTTCTTCGGTACTTATACCTTCACCGGGCTTAAAGAAATTCACCATAGGTGTGGAACAACCGTAGATGGTATCCGTCATGATACGGCGCATTTGACCCAAAGCACTTTCCGCAACCAATATCTTTTTGGCACGGTCGGCAATGGGGCGAAAAGCCTCACCGGGGAAAGGACGCAGGGTAACAGGGCGGAAATGCCCTACCTTTAGGCCTTTTTCCCTGAAATATTCTACGGCGGCCTGGGCAGCACGGGTTACCACACCGTGGGCAACTATAACATAATCTGCGTCTTCGCAGGCATATTCCTCATGTTTTACCACTTGGGGGATAACAGCCTGATAAGCGGCATTCAAACCTTCAACAACTTCGTTCAATTCTTCTTCCGTATTATAAGTATTGCGCATTTGCTGAGGTTCCCTATCCACACCTGCGCAGCCTTCTTTAAGCACATAAGGCTCGGTAGGCACCATGGTTATACCTTTATCTCTGGGATCATACATAGTTACAGGTTCACGCATTTTGGCCTGATAGCCGTCGCCCAATACAAAAACAGGGAAACGGTGTGTCCACGCTACATTGAAAGCGTTTATAGTATAATCGAACAATTCCTGGTGACTGCAGGTGGAATAAACTATCCTGAAACCTTCACCATTACCGCCGAAGCAGGTCAAATTGACTTCCTGCTGGGAATAAATAACAGTTGCAGTAGAAGGGCCGCCACGCTGCTGAACTATCATCACCGTTGGCAGGCGCATCATTTCCGCCATACACATGGATTCCTGCATAAGCATATTACCGGGGCCTGAAGTTGCGGTGAAGCTGCGGCGCCCAGCCAAAACTCCGCCCAAAGTAGTAAAGCCCGCGGAGGTTTCATCCTCGGTTTGCAAAAAGCCCCTGCCGTATTTTTCCGACATCCTGGTCCAGTAATGCATGATCTCATTTTGAGGAGTGATGGGGTAACCGTACATAATATCGGCATCGGCTGCTAAAGCTGCCCAGGCAACTACTTCATTACCTGTGGCAAAAGCACGTTTTTCCCCAACAATGGGGCGAACAGCATATTTATCTTTGGTTTCATTTTTCTCTTTCAGGTCTTTCATTATCATATCCTCCTACCAAAAACTCCTGGGCATAAAAGCACCCAGCACTCGTAATTCTTTATCATCCAAACCAAATTTGGGGTATTTTTCGTTAAATTGTTGAGATACGGAGATAGCATCAATAGGTATATTCCTTCTTTTTGCTACCTCCTTAATAATGTGGTAACCATCCTCAACGGTTTGTGGTGTTGTTTCATCCGCAAGGTGGGTATTGGCTATAATGCCGTCTACCCTGCCCATACTTTCTATGTATTCTTCAATACGCATAGCACTGTCCGTCATAGGACGGCGAGCATTCAAAACCAGCACCACTCTTAAATCGGGGTCAACCGCACTGCCTTCCAAAAGATTCAGCGCACGGGCACCGTCTGCACCGTAGCCCACATCCACTATAATATGCCCTTCACGCCTTAAAGCCCAGCGAGCCTGCGGCAAAATGGTTTGCCCCGCCTCGCCCAAGCCAAAGGTTTCCGAAGTGGACCAAGCCAATACATTAAGCCCCAACTCCGTAAGCTCCTGTTTTAAAGGGCGCAGGGTATAACAAGGTTCTACTATATCAAAATCCACCAAGGTTACCTTACCGCCTGCTTTCTTTAAGGAAAGCGCCCTATAAATGGCATTTTCGCTTTTACCGGAGGCATATTCACCCACAAAGGCTTCAGCTATTCTTTTATGCACTTGCGGACCGCCTCCTTCAAGGATTTTATAAATAAGGGTTTTGGTACATTCACTTATTTTACTAGAAATTTAAAAGAAATGCAAGATGCATAAACAGACAACCATAAAAATCCTTCCTCTAAAGGAAAGCAAAAATTTTTATGATTTTGCATATAAACAGGCTGAATATTATTGTCTGATCAAAATTTTTATTATGTAACAAATTTACTATATCGTTCTTGTTATCATTGCGATTAGAACAGCGCCCAATCCGACATTCTATGGTTTAATATTAGCAACCATTATTGTTACACCATAGCTTTAAGGCATAGATTACTTCGTTGCTCAAGCTTCTCGCAATAACAGGTTAACAACCATACATAAAACCTGTTTTTCACTCCTGCCCCCATTTTGCTTTTCCCTCTTTGCTTTTCGGCAGCAGTAAATTCAAAATAAATGCGGTGGCAAAAGTAGTGTTCACCATACTTTTACCAAAAATAAGCTGCACCATTTCAGGCAATTGCACCAAAGCCTCGGGCACGGAAATAACGGCAAAGCCCAAACCCAAGGAAAGAGCCACTATAGTACCGTTCCTGCCGTTCAAGTTTTCTCTGAACAGCATTTGAATACCCGTAACAATGATACTGGAAAAAACAATCAAAAGCGCACCGCCCAAGATAGCCGGGGGCATAGAGGAAAACAAAACCGAGATTTTTGGGAAAATCCCCGCCAAGAGCATAACCAAACCACAAAAAAACATTGAAGCACGGTTTACTACCTTGGTGCTTACCACCAAGCCCACATTTTGACTAAAGGAAGCATGCGGGAAAGTCCCGAACATACCACCGATGATACTAAAAAGTCCACTAGTAGTGATATTGCCCCTAAGTTCTCTTAAAGTGGGTTCCCTATTCAACGCACCCAAAGTAATGCTGTTCATATCACCCACCATTTTTACGCATACCGCTATGTAAATGATAGCCACGGCAATTATAGCATCCAAATGAAAAGCAGGCCGGAAAGGCATGAATTCGGGCAGGCTCACCATGCTTGCCTGCATGAGCGGCATAAAATCCACCTTGTTCATGATGATGGCCGCCACATAACCCACAAAAATACCAAAAAGCACAGCAGCTTTTTTGATAAAACCGCCCGCAAATTCCTGCAAAACCAAAATAACTGTAAGTACAATAAAGCCTAAAAACAAATTGCTCAAAGAGCCGTAATCGGCAGCGCCCGTGCCGCCTGCCCAATAATCCACACTGATTGGGATAAGCGAAAGCCCTACCGAAAGCACCACCGTACC
>DGYV01000034.1:388-6100 GCA_002398485.1 Peptococcaceae bacterium UBA4997 | reverse complement strand
CCTGCCACTACATTGGGGATGAACCTGCTCAAGGGCTTGATGAAAATACCAAACAGAATAGCTACCAAACCGCCTACTATGGTAGCGCCCAAAATACCTTCCATACCATAGCTTACAGCTATAGCCATAAGGATAGGCAAAAAATTGGCGTTGGAACCTATGAACATAGGCAACTCGGAACCGAAAATGCCTACCCGTTTAAGCTGGAATATCGTAGCCAGGCCCGCTATAACCATGGTTGCCTGCACTAAAGCCATACGTTCTCCTTCAGGCAAATGGATAAGGTTGGTAACTATGAGCATAGGCGTCATATTGCTTACAAAAACCGCCAAAAAATGCTGCAGGCCCAACGCCATATTTTGTTTCAAGCTCAAATCCGCTCCCGCGCTGTTCTGCGTCATTTTCATGCTCTCCCTTGTTTATTGGCAAATTACACCTAAGCAATATTTTATTGTTCATCATAACACATAAAACAAGCAAAATAAAGCATAAAAGCGGGGCAAGTAAAAACCTGCCCCGCTTTATTCAATACTTTACAACAAAATTCATTCCTAATCCTGTTCAGCCAGAGTTAAATAACTGCTATAACGCCTTGCGGCATCCTCCGCCGTTTTATCGAACAGTGCTTCCGCCTGTTCAGGGTAAAGCTTAGCCAAAGAAGCATAACGTACTTCGCCCATCAGGAAATCACGGAAGGATTCTGTAGGCTCTTTGCTATCCAAAGTAAAGGGGTTTTTGCCCTCTTGTTTCAATAAAGGATTATAACGGTACAAGTGCCAGTAGCCTGAAGCAACCGCCTTTTTCATTTCTGTCATGGCATTGTTCATGCCTGCCTTGATACCATGGTTGATACAAGAGCTGTAAGCTATGATAAGGCTGGGACCGGGATACGCTTCCGCTTCCCTGATAGCCTTTAGGGTTTGGTTCATATCTGCACCTATAGCTATTTGGGCTACATAAACATAGCCATATGACATAGCCATCATGCCCAAATCCTTCTTGCCCGTGTTCTTGCCCGAAGCGGCAAATTTAGCAATGGCGGCTGTGGGAGTAGCCTTAGAGGACTGGCCGCCAGTATTGGAATAAACCTCCGTATCCATTACCAGTACATTGATATCCGCACCGCTGGCCAATACATGATCCAAACCGCCATAACCGATATCATAGGCCCAGCCGTCGCCGCCGAAGGCCCAAACGGATTTTTTAACAAGATATTCGCTCATGCCTGCCATTTCCTTGATGATAGGGTTAGCACTATTCTGCAATAAGGGCAAAAGCTTTGCAGAAGCCGCTTTGGAGGCTTCGCCGTCATCAAAGGCTTCAAGCCATACTTTCAAGGCTTCTTTCAATTCATTGGGAATAGCGCTTTCCAGGGCTTCCTCGGCTAAAGCCGCCAGCTTTTCCCTTTGCTGGTTAACACCTAAAAGCATACCGAAGCTGAATTCAGCATTATCCTCAAATAGGCTGTTGCACCAAGCAGGGCCTTTGCCTTCATGGTTTTTGCAATAGGGCATGGCAGGTACGGCAGCACCCCAAATAGAGGAACAGCCCGTAGCGTTGCCTATGATCATCCTATCCCCAAAAAGCTGGGTAATCAGTTTGGCATAGGGTGTTTCACCGCAGCCTGCACAAGCGCCCGAAAATTCCAAAAGCGGCTGTTGGAACTGACTGTTTTTGATATTTGTAGGAGCAACCATATTATCCTTGGCTTTTAACCCTACTGCATATTCCCAGTTGGCTATTTCCGTTTCTTGGGTTGCTATGGGCTTCATCACCAAAGCTTTTTCCTTGGCGGGGCAAACCACAGGACAGGAACCGCAACCTTGGCAATCCAGCGGGCTTACCTGAATTTTGAATTGATAGCCCGAAAAATCCTTGCCCGTTGCCTTGATGGTTTTCATAGCTTCTGGTGCGGCCGCTTTTTCCTCTTCCGTAAGCAGAAAAGGACGGATAGCAGCATGGGGGCAAACTAAAGAGCATTGATTGCATTGAATGCAGTTTTCAGGTATCCATTCAGGCACGAATGAAGCCACACCGCGTTTTTCATAGCGGCTGCCGCAAAGCGGGAAAGTGCCGTCGGGTGCATCCGTAAATGCGCTTACGGGCAAATCATCACCCTTGTTAGCTTCCATGGTTTCAAAAACTACATCCAAGAATTTATTACCTGTTTTCTTTGTTTCGTCTTTTATTTCAAGCGTAGTCCATTCGGCAGGTACGGCTATTTCTTTTAAGTCTTTTATACCTGCTTCTACCGCTTTTTTATTCATTTCAACTATTTTTTCACCTTTGGTGCCATAAGCCTTCTTAATGCTTTCATGCAAGGCTTTTACGGCTGTTGCCTCAGGGATTATTCCGGCAAGCTTAAAAAAGGCGCTTTGCATTATCATATTTATTCTGTTACCCAAGCCCAGTTCTTTGGCAATATCCACCGCATTGATGATATAGAATTTTATGTGGTTTCCCGCCAAATATTTTTTTATTTTGGCAGGCAGCTTTTCATTAAGCTCAGCCTCGCTCCACACCGTATTCAAAAGGAAGTTGCCTCCCTCCTTCAAACCATCAAGAATATCATACATATTCACATAAGCCTGGTTAGAGCAGGAAATAAAATCCGCATAGCTTATTAAATAAGGTGCCTTAATAGGATGTTTGCCGAAACGTAGGTGCGAAACGGTAAGACCGCCCGATTTTTTAGAATCATAAGCAAAATAGGCCTGTGCAAACAATTCGGTTTGTGAATTTATAATGTCAACCGCTTGCTTGTTGGCTCCTACCGTGCCGTCGGAACCAAGGCCAAAGAATTTGCACTGAATAGTATCTTCTGGCAGCAGGTTGATATTTTCTGCCCTAGGCAGGGAAGTATTGTAAACATCATCCACTATTCCTATGGTAAAGCCATGCTTGGGTTCTTTGGCAGCCAAATTTTTAAATACGGCAAAAATATCGGCGGGCAGGGTATCCTTGGAGCCCAAACCGTAACGTCCGCCAATGATGAGCGGTTTCAAGCCGCTTGCGTAAAAAACACTGCAAATATCCTGGTAAAGGGGTTCCCCTAAACTGCCAGGGGTTTTAAGACGGTCCAAAACCGCTACTCTTTTTACGGTTTTGGGCAATACCTCAAAGAAATATTCCGAAACAAAAGGACGGTACAGGTGCACTTTAAGTAAGCCTACCTTGCCGCCCCGCTTATTCAAATACTCAACTACCTGTTCTATGGTTTGGTTTACGGAACCCATTGCTATTATGATATCTTCGGCATCCGCAGCACCATAATAATTAAAAGGCTTATAAGTACGGCCTGTTTTGGTGCTTACCTTTTCCATATATTCTTTAACTATAGCAGGCAGTTCATTATAGAAGGAATTACCTGCCTCACGGGCTTGAAAAAAAATATCGGGGTTTTGGTTGGTACCGCGCACCACAGGGTGTTCAGGATTCAAAGCGTTTTTTTTGAAAGCCTTTACAGCATCCCAATCCAACATTTCACTTAATTCATCATATTCCCAGGTTTCCAGCTTTTTCTGTTCGTGAGAGGTACGAAAACCGTCAAAAAAATGCAGAAAGGGTACTTTTGCCTTAATAGAAGCCAAATGCGCCACCGCCGCCAGGTCCATTACTTCCTGCGGGCTTTCGGAAGCCAACAGGGCAAAACCCGTTTGTGAACAAGCCATAACATCACTGTGGTCGCCGAAAATGCTTAAAGCATGGGTAGCCAAAGCTCTGGCACTAACGTGCATAACACCCGGTAAAAACTCACCTGCTACTTTATACATATTGGGTATCATAAGCAAAAGGCCTTGGGAAGCCGTATAGGTGGAAGCCAAAGCGCCTGTAGCCAAAGCACCGTGAAAAGCGCCTGCCGCACCTACTTCCGACTGCATTTCCACTACTTTTACTTCCTGCCCAAAAATATTTTTTCTGCCCCGGGAACTCCATTCGTCAACATATTCCGCCATGGTAGATGAAGGAGTAATCGGGTAAATGGAAGCTACCTCTGTAAAAGCATAGGATACGTGCGCGGCAGCTTGGTTACCATCCATAGTTTTTAATTTCACAAATAGTTGCTCCTTTCAAATCAGCATAAAACCTTTCCCGATTTTTTGATTTTTAAGCTTGTCCTGTTTTTAAATGACATAAAGTTGGTCAGAAGGTTCAATAACCTTATATCTATAAAAAATTCAAAACCTCTGCCCACAAAAATTACTTTTATGTTTGCTTTTAGGTTTAAATAGGGATGAACAGCTTGATGCCTCCGCAAAGCAGGGTACCCGGCAAACCCAGTATGCCCGCCGCGCCTAAAGTTGCGCTGTTCACAGGCAGGGTAAAGGAAGTCCACTGCGCCGCGTAGTTGATGAGCCATAAAGAGCCCAAGCCCAATACATAATTGCTCAAAACCACGGCAATAGCGCTGAACCAACCTTTACCACACATTACCAATACCAAAGTTATAACCAAACCCAGCGCTGCCAGAAAAATGACTAACTGCCACATAATACGCCCTCCCAAGCTTTTTATATAGCTTATGTAAAGAGAAGCGTTTTATGCTTATAAATCCTTGCGGCCAACAAAAGCGCGGGCAAGCGTAAGCTCGTCTGTATATTCCAAATCGCCGCCCACAGGCACACCGTGTGCCAAGCGGGTTGTTTTTATACCCAAAGGTTTGATCAAACGAGCCAAATACATGGCTGTGGCTTCACCCTCTACCCCTGTGTTGGTAGCCATGATGACTTCACTTACACCGCCTTCGGCAAGCCGCTTCATCAAAAGATCCACCGTAAGCTCCTTGGGGCCCCTGCCCTCCAATGGAGAAAGAGAACCATGCAAAACATGGTACAGCCCCTTATATTCACCGGTTTTTTCCATTACTATAACATCACCCGGCTGTTCCACCACGCAAATGCTTTTGGCATCACGTGTGGCATCTATACAAATAGGACAGTATGCCTCATCCGTAAGGTTAGAACAGTTTTGGCAGCGTTTTACTTTAGCACGGGCTTCCTTTATGGCCTCCGCCAAACCCAAAGCATCTGCCTCGGGAGCGTATAAAAGATGAAAAGCCAGGCGTTGAGCCGTTTTGGGGCCAACACCGGGTAATTTCATCAAATAGCTTATCAGCTTTTCCATGGATTTGGGGAAATAATAAAATGCCATATTTTCACCTATTCATCTTAAAATTAAAGGCCCGGCATGCCGGGTATATTCATGCCGCCCGTTATTTTGGACATTTCACGGTTAGCCATTTCGGAAGCGTTGCGCATGGCATCGTTTATAGCCGCCACTATAAGATCCTGCAGCATTTCCACATCCTCGGGGTCTACCACTTCGGGGTTTATTTCCAAGGAAACTATTTCGTTTGCACCCGTAACCACGGCTTTAACCATACCGCCGCCCGCTACACCTTCTACCTGAGCTTTTTTAAGCTCATCTTGCATCCTGGCCATATCAGCCTGCATTTTTTGAGCCTGCTTCATTAATTTTTGCATATTAACGCCCATAATTCTCCTCCTTGATATTTAAGTTTGATTTATAAAATATTTTTGTTTTGCTAAATTAAAATAATTTAAT
Organism: Peptococcaceae bacterium UBA4997; assembly: GCA_002398485.1. GTDB lineage: Bacteria > Bacillota > Dehalobacteriia > UBA4068 > UBA4997 > UBA4997. The sequence goes on along the minus strand of DGYV01000034.1, from coordinate 535 downwards.
CTTGATATTCAAAATATTCTAAGTTTTATTCAATATATAATATGATAAACATAAAAATTCGTTAATAAGGATCATGCCTATACACCTAAAGCCATTTATTCAATATTATTAAGTACAATTTTTTATACTTTTTTCTGTAATTTATTA
>DGYV01000034.1:0-221 GCA_002398485.1 Peptococcaceae bacterium UBA4997 | reverse complement strand
TTTATTATTTTTAGCTTTATTGCTTTATTCTTCCAACGTTTGGGTTTTAAGTTTTACCTCCCTGCCTAAAACCTGTGCAAGGGCTTCCTCCGCTATGGTGCGGTGGTTATCCTCCATTACTTTTTGCATATGCGCCTTCCAGGCAGGGGCATAACCGATAGTTAGCACATCCCCGGTATAGCCTGCGACTTTGCCCTCCCGCAAAAAAGCGTGGGTAACTG
>DGYV01000005.1:2630-8853 GCA_002398485.1 Peptococcaceae bacterium UBA4997 | reverse complement strand
TTGCGTCAATCACAAAAGTTTGGTTTTTTTCCGTAAAGGCAAAATTATCAAAGCTTATTTCGCCTTTTGCCGCTTCATAAAAATCCTGCATAAGAGCGGAATTAAACCATTTTGCCGAATTGGTCTCTGCAATAGTTTGGTTAATAGCACTTATTTCAGCGTTTATGTAGGAAAGTTGATTTTCATTGGTTACTACTTCACTATATTCCTGTTGATGTTCGGGTTCGTTTATATAGGTGTTTAATTTATCTATTTTAGAGTGCATCATAAAACTGGAAGTTTCCAAAAACATAAAATAGCCTAAAAACATTATTGTTAAGGCGACGAGGATACCCTCTAATATTTGTTTGGTTCTTTTTTTGGGGCTTGTGGCGGTATCATTACCGTATTTTTTTTCCGCTTTCAAAAGGTTTATGTCATTTTTTACATTTATTGTCATACCCGAGGCGATTGGGAAAATAAAAGAAGTAAGCTCGGGGTCATTCAAAAGGTTCGGGGTGGCTATTTTAAGGCCTCTTGGGGCATTTTTTTCGCTCAAAGCCTGTAATTGTTTGATGTTCAAGCCGCTGTAATAGCTGGCTTTTATGGGTTCAGGGGATTTTTTGGCTATATTGAACTGGATAAGTGAGGTAAGCTGCTGGTCCAGCTCTGTAATAAATTCGGGGCTTTCAGGGCTGTTCAATAAACGGTAACGGGTAGAAAAATTATAAACTCCGTTTTCAAAAAGCAGTGAAAGCATATTGTTGCCGTCAATAATATTAAAAATAAAAGCATTTTCCGGGAAAAAGTCAAAATCCTCTACATATTTGATGATTGCATTTAGGGCAATATCAATTTTTTTAAGCACTATATCGGCTCTTTTAAAAATATTCGTATAGCTTTCCAGCAGGCTTTTTTCCAGACCACAACTTAAAAGGGTGTTAAGAGAGTTTTCTTTATATACTGCGGCATCATAAACCAATTCCTGCATGGTATTGGCATTATAGGTGAAGTCATTGGCAATTGCGGAAGTTATTTGCCTTTTGTTCAAAACAGGTATATAAGATTTTTTTGTGATGATTAGGCTGCTGTCTATTACCAGTATAGGGTTTTTAAGCATATGCGGGTACTTGGTTTTAGCATTTTGAAACACCTGAAGTATTTCTTCAGGGCAAATGATTTTGCCGTTTACGATCGAGCCAATAGTTATAGGCAAGCTTTGGCAGATGATTTTTTAATGTTAGTTTTGCCTTGCATATCAACGCTTACAAGCTGAAGCTTTTGATTGCTTATATAGATGGCATTCTGCATATTTATCCTCCTAGCCTATAGTTTGATACATGGTCAAAATGGGCAGTAATACGGAAAGGATGGTGCTACCTATGATTATGGCCATAATGATTATCATGATAGGTTCCATAAGCGTTATTAGGCGGTTGATGGCAATTTCCCCCTCGTAATCAAAGGATTCGCCCATGGCAGCAAGCATGATACCAAGCTTGCCTGTTTCCTCGCCTATGGTAATGGTGGCAATAAGCTTGTTGTCAAAGCCCTCTACTTTTTTGATGGAAGCAGAAAGCGACTGGCCGTTTTTAATGTCAAGCGCTACCGCTTCAAATTGCCTGGTTATATGGCTGTTGTTTAAAATTTTTGCACTTATCAAAACCGCGTTCACCATAGGTAAGCCGCTGGCATAAAGTGAGCTTAAGGATTGCGCAAAACGGGCCGTATAAATGGTTTTTAGGGGTTTTTTTATTAAAGGCAAGTGTAGCTTTAAGTGATCCAGATGTAAACGGACATCGGGCTTTTGCAGGATGTAGGTAATAAAGGCAATGATCATAAGTATGAAAATCAAAACCATATACCAATAATTTGTAATAAATTGGCTCAAGCCCATAACTAGTTTGGTAATGAACGGTAGTTCCACCCCTTCAAGCAAACCGAAAAATTGCGGTAATATAACCGTAAAAACCAGGATTATAACGGCCAAGGTTACAAAAAGCAAAATAATGGGGTAGGTAGCCGCACTTTTGATTTTGCTTTTTGTACGATAGTCTTTTTCATAATATACAGCCATTTTAGCGACGTTTTCCGCAAGCAGGCTACTGGATTCGCCCGCGGCAACCATATTTATCATCAGCTCGGGGAAAGCATCACCGCAGTTTTTCATGGCGGCAGATAAGGTGTTGCCCACGAGTAGGTACTGATACAAAAACTCATAAACTAATTTCAGCTTTTTGTTTATATCACGGTTTTTCATTATGTAAATAGCTTTGGTCATCATGATGCCCGATTTAAGCATGGTGGAAAGCTCCCTGGCAAATTCCGCAAGTTCTTTTGAGTTAAGCTTATAAGCCGTTTCGTTTTTGATGGAGATTTCTTTATATCTTATCAAAAATTTATTTTCCGCGCGCAGGTTTTGTATAAGTGTTGCAGCATCAGGAGCGGAACTGACGCCTGTTTCTATAAGACCGGCCAAATCCTTTGCGGTATATTTATACCTTGGCATGTTTATATTCCTTTCTAATACAAATTAAAAAAAGCAAAATACAATTCTATTATAGGCTTGCCGTAAACCAATGCTGTTATTATGCCTAAGCATAAATAAGGGCCGAAGGCTATGTGGCTTTGCGTGGTTTTTTGTTTGGCGGCCAGTAAATAAACAATGGCAAGGCCTGAGGCCAGCAAAGCTATGAACATGGCTAAAAGGATGTTCTGCCAGCCCAACATAAAGCCCGAAACGGCCATCAGCTTGATATCGCCGCCACCCATGGCATCCGCTTTAATAAAATTGAGTAAAAACATAGGTAAGCTTACAGCAAAAAAACCAATAATACGGGCAAGCAAACTTATTTCGGGAAAAAACCAGTAAATCAAAACAGCAGGTATAGATAATGCTATAAGTAAATTGTTGGGTATAGTCATGGTATCTATATCTATAAGTGCTATAATTGTTAAAATACAGGCTACACTAAAAATTACAAGAGCAGTGAGGTTAAAACCATAATACCAAAAAAGCCCAACAGCCAATAAACCTGTAAAAGCTTCTACCAAAGGATAACGTGGAGAAATAGGAGCTTGGCAGTTTCGGCAAAGCCCTTTTAAGTGCAAATAGCTGAAAATAGGTATTAAATCACGGTTTGGTATCTGTTTATGGCATTTGGGGCAAAAGGAACGGCCGTATGCTATGGAAATATGGTTTGGTAAACGGTAAACGGCTACATTCAAAAAACTGCCTATACAAATGCCGAAAACAAAAATGAATGTATATATGATAAAAAAAGCTAAATATAGCATAGTTGCCTCTTTATGGTAAGTAGTTAAAAAAGTATAAATAACAGTAAAAATAAACGATAAATATAAAACCTAAAAAGCAAGCAATTAATATAAAAGCTAAAATTTGGTTAATTGAAATAAAAAAGGTCAACTGCAAAGGGCAGTTGACCTTTTTACTCTTTGCCATAATTTACTGAAATTAGGCTAAAGCACCGGTGGTTTATTCAACGGTTGCTGTACCACCCGGGGTTATGGTGATTTTAGTACCGTCTTCGGCATTATAAACCAATGAAGGTACTTTTCCATCCGCACCTACGGTTATTTCTTCTACAGTACCTTTTATTTCATCACCTGTTACCGCTTTGATTTGGGTATTGGTAACAGTTGTTCCCGTAGGAGTAGCCTGTGCTGCTATGGTTTCAGTAGCGATCATTTGAGCCGCTATATAGCAAGCGCGTGCTTCCGCTATGTTGGCTTTAGCTTTGGCATCATTTACAAAGCCCAGCATAGTGGGAATGGCGGCCGCCGCCAGAATAGCCAAAATCACCAATACAACGATGATTTCAACTAAAGTAAATCCTTTCTTGTTTTTATGTAGCCTCATCATACTAAACACCTCTTTTGCTGATATTTTTAATATATTGTTTTATTTATGCAAACACCTTTTGGGGTGATTACAAACAAAAAGCTGTACCCACTGCCGTGAGTGCAGCAGTAGTTCAATTAAGAACTGATCAAACACAAAACCGAAACCGATTTTGTAGAATAAACTGCAACTTCCTTGAAAGGTTTATTTTATAGAATATTTCTAGCCATAATAATATCTTATTTGTCAGTTTATGTCAATAGTGGTAATAGACCCTTCTCCTAATTAGGGAATATTCAAAAAACTTACCCTGTTTTATAGGTTTTACTATAAATTTTTAAAAAGCTATAGTAAAGCTGATTAATGTATTATTTAGTATAGGCAGATCATTCTATATAATAGGTATGCCTTAATAATTCGTCTACAGTTGTTATGCCTGCCAAAACCATTTCCGTGATGCTTTCTTTCAAGTTTTTAAGTTTGCGAGTAGATTCCAGGTACTGATAAATGCTGCCTATGGGTTCCTTGTTGGCAATTATGGTTCGGATGGTAGAATCCACCTCCAGTATCTCATGTACGGCGGTACGTCCTTTATAGCCTGTGTAATTGCAGGCTTGGCAGCCTTCACCTTTGTAAACGGTAGCAGTTTTACCCAAAATTTGGGTTTCACTATCAGTTGAGGTATGAGCTTTTTTGCAGTAGGGGCAAATTTTCTTTACCAGCCTTTGAGCCACTACCCCTACCATGGAATTGGCTATCATATAAGGTTCAACGCCCATATCGTTTAAGCGTACAATAGCGCTCACGGCATCATTGGTATGTAGGGTGGATAGCACCAAATGCCCTGTAATAGCAGCTCCCACGGCAATTTTGGCGGTTTCGTTATCCCTGGTTTCTCCTACCATTATAATGTCGGGGTCCTGCCTTAAAAGCGAGCGCAGGCCTGTGGCAAAGGTAAAACCTGCCGCTTCATTTACTTGGGTTTGGTTGGTTTTGGCAATATTTTTTTCTACAGGGTCTTCAATAGTTGTTATATTGATAGGTTGGTTGGTGAGCCTTTCCAAGGCCATATAAAGGGTAGTTGTTTTACCGCTTCCCGTAGGCCCTGTAAGGAAAATGATGCCATAAGGGTTTTGCAGAAGGCGGGAAAATTTGGCATGATTTTCTTCATTCATGCCCATTTTATCAGGATTATCCAAGGTACTGTTCAGCCCCAAAAAGCGCAGCACTGCTTTTTCACCGTAAATGGTAGGTATTATGGAAATGCGTATATTCAAATCGCTGCCTTCTACTTTAACTTTGAAATGTCCGTCCTGAGGTTTTTTTTTTTCGGCAATATCCAGGTTGGCAAGTATTTTGATGCGAGCAATAAGCGGGCCGTGTATGCCCGATGTCAATTGCAGGTATTCCACTAACTGGCCGTCTATTCTCATTCTTACTACAGTTTTGTTTTCAAAAGGTTCTATGTGAATATCGCTGGCGTTGCTGCTTTGGCCTTTTAGGAGCATGGAGTTCAAAAGGCTTACCACGGGCGCGTTATTGGCCGTGTTTTCTATTTCCTCAGCGTAATCTATTATGCTTTGTGCAGTGGCTGTACTGGCCGCTTTAAGCGCTTTTTTGGTTTCTATTTCCGCGTAATAATATTCTATTGTTTTGTTGATGCTTTCGGTATCTGCCAGCCTAAGGCTCAAAGGCATATTGGTAATGAGCTTTATATCTTCCAAAGCGTATAAATCTAAAGGATCATGTACTGCCAAAATCAGGCTGTCGTTTTCCAGGCCGATGGCAATAAGGTTGTATTGCAAAGCTAACTTTTTGGGTATTTTGTTAACGGCGTTTATATCTACCGCGTAGTTTTTCAAATTTACTAAGGGAGTGTTCATTCGTGCGGATAATTCGCTTAACAATTCTTCTTCTGTTAAAAAGCCCATATCCACCAAAATGGTACCTATACGCTTGGTTTTTTCTATTTTCTGTTGGGCAAGTGCAGCATCCAGGTTTTCCCTTGTGATAATGCCGTCTTTAACCAATTTTTCTCCCAATGGCAGGTCTGTCAAATGTATCAGCTCCCTCACAAGAAAAATTCTGTAAAATAAGTTAATAATAGCTATTATTTTAGCATAATATGCAAAATAAGGCAAAAGCATTTTATGGGTACATTGTCTTGACTTTAAGGCAGAACTTGTATATCATTATAGAGCAGATATTTTAGTATAGTTTTGTCGTGCTATGCGGGGCGGTAGCGGTGCCTTGTAACCCTCAATCCGCTATAGAGGGGCAGATGTCTGTGTAAGGGTTGCTCTTGTGAGGCCAGCCCGTCATAAGCGGCTATGAGAATTGGGCTCTGCGCGGCAGGTGGCTGTGAACCCCGTCAGATCCGGA
>DGYV01000005.1:2209-2456 GCA_002398485.1 Peptococcaceae bacterium UBA4997 | reverse complement strand
TCCGGAAGGAAGCAGCGGTAAGCAGTTTTAACCTGGGTGCCGCAGAATTACCTGGTTTGAGCTGGCTGTGGCGGTAACGCTCGGAAGAGTATATTCGAACGCAGATGCACGGCATTTTTTTGTTCAAAACACCACTAATGTGGTGTTTTTTAATGCCTAAAACAGCTGTAGGGAAATTTTTTAAAATAAAATAAAAAACTGTTGACAAATAAAGGCAATAGTTATATTATTGTATTAAGCACTTAGT
>DGYV01000005.1:0-2002 GCA_002398485.1 Peptococcaceae bacterium UBA4997 | reverse complement strand
ATTGTATTAAGCACTTAGTACAACAATACGCTCTGGCGTTTGCTTCGATGGAGGTGAGGAAGTGGTATGGTATTTTGATGAAAACAGGCCTATTTACCTGCAATTAATAGAAGAATTTAGGCTTAAAATAGCCGCGGGTGAGCTGGCCTGTGGTATGAAGCTGAATTCAGTGCGGGATCTGGCAACTGAAATAGGGGTGAACCCCAATACTATGCAAAGAGCCTTAAGCGAGCTGGAGCGGGAGGGCCTGCTTATTACCCAGCGCACAGCAGGGCGTTTTGTAACGGAGGATAAGGAAATAATCAAAGCTTTGCGGGAAAATATGGCCAAGGAAAAGCTGGATGGCCTGATTGACGGTATGCTGCAGATGGGCTATGAAAAAACGGAAATAATTGAATTTGTGCAGACCTATTTAAAGGAGTTGAAATAAATGACGGATACCAAGTATGAGGATATATTGAAGTTGGTTGGGGTAAGCAAAGCCTTCAGCGGCAATTTGGTTTTGAACGAAGTGAACTTGAGCCTGCCCGCGGGTGCTATAGTTGGTTTACTGGGGCCTAACGGCAGCGGTAAAACCACTATTCTTAAACTGGTGAACGGGCTTTTAACGCCCACAAGCGGTACAGTTTTGGTGAACGGGATGCCTCCCGGTGTAGAAAGCAAAAAAATCATTTCTTACTTGCCTGAACGTACCTATTTGAATAATTGGATGAGGATAAGCGAACTTTTGGATTTCTTTGCCGATTTCTATGAGGATTTTGACCGCAAAAAGGCGGAAGAAATGTTAAAGAGCCTAGATGTAGACCAAACCGCTGTTTTGAAAACGCTTTCCAAGGGCACTAAAGAAAAAGTGCAGCTGGTTTTGGTGATGAGCAGGAAAGCACGCCTGTACCTTTTGGATGAACCCATAGGCGGTGTGGACCCGGCCGCGCGTGATTATATACTGCAAACCATTTTGAACAACTATATGGAGGATGCTACCATCCTGCTTTCCACTCACCTGATCCAGGATGTGGAACATATTTTTGATAGAATAATTTTTTTGAACAAAGGCCGTGTGGTGCTGGAAGGTGCCGCTGATACTATAAGAGAGGAAAAAGGCAAATCCATTGACGCTCTCTTCAGGGAGGAATTCAGATGCTAGCAAAATTATTGAAATACGAGTTGAAATCCACGGCTCGCAGCTTTTTGCCTCTTTATGGGGGATTGGTCGGCCTTAGTATAATCACAGCCTTTTTCTACCATTTACAGGAAAATATGCAGTGGCTTTTCGGTATAGCCACAGCTCTGCTTTTCGCGCTTATGTTCGGTACCATGGTATTTACTCTTGTAGTCATCATTCAGCGCTTTTATAATAACTTACTTAAGGATGAAGGCTATTTAATGTTCACCCTACCCGTAAAAACAGGCAGCCTGATCGGTTCTAAGCTCATTGCCTCGGTGATTTGGGTGTTGGCGGGCATTTTGGTTGCGTGCATCAGCTTTATTGTTTTCATGTTCGGGGTATCTGGCTTGAGCATAAGCGAAATCGTGCCCATGCTCAAGGATGTTTTCAGCCATGAGTTTGCTCCTTTATGGTATGCTCTGCAAAATAATATCGGTATCAAATTTGGGCTAATTATAGAAATGCTTATAGCCGCAATAGTTTATTTGGTAGCTTTTATTTTGCAGCTTTACACCGCTATGTCCATAGGCCAATTACCTCCTTTTGCTAAACACAAAGTTGGTTTTGCCGTACTGGCTTATATAGCTATTTATGTGTTGATTCAAATGCTGTTGACTCCTTTTGGTTTTATGACGGCAAATATCACTCCAAGCGTACAATTTTTAACTAATCTTATTTTAATAAGTAATGGTATCCTTGCTGTGGTATTCTATTTGGTAACTTATTTTATCTTAAAGAAAAAGCTCAATTTGGAATAAACTTATATGAGCAATTTTAAGGGCGGTCATACCGCCCTTTTTTACTTTTAAATTATGTTTAAATATTATTATGGTAAGA
>DGYV01000056.1:48134-56668 GCA_002398485.1 Peptococcaceae bacterium UBA4997 | reverse complement strand
GGGAGGTAACCCTGCTATGGCGGCCGACTGGATGGGTGCGGAGGTGCTTAAGGAGGGCATTGAGCCCTTGGTGCACTTTACCTGCAAAGATAGAAACCGCAACCAAATTGAAAGCCAGCTTTATGCCCTGGACAGGCATGGTGTACGGAACCTTTTGCTGATGACGGGTGATTATGTTTCCTGCGGTTTTTGCGGCTGTGCCAAACCTGTATTTGATTTGGACCCGATCCATCTTTTACTTTTGATAGGCGAAATGAACCGGGGCTTAACTTATTCTAATTTTAAAGGTGAGCCTATAAGCCATAAACCTTGTGATTTTTTTGCAGGCGCCGCTGTTTCGCCATTTAAATGGACGGAAGCGGAAAGCTTTGCCCAATATAATAAAATGTTTAAAAAAGCTCAAGCCGGTGCGGCTTTTTTTGTAACCCAGATGGGTTTTGATATGCGTAAAAACCATGAACTTTTACTGTTTGCCGAGGAAACGGACATTAAAGTACCCGTGATAGCTAATTTGTATGTACCTACTTTGGGTACTGCCAAAAATATTTTCAGGGGTGCTTTTCCTGGCTGTTCCGTAACGGAAGTTTTAATAAATGAGCTTGCGGTGGAAAGCAAAGCGGCAGATAAAGGTATAGCCGCTCGTTTGGAGCGTGCCGCCAAAATGTATGCGGTTTTGAAAGGCATGGGCTTCAGTGGTGTTCATATAGGTGGTTTTAACCTTAAATATGAACAAGTGGAACAAATAATTTCCCGCGGGGAAGAGCTTTTGCCAAGTTGGCAAAGCTATATCAAGGATGTGAATTATCCTGTGGCGGGCGGTTATTACCGTTATGAATTGGATAACGCCACGGGTTTAAATAAAGAAAGCAAAACCCCTGTTGATTTTCGTAAGACGGATGATAAGGTAGGCGGTGTTTACAGGATATCCCGTTTTGTGCATAAGGCTATTTTTGAGCCTAACCGCGCTTGTTACGGTGCGGCATCTGCCGTTTGCCGTGCGGCACAGGGCAGAAGAAGGGCCAAGCCGCTTACTAAAATAGAGCATTTGGCCAAGGTAATGATGTATGATTGCAAGGATTGTGGTGATTGCGCTCTTATGGATACCGCATATACCTGCCCGATGAGCCGCTGCCCCAAAAATCAGCGCAACGGTGCCTGCGGTGGCAGCCAAGATGGCTGGTGTGAGGTTTATCCGAACCAACGCAAATGCATATATGTGAAAGCTTACAGCAGGCTGAAAAACTATAGGGAAAAACTTCCCAAATATTTAGTGGATCCTTGTAATTGGGACTTATACCAAACTTCCTCCTGGATCAATTTTTATATGGGCTGGGATCATTCCGCCAAGCGGTTGAATATAAAAAAACAAATGCCTCGTGAAAAAAAATAGGAGGTGAAGCCTATGAACAAGATCAGACTGGATTTTGCAGCCGCAAGCCGTTTTGTTGATGCCAAAAGAGTAAAGCAGCTTTATGAAAAGCTGCCTGGGCTTAAGCTTGAGCCTGAGCTTTTGCGGCAGGTGGTGCAGCCTGATGAGCGTACCTACCTGCAGATCATGGCCTCGGCACAGGCTATTCAACAAGAATCTGAGGCACTTTTGGTGTTGGGGGTAGGCGGTTCGCAGGGTGGTGCCAAAGCTTTTATAGAGGCCTTAAACCCTAAAGCTATGCCTGTTTATTTTGCAGGCCATAGTTTCAGCGGCCATTATTTGAAGGCGCTTTTGGAAAAGCTGGAGCATAAGGATGTTTCGGTTATAGTAATTTCCAAATCCGGCAATACTGCTGAGACCTTGCTTTCTTTCGGGGTGGTACGCAGCTGGATGCAGGATAAATACGATGTGGAAGCTCCTCGCCGTATTTATGCGGTAACGGGCAAAAAAAATAATGGCGGTGCTTTGGGCAATATTGCTGCTGGTGAAAAATACAACCGTTTTTATATACCCGAAGGCGTGGGGGGCAGGTATTCCTTGTTTACCGCCGTAGGCTTATTGCCCATGGCCGCCGCGGGTATAAATATAGATGAAATTTTGGCGGGTGCTCAGGAAGGCTTAAAGGAATATGGTATTACTATAAGTGAGGAAAGCCCTGTTACCTCATATGCCCTGTGGCGCACGGCTTTGTATCACGCAGGATATGCTAATGAGCTTTGGGTAACCTATGAGCCTTGCCTTAATGGTTTTGGCAATTGGTGGCGTCAGCTTTATGTGGAAAGTGAAAGCAAGGAAGGCCATGGTATTTACCCTGTAGTTGCAGAATATACGAATGATCTGCATTTTTTGGGCCAGTATATGCGGGAAGGCCCTCGTAATATATTTGAAAGCATATTATGGCTTGAGGAAGCCCCTACCAGGTTACCTACCCACCCCGATACCGCCACGATGATAGGCTGGGGCGATGTAAGCAATATGGCGGCGGTGATAAAAAAAGTGATGGAACAGACGGCTTCTGCCCATAATGAGGCGGGAGTGCCTCAGTTGAAGCTGTTTTTGCCCAAGCTTTCCGCATTTTATTTGGCCAAGCTTGCTGTTTATTTTGCTACGGCCTGTTTGATAAGTAGCGGCTTGCAGGGCATAGACCCTTTGAATCAGCCCGGTGTGGAGGAATATAAGCAACAGGTACGGCAAATACTAAAGTAAAGGGTTTAGTATTATATCCTTATTTAAGGGGGTTTTATTATGAAAAAGAAAATTCTTGTTGGTTTTTTGTTGGCCGTTTTGGTTATAGCACTGGCCGCCTTGCCCTCAATCCTTAAGCAAAACACCTTAAACGATGATATTCCCGCGGTAGATGATAACATGGTACGGGTAAGGGTTGCGGGTGTGAACGGTGTGGTTTTTGATGAGATTACCGATGCCTCAGCTTCTGTTTATGCTATTGATTTGCTTAATCAGGCGGTGGGGCAAGAAAACGTAGTTTATAAAGACAGTTTTATAAACTCAGTAATGGGTGTGGAAGGTGTGGTTTTTTATACGGTTAAAAACGGGGTTTATGAAGCGCCTGCCGTAAGCGTTGCCGAATATCCCATAGCAGGTTTGGATGAAATAGTATTTTATAATTATAATTTAGCTCCTATGGCTGTAAAAGCGGATAAAAATGATGATAAAATAGAGCTTACAGTTACCAAGGCGGAATTCGATACCAACTTTGTTATTGTGGGCTGGCAGCCTTTAGCGGGAGCAATGGCGGAGCTTGATGGACAAACCGCAAGCACGGATGCCCAAGGCAAAGCGGTATTGACTGCTACAAGCAATACCAATAAAATAAAGGTTTACGCCAAGGATGCTTCGGGCAACCATGTAACTGTACCTGTGAACTTAACAATAGGTAATGAAAAATAACTATACTAAAAAAAGAACAGCTTAAAGCTGTTCTTGCATAAGAAAACATTTGTGTCATCCTGAGCGGAATAAAAAGCTTTAGATCCTTTACTTCGTTCAGGATGACAGTTTTTATTCAGGAGCACGGTTTTTATTTGGAACAAAAGTTTTTGGAATCATCCCCTAACATATTAATTTTAGTATATTTTGCTTATAATCATTGCGGGTAGGCAGAAGCTGGTGTGGCAATCTATGTTTTAATATTTATATAGCAGATATTGACGGGGCATTGCTCTTGTATGCCTGTATAATTATTTTGCTTGCGGTGGCATGGTTTTAGGTATTTTTTTATGTTATAATAAGCAAAATGGCGGTGATTTGTTTATGGAAACCAAAAACCAAAACTGCGGTATTTTTTTGGGTGGTAGCTTATTTAATAAACCAAAGCTTACCGAACGCATAAAAAAACTATCTTATTTAATAGCGGCAGACAGCGGTTGTGATATGCTTTTGGAATTGGGCCTTATGCCAAACCTACTTTTGGGAGATATGGATTCCATAAGCCCACGTGCGCTTAGCGAATGCAGGGCTAAACAGGTGGAGATCATCACTTGCCCTGCCGCCAAGGATTTTACGGACGGTGAAATGGCTCTTAGTGAAGCCGCCAAAAGAGGGTATGATAAATTGGAGATTTATGCGGCTTACGGCAGCCGCCTTGACCATACTTTAGCCAATATTTTTACTACAGTGCCTTATGCTGAAAAGGGTATGGCCATAACCTTTGTAAATAAGGATTTTATGGCTTATTTGACAACGGGTGATTTAACGCTTGAGGGTAAAAAAGGGGATACGGTATCCCTTTTGTCCTTGAGCCAAAGTGTTTTGGGTGTTACTTTACAGGGATTTCAATATCCTTTACAAAAAGAGGAGCTTCATTTTACATCCGCCCGCGGGGTAAGCAATGTGATGTCGGTTTCAGTAGGCCATATATACCATACTAAGGGCCTGCTGTTGGTTATACATTATCCCCAAAAAAAGGATAATATTTGACATATCTAGAATTAATAATTTTATGACAAAATTTTTATGCTTAAGGAGGATAATATGGCAGTTTCCAAAACCAAAAAATCACTTGAGGACATGGAGTATCTTTTGCAGGACGATGTGGGGAATGCAAGTTCAGGCGATGCCGAAAAAGAACAGGTGAAAAACCTTAGGCTTGATTATTTTTTAAGTGAAGACGATTTTTATGACGCCAATATGCGTTATATGTATACCAGCCCTAAGGTCATTATAGCTATGGCCTTATGTTTTGTATTGTTGTTCCAGTTGATTTGGAGCATGTTCATTGCCCAAATACCTGTTTCCACTACTGCCATAGGCATGATGATAGCAGCCATAGCAATGCCTGTGGTTATTTTTCCTTTAATGCTTAAAAATCAAAGTAAAAAAATGATCGATCGTCATGTAGCTTGGGAAAAACATCAGCATATTACTTTTACTGCCAAAGGTATTACTGCCACAGGTAAAAAAACCGGGCATAAATATAAATGGGAAGAATTTTATCAGATAAAAGAAAGCCAGAAGTATTTCATTTTCAATGTTAACAACGCGGTAAAATATATATTGCCTAAAATTAAAATTTCCGGGGAGCAACGGGAGATAATCCGCGGTTTTATCAACAATTCTTCCAGAAAAAAAAGGACACACTTATTGAACGACTAATTTGCGGGAGGGTAACCCAATGGTACAAAAAACTGCAGATAATTGCCTAAACCCGAAAGACAGCCGGGAAAAACAGGATACACGCCAGATGCTGGTTGATTATATAGCCCGCAAAATTTCCGGAGAAAAAACGGATATAGGAACCTTGGCGGTATCACTTATTTCTGCAGGCATAGAAAACAAGGATGAGGAAGCGGCCAATATCAAACTGGATATGCCTGAAACTACTTGTTTTGTTAGGGGCAAGGAACAGGCCTGGGGCGGCACTTATTGTATTCCTGAAATAAACAGCCTATGGCTTGAGGATGAAAACAGCAAAGAAACCGAGCTGGAGGATATAGCCCTTGCTGTTGCCAGCGAGCATTTGTTTTTGGGGGCAGGCAAAACAGATATTGAAACTATTTTTCATAACAGGGTAGATGCTATATCATACTACAATCATGAAATCACAAGGTACTTACAGTTGAAACCTGATGATTGCATAGCCCAAGGGGTTGCGGCAATTTTACAGGCCATAAATTAAAGCAAAAATTATTATGTATAAAAACTATTCTAACAAGGATAAGCTAAAAAGTGCATAACATAAAAAACAGAAAAAATATAACGGGATAAGGAAGTGTTTATGCAAATGACAAAACCGATCATCATATTAGATTCTTGCTGTGATTTGCCTGCTGAATATTTTAAGGAACGCCAAAAAAAAGGTGATATTGCAAGAGTGGAATTATCCTATATCCTACATGGTACGGAATATCATGATGACAGTACGGTTGAAAGCTGTGAACGTCTTTACGCAGCTATGCGCAAAGGCGAGCAGATAACTACTTCCCAGGTGAACAATCATACTTTTAAGGAAACTTTTTTAAGGCTCATCCCTGAGGGACGTCCTATAATTTACCCCGCTTTTTCATCTGCGCTTTCAGGTACCTTTCAAGCGGCAAATACAGCTTTGAGAGAAGTAAAGCAAGAATACCCCGAGGCGGATATTACAGTGGTGGATACTTTTGCCGCAAGCCTGGGCGAGGGCTTGCTTGCCTATTATCTTGTGGAAATGCAGGAAGCAGGCAAAAGCAAAGAGGAAATTTTAGGCTGGCTTGAGCAAAATAAATTAAGGCTTAACCACTGGTTTACAGTAGATGATCTAAACCATTTGAAAAGAGGCGGCAGGATATCCGCAACTACCGCTTTATTGGGTACTATGCTTAGCATAAAGCCCGTGATGTGGA
The DNA here is from genome assembly GCA_002398485.1 of Peptococcaceae bacterium UBA4997. GTDB lineage: Bacteria > Bacillota > Dehalobacteriia > UBA4068 > UBA4997 > UBA4997. The sequence continues at coordinate 50,401 of DGYV01000056.1, read as the reverse complement.
TGGACAGGCCGGGGCGTTTGGTTCCCGTTTCCAAAGAACGCGGCAGGAAAAAATCCTTGAATGCCCTGTTTGAAAAATTTGAGGAAAGAGTGGAAAACCCCTCTGAACAATATATTTTTATAAGCCATGGTGATTGCCTGGAAGACGCCACTTATTTGGCTGATCTGATAAAAAAGAAATATGCTCCCAAAATGGTTTTCCTTAATCTTGTGGGCCCTGTTATAGGCTCTCACTCCGGCCCGGGCACGGTAGCCTTGTTTTTTCTGGGCAAAGAAAGAAAAGAGGGAGAATATACCAAGCAATAGGCTAAATAAAACAGCCGGATAATGATTTTAAAGAAGAAGAGCCGCAAACGGCTCTTCTTCTTTAGGCAGGTAAGGTAGGTGTTTTTTATGGCAGCTAAAACAGAAAATTTGCTTATAGGCATAAATACCCGCTACACTCATACTAACCCTGCATTGGCTATTTTGAGCTTGGCTTGCAGGCGCAGGGCGGTTTCTTTATCTACCGTTGAATTTTCCGTAAACATGCCTTTTAGTGAAATTTTGCGGGATATTTATTTAATGGGTGCCAAAAGGCTGGTTTTTTCCTGCTATATTTGGAATATAGAGCTGGTACGCAGGCTTAGCCAAAGCCTAAAAGCTGTGATGCCCGAAGCGGTGATCGTTTGGGGCGGCAGTGAAATGTATGGTGAAAGCGGCCATTGGCTGGCAGAAGAAACCAGTGTTGATTATATACTGACGGGCGAGGGTGAAATTGCTTTGCCAGCGCTTTTAACAGCTTTAGCGGCAGAAACTGATTTAGCTAAGGTGCCCAACCTGTTTTGGTGTAAAGATGGGCAAATCATAGCAAATCCCCCTGCACCGCTTGTGGATCTATCCCAAGAGCCGTTTATTTATGAGGAAACGGATCTTAAAATGTTTAAACATAAAATAGTTTATTATGAAAGCAGTAGGGGTTGCCCTTTTGGCTGTTATTTTTGCTTATCTGCCAAGGAGCCGCCGCGTTACCGTGAGCTTGCACTGGTAAAGCAAGATATTTTAAAAATGGCGGCAGGCGGGGTAAAACAAATAAAATTTATTGACCGTACTTTTAATGCGGATTTGAAAAGAGCCAAGGAAATTTTGCGGTTTTTACTGGAATTGGCACCTAGCTATCCCGAGCTCAATTTCCATTTGGAAATAGAACCCTCCCTGTTGAATGAAGAAATAGTAGGCCTGCTTTGCCGTGCACCCAAGGGCTTTTTGCAAATGGAGGCAGGCGTGCAAAGCTTGAACATTGAAGCTTTAAAAGCAATAGGCAGGCATAATCTTTGGCAAAAGCACAAACACTTTCTGCAAAGGCTAATCGAAGCGGATAACATCCATGTACATTTGGATTTGATAGCCGGCCTGCCTTTTGAGGATATGACAAGTTTTGCTGCAGGCTTTAACGAGCTTTATGCCATGCAGCCGCATTATTTGCAGCTGGGCTTTTTAAAGATACTGCCCGGTACGGTTTTGGCCAAAGCAGCCAAGGATTTTGGTTTGATTTGGCAAAAACAGCCGCCATACCAGGTTTTAGCCACCCCCTGGCTTAGTTATGCGGATATTTGTGAGCTGATGTGGACGGAATATGGTATAGAGCAATATTATAATGGTGGGTTTTTCAAGCATACTTTGGCTGATGCTGTCTTAGGCTATGGGGTAGGGGCTTTGCAGTTTTATACAAGGCTGGGTAAAGCAAGCTATGAAAGCGGCAAGCTGAATTTAGAAAGTAAAGCCCTGTTTTTACTGGAATTTTTAATGACTGAGTTTGCGGAACCCAAGGACCATTGGTGTCGTCTGTTAAGTAATGACTATACAGAAAATGGGCAAAAATTTCCCAAGGCTTTACAAGCTTAGGGTTGTGGCAATAAAATAAATGCTATATAATAAGTATAGTTTTGATATTTGACATAAGTTTAATACTGTAAGGGGGCTTAATATGATTTATCAAGCAGAAATAGACACCGGCCTTCTACAAAATGAAGACAACCTTATGGTGGTGCCTGTAGGTATTTCCAATCATCATGTGCATTTAACAGAAGAGCACATAGAAGTTCTATTCGGAAAGGGCGCAAAGTTGCACCCTACTAAGCCATTGTCCCAGCCCGGGCAGTTTGCCTGTGAGGAAACTTTGCAGGTGGTAGGTCATAAGGGCAGTTTGGAGCATGTACGGATATTAGGGCCTGCTCGTAAAGAAAGCCAGGTGGAACTATCCCAAACCGATGCTAGAAAACTGGGTTT
>DGYV01000056.1:21894-47965 GCA_002398485.1 Peptococcaceae bacterium UBA4997 | reverse complement strand
CTAGAAAACTGGGTTTTAACGCACCGCTTAGGGATTCGGGCAATTTGGAGGGCACGGAAGGCGCTGTTTTGGTTGGCCCCAAGGGCTATGTTATTTTGGAGAGGGGCGTTATCATAGCCAAAACCCACTTGCATTTAAGTACGGCGGAAGCAGCGCAAAGAGCTATTCAGGATAAGGACTTGGTTGATATTTATGTGAAAGGCAACGGCAAAGCAGGCTGTATGTTTGATATATTGGCCCGTGTGGGTGATGCCTATGCCTTGGACCTGCATTTGGATACCGATGAAGCCAACGCCTTTGCTTTGGATAATGACGCTAAGGCATTGATCATAAAAATAAAAAAACCCATATAGGCTTTAAGGCCCAGGTTTTGGGGTGATAAAAATAAAAAAGCTTAAAAGATTTAAAAAAAGCGGTCTTATACTACTGTTATTATTGTTTTTGGCAATAATTACGGCAGTATCTGCCTGCCATGATTTTAGCAAAGAACCTGATGTGCCTGTAGTTGAGCCCGGGCCAAAGGCTGATATAGTGCTGAGTTTTGCGGCGGTGGGCGATAATTTGATTCACGGCCCTGTTTATAGAGGTGCCAAGGAGGCGGCAGGCGGCGAGGGTTTTGATTTTGAGCCATCCTACAGGGCGGTTTTACCATTGATACAAGGCTGTGAACTGGTTTGCATAAACCAGGAAACACCTTTGGGCGGCACAAAGCTTGGCCTTTCCTCTTACCCTGCTTTCAATTCCCCGCAGGAGCTGGGGGACTTTCTGCACAGTGTGGGTTTTAACCTGATTTCTCATGCCAATAACCATATTTTAGACAAGGGTTACAAGGGCATGCGAGCTACCCTGGAATACTGGCAGCAGTACAGTGATGTGGCTGTAGCAGGTGCTTATTTGAATGAAGAAGCGGCGGAAAGCACGCATATATTGGAAAAGCAGGGCGTTAAAGTTGCTTTTTTGGCCTATACTTACGGAACCAACGGCATCAGCTTGCCTAGGGATAGTGAAATGGAAGTTGCTTTGATAGATAAGGATAAAATAGCCTATGATGTGGCCAAGGCCCGGGTAGCGGCGGATGTGGTTATAGTATGTATGCATTGGGGCAATGAATACCAAACCGAGCTTACTGCCGAACAGCGTGAGCTGGCGCAGTATCTGGCGGATTTGGGTGTGGATATAGTGGTTGGCTCCCACCCCCATGTTATACAGGAAATGGCTGTTTTAACAGGTGTGAACGGTAAACAAACTTTAGTGGCTTATTCACTGGGTAATTTTATATCCTCCCAAAATAAAAAGGCAACCATGCTGGGAGGTATGCTGAAAGCTGAAATAATCTACAGCCCCGATACGGGTGAAATAAAAGTGCAAAACGGCAGGTTCGTTCCACTTGTTACTCATTATGACGCAGGTTATAAAAAAGTAAGGATATTGCCTTTTGCGGATTATACCGAAGAATTGGCATCCAAGCATGGCATTAAAGCTAAAGAGCCCAATTTCAGTAAAGCCTATTTACAGGAATTGTTAAATAGTATTGTGGCTTCCGAATATTTGGCTATGGATTAAAGCCTTTTATTTTAGGTTTAATTGATTTTGATACAAATATAACAAAACCGCTCCTGTACAGAGGCGGTTTTTTGTTTTGGTTTAAAAATAAAAATTTTTGGAAGTTGTTGACATTAATAGAAAGCAGTGATATACTCTAACTGTATTAACATACTTAGTACACATAAGGCGGTTTTATAAAATAAATTTAAGAAAGGAGCAGCTATGATAACTATAGATTACAGAAGCAGAGAACCTATTTATCAGCAAATTATCAGCCGTATTGAAGATTTGGCGGCAAGTGGTTTGATGTCGGCGGATGAACAGCTTCCTTCCGTAAGAAGTTTGGCGGTAGAGCTTTCTATAAATCCTAACACCATCCAGCGCGCTTATAATGAATTGGAACGCCGCGGCATCATTTATTCCGTAGCCGGTAAGGGCAGTTTTTTGGCAAAACCAAGTGAAGCGGTAAGAGAGCAAAAGCAAGCCGACTACCTGGAAAGCTTTCGGGAACAAATAAGACGTGCCGTAAGTCTAGGTATTAAGCTTGAGGTTTTGCTTGGCTTGTGCGAAAAATATTACAAGCAGGCAGAAGGAGGGGCAAGCAAATGATAGTTGTGAACGGAGTATCCAAAAGCTTTGGCGATATTTTAGCTGTGGATAATATAACGCTGGATATAAAAAAGGGTTCTGTATTTGGCCTTATCGGCACGAATGGCGCCGGGAAATCTACCCTGTTAAGGCTTTTATGCGGTATTTTGGCAGAGGATGCCGGTACCGTAACCATAGATGGAGAAAGGGTATTTGAAAACATAGCCATTAAGGAACGTTGCTTTTATATTTCGGATAACCAGTATTTTTTCAGTAATTGTACTCCCAATGATATGCGCAATTATTATGCGGATATTTACCGCAAATTCGATAAAAACAGGTTTGACAGCCTTTTGCAATCCTTTGGTTTGAACCCCAAAAGAAAAATCAACACTTTTTCCAAGGGCATGAAAAAGCAGGTATCTGTTATTTGTGCCGTATCTGCCATGACGGATTACATATTCTGCGATGAAACCTTTGACGGCCTTGATCCCGTGATGCGCCAGGCTGTAAAAAGTATTTTCGCCGGCGATATAGCGGATAGGGAAATGACGCCCATCATTGCTTCCCATAACTTACGTGAATTAGAGGATATTTGCGACCACATAGGTCTTTTACATAAAGGCGGAATGCTGTTATCCCACGATTTGGAGGATATGAAGCTGGGCATCCACAAAATACAGGCGGTATTCAATGAGGAAATAACCAGGGAAAGCTTCCCCTCTCTTGAAATAATCAGCCTGGATAAGCGTGGCTCGCTTTATACCATTGTAGTGAGAGGACAAGAAAAGGAAGCGGCGGCGGCACTTAATAGTAAAAACCCCGTTTTCATGGAAATACTGCCCTTGACCTTGGAAGAGATATTTATAAGCGAAACGGAGGTTACAGGCTATGACATCAAATCGCTCATCGTCTAAGTTTATTGATTTCGGCATGATTTTTGGTTATGTCAGAAGAACTGTTTGGCTCCCTACTTTAATATTTTTGAGCCTGTTCTTTGCCATGCCGGTTGCATTGGCTTTGAAAATCCAAACATCTGTAGTGGGTATTACTACTCAATGGAATGCCTTGACAATATATGCTTTTGAACCGAATAATGCTTTAGTTAAATTTATTTTTGTGGTTGCTGCCATAGTTTGTGGTTTGGTGATATTTTCCTTCATCCATTCCCAAAAGAAGGTGGATTTTTACCATTCCTTGCCTATAAGCCGCAGCAAGCTTTTTGTAAATAATTATTTGGCAGGCATATTCAACCTGCTTTTACCTTATTTGCTTGCTGTAATTTTAAGTTTAGTTGTATTGGCAGGCAACGGTATTTTAAGCTATTTGGATTGGGGTATCTTTTTTGCAGGAATTGGCATTCACCTTTTGGGCTATTTGGCTATTTACAGCTTTGTAGTATTGGCCGCGGTGATCACGGGTAATGTGGTGGTAAACTTTTTGGTTGCGGGCATATTCCTAGGTATAGGTCCTTTGTTTATAGGCTTATATACTTGGCTAATGAATACCTTTTATGAAAACTTTTACGGTGCTTTGTTCGATACCGAGAAATTGCTAACCTATGTTTCACCATTACTTAGGTATGTGATGATCGATAATTATCAATATGCTTTAGATTGGGCTGATGCGCTAAGCCTGTTTGTGTTTGCGGCTGTGGCTTTTGTTTTGAGCCTGTTTTTATACAAAAAGCGGTCTTCTGAAAAAGCGGGTTCCGCCATAGCTTTCAAATGGGTAAAACCAATACTCAAATACCCTGTTATTGCTATTTGTGCGGTGGGCTTTGGTTTGATGCTTTATGAAGTAAGCAACACGGATGAAGGTCATTTCTGGCTTTATTTCGGTTTTGTTTGCGGGGGTGTAATCTCAAGCCGTATCATCGAAATTATTTATGCTTTTGACTTCAAGGCCATCAAGAAAAATTGGGTAAGCCTGGCGGTTTTTGCGGTGGTTTTTGCCTGTATAATGGCCGTACCTGTAGCTGATTTAACTAAGTATGATGCCTACCAGCCCAAAGCGGAGCAAGTTAATAAAATTGAGCTAGATTTGGAATATTTTAATAAATTTGCCGAAAACAGATCCTATAATTTTAATTATCGTTACTATAATGATGATAATAGGAACAGGCTTATTGCTTTTACAGAGGAAGCCGATATTGCCAAAGTTCTGGCTTTGACTGCAAAAGCGGTGCAAATGACGGAAGACCCCGAAGCAGATGTTTATCATGATTATATGGACTATAATTGGGGTAATATTTACAGGGGCAGCAATACATCCATTGGTGTGATCTATACTTTGGAAAATGGCAACAAGGTAAAACGCTATTACAGTTATAGGCCTACTGATTTGCTTATGGATGAAATAAGCCAAGTTGTGGATACGAATGCCTATAAAACCCAGATTTACAGTGATTTTAACAAAAATATTGAGGATATAGTTATAGGTGATATTATTGCTTTTGAGGGTTCTTCTTCTGAAAATAATTTTAACCTAGAGAGCCTTAACCTAATAGCACGTCAAAAGCTCTATAACACTTATAAAGAAGAATTATTGGCATTGGACAGCAATGTTATGAAAACTACCATGCCTATAGGTACGGTAGAGATTATGGTTCTGCTTTCACCTGATCATCCCATGATAAAGGGTAGGAATATAGTTTTGGAAAAAGGCCAAAGCTTTACCTACAGTGTTTATTACCCAATTTACCCAAGCTTTAAGAATACGCTGAAGGAATTGCAGGCATTGGGCCTTGATTTACAGGTATTTGAAGCAAATGCGGAAAATGTGGTTTCTGTGGATATTACTGATTCTACTGTTTATAATGAGGCTATGCTTGAAAAGCAAAAGGCTCTAGATGCTCAAGGCATGGCTGGGCCTATGGCTACAGTGGAGGATAAAGCTATAGGAGCTGAGGTAAAAACAATTAAAGATAAAGCTGAAATAGCCAAGATCCTGAAGGAAAGCTATACAGAAAAGGCTTATGAGTATAATTCCTTTATCTTGCCGAATAATAATATAAGCATAAATGTAAATTATATAAGCGATTATAGCGATTACGGAGCTACCAGCAGGTATTTTCCCGTAAAAGACTGATTTTAAGCAGGTATTTTTGATTAAATGAATAATTAATATAGGAGCATATATATGCTCCTATATTTTTTTGTAAAGAGGGGAAAGCTATGGAAAGAATAGCCAGCTTTACTGTAGACCATACTGTCTTGAATGAAGGTATTTATATTTCACGCATAGATGGCGACATAACTACCTATGACCTGCGTACCAGAAAACCGAATACAGGTGAATTGATGGATCATTACACTATGCATTCCATGGAGCATCTTTTTGCCACCATGGTAAGGAACAGTGAAATAAAAAACGATGTTATCTATTTTGGCCCTATGGGTTGTCAAACAGGTTTTTATTTGTTGGTACGCAATGCCGAGCATGAAAAGGTGCTGTCAGTTATCAAAAAGATACTTAAAAAGATAATTGCTTATAATGGGGAAATGCCCGGTAACAGCCCTGTGGAGTGTGGTAATTATCAAAGCCTAAACCTTACCGCCGCGAAAAAAGAGGCCCAAAACTATTTGGCCATATTGCAAAATAAAACCACAGCGGATATGTTATATTAATATTAGTAAATATTGAGCGGCTATGTTATAATTATAAAGTTATAAAGATTTATAAAAGTGGGTGTATGCTTATGAAAATACCTATAGTGAAGCAGGAAATAACCTGTGATATGCGTGCTAAAATAGTGGCTAACAGCATAGTGGTTTTTATTGGCATATGCCTGTACTTTTTATTTTTGAACTGGGCCCGTGTAGAGGGTTTTTTTGGGCATCTTGTGCATATACTTGCCCCTTTTATTTACGGTTTTGCTTTTGCTTATCTTTTATCCGTACCTCTAAACTATATTGAAAGAAAATTTTTATACAGATTTGCTCAAAAGGGTAAGTTCAAAAGCCAACGTGTGCTTTCTATTTTTATTGTAATAATACTTTCTTTGGCTATCATAGCCTTGCTTTTTTCGGTATTATTGCCACAGCTTGCCAATAACTTCAGTATTTTTGTTTCCAATATAAGCCAATATGCGGATAATGCGGAAAATTTTGTACGCTTTTTAATAGATAAGTACAATATCAGCAGTGCCATTGTGCAAACCTATGTGGATGAATGGGACAAGCTCATGGATACTATGGCCGATAAGCTAACCGATTATATACCAATCATTTTGGAATATTCCAGGAATGTTACTTCCGGCTTATTGAATGTTTTAATAGGCATAATAGTTGCTATTTATATGTTGTTCAGCAAAGAGCGTTTTTGCGCCCAAGTAAAGAAAATGCTTTATGCCTTGTGGGAAAGGGATACTGTTACCAAAGTTTTGGCAATAAGCAGGCAAAGCAACCGCACTTTTATAGACTTTTTGGCTGGTAAAATTTTGGATTCATTCATCATAGGCTGTATTTGTTTTGTATTTATGTATTTGGCGGATTTCCCCTATGCGGTTTTGATTAGCGTTATTATAGGTGTTACCAATATCATACCTTTCTTCGGCCCGTTTATAGGTGCTATCCCCAGCATTTTTATTCTTTTTGTGGTAAACCCCATGCAAGCTTTATGGTTTGCTGTTTTTGTGCTGATTTTACAGCAGTTCGACGGTAATATTTTAGGGCCCAAAATCCTTGGTGCTTCCACAGGGCTTTCTTCCTTATGGGTTATTTTTGCTATTTTGGTGGGCGGCGGTTTTTTTGGTTTTTTGGGTATGGTTTTAGGTGTACCAACCATGGCTGTGATTTATGCGCTTTCCCGTACTTTTATTGAAAGCAAACTTAAGAAGAAGGATTTGCCTTTGGAAACCTTGGATTATGCTTCGGAGGATAAGCCGATCCACACTTAAAAATTTGCTTTTGGAAGAGGGCATTTTATTTAAGCGAATAGGCAAAAATAAAAGCAAGAGAAATTATAATAATAGTTGAATATAGTAAGTATAAGGAGAATATATGAAAAAGCTGCTTTTAACTATACCCTGTAATTTTGGGGTAGAAGCCATAGTTGGCAGGGAAATCAAACATTTGGGTTATGAAATAGCCAAAACCATAGACGGCAGGGTGGATTTTTACGGTGATGAACTTGCCATAGCCAGAGCTAATATAGCTTTGCGTACGGCTGAACGGGTTTTGCTGAAAGTGGGCGAATTTGAAGCCTTTACCTTTGACGAGCTTTTTGAAAAAACCAAGGCTTTGCCTTGGGCGGATTTTATACCCCAAAATGGGGAATTTCCTGTGGCTAAGGCCAATTCCGTAAAATCAACACTTTTCAGCACTTCAGATATTCAAGCAATAGTAAAAAAAGCGGTGGTGGAAAAACTTAAACAAAAATATTGTATAGAATGGTTTACGGAAAATGGGGCTCGTTATCCCATTCATGTTTTTGCGCATAAGGATATTTTCAGCATTTATATGGATACCAGCGGTAACAACCTGCATAAAAGGGGCTACCGTGCCAACAGCAATTTGGCGCCCATCAAGGAAACTTTAGCGGCCGCTATGCTGGATTTAACACCATGGCATTGGGATAGAATCTTGATAGACCCTATGTGCGGCAGTGGTACCATCCTCATTGAAGCTGCCATGAAGGGTTTGAGTATAGCCCCCGGTATCAATAGGAGTTTTGGTGCCGAAACCTGGGATTTCATAGCTAAAAAGGAATGGGAAAATGCCAGAACCGAATTCAAAGACTTGGAAAAACACGATAGGCAGTTTTTGATTCAAGGCTACGATATTGATTTCAGAGCCTTAAGAACAGCCAGGGAAAATGCGGTTTTAGCGGGTGTGGGCAAGTATATCCATTTTCAGGAGCGGGATGTACGAGACCTGCAAAGCCATGATAAATATGGTTTTATTGTTACCAACCCCCCTTATGGGGAAAGGCTTGAGGATAAAAAATCAGTAGAAATTTTATATAAGGAAATGGGTGTGGCGATGAGCTGTTTGGATACATGGTCTTACAGCATCATTACCAGCCATCCCGATTTTGAGTGGATTTTCGGCAGAAGAGCGGATAAACGCCGAAAACTGTATAACGGTATGATCAAAACCACCCTTTACCAATATTTTGGGCCTAAACCGCCTAAAAGGATTCAGGAATAAAGGTGCATATTTTGCAAAAGGAGTTGGCTTATTTTGAAAAAGAGAACTTGGATGGCTTTTGGTTTAAGTTTGCTGCTGATTTTGGTTTTTTCCGCAACAGCTTTGGCTGCTGATACCTTAACCCGTTTTCTGGGCAATGATCAGGACGCCTTGATAATAGGTAAAGTGGCCGACAGCAAAAGGGACGGCAGCTTTATTGTTTATCCCACACATACCTTTGTAAGCGTAAACGGTATTGTACCGAATTACGAGGCTCCCAAACTAAAAAATAAAATCACCGTACAGGGTTTTACTTACAGCTATGATGAAAAATGGCAGGGCTGGCTTATTCCCAAAATAGGGGATAAAGTAGTGCTTTCACTTGATGTGGTTAAGGATGATACCTATGAAATAGCCTATGGTGCCTATAAGCTGGATGACAGTGTTTATAAAAGGGCGTTGGTGATGGTGCCTAAGGGCACGCCGCTTACACAGCTTGCGGATCTTTACGCTATTCAGCTTTTTATTCAAAGCGATGGCCAAAAAGTGGTAAGTGGTTTTGATGAAGAGAACATACTGCTGCATGATGGTACTTCTATAAGCTACATAAAATGTGCTGATAAACTAAATATGCAAACGGTAACTCAGGAGGATATGGATTATGGCAAAGTAAATCCTCAAGATGAACGTACTTGGCTTGACGATATTGTGGAACATTATGGTTTTGCCAGTTTGGTTTTGATTTTAGCGGCTGTTTATTTATTGGGCGCTTGGCTTGCCAAAAGGTTTAATAAATAAAGCCTAATGTTTATGTATTATAAACTTTTTTAATTAAAACTTATTATAAAAATTTAAATATTAAAAATTTTTACTATGAATTGTTGTTTTCTAAGAATTTCATTTAAATACCAATATTTTTTAATGCTATCAAAAAATATTGGTATTTTTTTTGTTAAAATCAGAAATAATATAAATAAAATTAAGAAATTTCTATTTCTGCTATAAGAGATGGTTTGTTTTCTATAAATATATTTATTATAATTGGTCTTAATTATAAAAGGCGGTTATATTATACAATACAAGCCATTAAAAAACTTTTATTATAAAAACAAGGCCGAATACTTAAATAAATATAATAAAAGAAGGAGCTCTTATTTATAGCCTGCCTTTTTATATAAAAGGTAAGGAGGTTTTTGTTGCTTGTGTAACCGAAATGGTTTCATATATTCAAAATATTTATGCGTTGGATAAAAAACTAAGTAAAATTATCCATAAGCTTCCGCCCGTTGCTTATGAAAATTATGCCAGAGAAATTCTATTAGATTAAAACAAAAAAATTTTATAGGATTAAAATAAGGCCCTGTTTTTGCATAAAAAGTGGAAACAGGGCCTTATGATTAAAATATGTTTTATATACAAGTATTCCAAGATATTTTATGTTAAAAATATTGTTTGTTATTTTGTTTGTTTTATAAAACCCAAAGGCTTCCCTTTTATAAAAGGGAAGCCTTTGGGTTAAGTAAGAGTGTGTTTAGTAGGTTTTAAAAGAGAGATTTTATGAGATGAAACTTAATAGAAAGGAGCTCATTTGCCTAAATAAGTATTTTTATTCTTAATCTGAAGAAGTTTTTGTGCTTTCGGTTATTTTATATTTGTTTGTTTTATTTTCTGTAGTTTTATCTGTAGTTGTTGTTTTGCTTTCAGTTTTTTCTAAATCATCCGAAGTTGTGGGTGCGGTATTGGTAGTATCAAGGGGTATATTCTTGAAAATGGTTATTTCCACTCTGCGGTTTTTAGCACGTCCTTCTTCGGTTTCGTTTGTGGCAATGGGATCAAAATGGGAATAGCCGGCAATGGAAAGCCTATACTGGGGCAGGCCTTTCTCTACCAGGTAATTTAATACGGTAACCGCGCGCTGGGTGGAAAGTTGCCAGGCTATGGCACTGCTTTCCTCACCATCATTGGCGGGGTCGGCTGTATGGCCGCTTATGGTTATATGGTCTATCTTTTGATAAAGCTTTGCTAAAACGGTTTCTATTTTAGTTAATACAGGCTTGCTTTGATTCAGCATTACGGAACTGTCGGGCACAAATAGAAACATATCTTTTAAGCTTATTCTTATATAAGTATTTGTATTTTGCAACTCTACTTTATCACCCAGGCCATTCTCCTGAATATAATTTTTTAATTCGGTATAAATTTCATCAACAGAACCTGTTTCCTCAAGTGCTGTTTCCGCTGCTGCTAAAGCTGCCTGTATTTCTTCTTCACTACCTTCTTTATAATCACTGATGGATTCGGGTGTAGGTGTTTCTAGGGTGCCGTTAAAAGCCTGATTACCGTTAAAAGCCTCGTTAAGTGCATTTGAAAGCTTTTGTAGTTTTACCATATCAATGGTACTCATGGTGTATAAAATGATAAACAAAGCCAATAGCAGGGTTATTAAGTCGGAATAGGTAAGCAGCCAGCGTTCACTGTTTTCTTTTTCCGGTTCATCTTCATGGCGGATTTTTTTCATAATATACTCCTTTATGGTATTTTACAGGCCGATTAAGTATGCCTTCTAATTGAGTATGCCTTCCTTGTATTTTTTGCTGCCATCAGGGAAGGCTTGGAAATACAGGGAAAGCTGGTTCGTGATATTGCGCGAGGCCTCGCCTTTGGCCAGCATACAAACGCCGTCCATGATCATTTCTCTTTGGATTTTTTGGCGTTTCAAGTCTGACTTTAATTTATTGGCTATAGGCAGGAAAAAAATATTGGCAATGCCAACTCCGTAAAGTGTGGCAATAAAAGCTGTAGCAATGGAGGCGGCCAGTTTTTGGGCATCGCTCATATCCGCAAGTACGTGTACAAGGCCCATAACCGTACCCAAAACCCCCATGGTTGGTGAAAAACCGCCGGCATTTTCAAAAACACTGATCTCGATTTGCTTTTGCAGGTTAAAAGCTCGTATATCTGAATCCAGTATATACTGGATCTCCTCCTCCTGCCTGCCTTCCAGAACTAAAATCAGGCCTTCTTTCAGGAAGAGGAATTCATCGGAATCCAATTCGGGGTCATTTAGTTTTTCTTCTATTTTCAAGAGGCCTTCACGGCGGCACAGTTCCGAAAGCTCGGAAATTTTTGCTATAACCAAATTGGGGTCGCCCTGAGATTTTTTAGAAAAACTGTATTTCAGTGCCTTTAGGGCATTTAAAATATCCCTAAGTGAAAAAGAAGCCATAGTGGCGCCTATAGTACCGCCAACTACTATAAAGAAGGGAGGTAAAAGCAACAGGGCCATTAACTGCCCACCTTCCATGGCATAACCTAAAAGGATCATGCCTAAGCCAACTGATATACCAATAATAAGAGAGAAATCCATAAAAAGATCTCCTTTAGCTGCAAAGAATTTTATAAGTTGTTCAATATTGTTATATTTTGTGTAAAACTGCTGGTTTTAAGATTATCTTCGCCAAAATTTCCGTAAATTCTTAAGTTTTGTGAGAATAGATACAAACAAGTAAGAATCAAAGAACACTGTTGGCTGCCGCTTTGTGAACCATGGCGTAAGATAGATTCTATATAATTGTATATCGCGCATTTTTAGCTTTTTTTAAGGGGTATATTTAGGCTTACATCCAAAAAATTTTAGTATTATGGTATGGTTTTCGGTTAGGTTGAATGTTTAAGCAGGCTTTTTATTTGTTTGTGCGGTTTTTTGGCTTATTGCGGGGAATTTTATTTTTAGGGCTTAATTTTATTAATATGTCGCAATTTAGTTGGCATAGCAATGCCTAAACTGACAAGTTTTGCGCCTGTTTCGATTTATAATTAAATAAAATCAAGCCGGGCGGTGATAATGTGTCGGAAAATCCTCATGTTTATCCATTTAAACGCAAGGAAGAGGAAATAGCCCCGCCCAAGGGGCTTACGGATATACTGCTTAACCATACGGAAACAACTAAACCTAAAGCTGTGCCTAAGGTTACTGTTAAAACCCCGGGTAGGCCAACCCTTAAAGGTGCTGCTCAAAATGCGGCAGGAGCCGCGGCACTGCCTTCCAATGATAAAGCCGATAAATCCAAAAGCATGTCTTTTGTGCAAGGTATTACATATAAAGATGTTTTACTTTTACTTTTGGGTTTCACCTTGGGCAGAGCGGAAATTTTGGCAGGACTTTATCCTTTCGGAATTGCCATGGTGGTTGCCGTAAGCCTTTATTTTCCGCGGCTTGCGGGCTTTGTTTTGCTTTCTGTGATGTTGGGTTATTTTACGGTATTGGGTATGACGGGTTTTTCTTATTTGTTGATTTGCTTTATATTGGCCTCTGTATTTTATTTTTACAGGCTGGACAGCAAAAAACAATGGTTCATCGTGCCTGCTGCAACTATAGCCATAGTGGCCAGTGTAAAAGCGGTTGGGCTTATTTTTACGGGGGTTACCACCTACAGCCTGATGATAAGTTTTTTTGAGAGCTTGTTTGCGGCCGGCTTAAGTTTAATAATGATGATAGCCTGCTTGGCTGTAAAAAAGCTTAAACGCGAGGAGAGGCTTTCTGTAGATGAGCTGGTTTGCTGTTTTGTGGTACTTTTGGGAGGCATAAGCGGAATTGGTGATTTTAGCGTGGGCGGTATTGAGATAGCAGATATGGCCAGCCGTTTTTTGGTGATGCTGGCAGCTCTTTGGGGCGGTGCGGGAGCAGGTGCGGGGGTAGGTGCTTTAATGGGTATAGTACCTAGCCTGTCTTTGGCGGCCGCGCCTTCCACAGTGGGTATTTACGCTTTTTCGGGCTTGCTTGCGGGTGCTTTTAACGCGTTTGGGCGTTTAGGGGTGGTTGCAGGTTTCCTGTTGGGAAACATTATGCTTTCCCTATATTTAGTCAACCCTTCTGCCATAAGGGGGCAGCTTGTGGCTTCACTTATTGCGGGCATTTTACTGTTTGCCATTCCGTCCAAGCTGATGAAGCGCGGTAACAATATTTTTAGCAATGTTGGCTTAAAAAGCGCGGCGGAGGATAAGGGGCAAAGGCTTTTGCGCTTATCCGCGCGCAGGCTTAAAAATACGGCCTGGATTTTCCGCGAACTGGGTGATGACTGTAAGCTGATGGCTAATAAAGATAAGCCCGATGAAAGGGAAAACATCAATATGGTGTTGAGCCATTTGTGCAACAAGGTATGCGAGCAATGCTCCATTAGGCAAGTTTGCTGGACTATAAGTCTGGAGGAAACCTATCGTGGTGTAATGGAGCTTTTTCAGGTTGCGGAAAAAAATGGCATAGCCAAAGTAAAGGATGCGCCCGCTAATTTTCAAAAACGCTGTCCGCATTTAAAAGAGCTTGTGGTTACGGTGAATTGCCTTTACGAGCTTTATTGCCGCAGTAATTACTGGCAAAGCCAAAGAATGGGTACCAGGCTTTTTTTGGCGGCTCAGTTGGAAGGTACAGCCCAGGTTTTGGAAAACATAGCCAGGGAAATGAGCAGTATGGATGGTGAGCGCGGCCTTATAGAAGGCCATTTGGCAAATGCTTTAGCCAGCCGCGGCTTAACGGTAGAGGCTGTGCAGGTTTCGCACATCAGCAATAAAACCCTGGACTTATTGGTGGGTTTGAAGGATTGCCCGGGTGAAAATTACTGCCGTGATTTGATAGAAAACGAGTGTTCCAAAATTTTGGGCAGGAGCTTTCGTGTGCAGGAAGCAAGCTGCAATAACGCTTGTGGTGAACGCTGTCGCTTTAGCCTTTTAGAGGCGGGAGCCAGAAAAATCAGTATAGGCAAAGCTCAGCTTGCCAAAGACGGCCTGGGTATTTGCGGTGATTGTGGCAGCAGCCTGTTATTGGAGGAAGGCAAACAACTTTTGATGATAAGCGACGGTATGGGTGTAGGATTACAGGCGGCTATGCAGTCGGGCACGGCGGTGAATATGCTTTCTCGTTTGTTGGAAGCGGGCTTCGGCAAGGACAACGCCATAGATACGGTAAACCACGTTTTGATGCTTTCGGGCAAGGAGGAATCCTTTGTTACGTTAGATATGTGCATTATAGATCTTTACGGCGGCGAAGCGGAATTCATTAAAACCGGCGGCGCGCCCAGTTTTATCAAAAGAGGCCATAAGGTGGAAACAGTGCGCGCTCAAAGCCTGCCGGTTGGTATGTTGGCCAAGGTGGAAAAGGAACAGTACCTGAAGCAGCTGCAAAATGGGGATATGATAATCCTGGCAAGCGATGGGCTTTTGGATGCTGACAGTAAAATAGATATAAAGTGGTTAACCAATGTTTTGGCGGATACTGACATCAAAGATGCGCAAATGCTGGCGGAATATTTGCTTTCCAAAACCGTGTCTATTTCAGGTGGCAGGATGCGCGATGATATAACAATTTTGGTTGCCGCCGTGGGCGCGGCTTAAAATATTGATTTTTTAGCAGGAGAATTGCCTATAAATATAGAAAAAGCTTGGTATAATAAAACCAAGCTTTTTTATTTTAGGGGGCGCTATGCTCAAGGAGCTAAAAAAGAATTTAAAAAGGTATAAGCTTTTGAATACGGGTGATACCGTTGTAGTAGGTGCAAGCGGCGGCAGGGATTCCATGGCGCTGCTTTTTGGCTTGCACAGTTTGCGGGATGAACTGCAAATAAAGGTGGTGGCCGCGCATTTTAACCATGCTTTGCGCGGTGAAGCGGCGAATGGTGATGAAGATTTTGTGCGGACTTTTTGTGAGGAGCACGGCATTATATTTGTAAGCACTACTATGCCAATAAACGAACTTTCGACGGGAAAAAACCTGCAGGAAACAGCCAGGTTTTACCGCTACCGCTGGTTAAATGAAATTGCTGATAGCTACGGCAACACTGAAACTGCTAAGATAGCCACGGCACATCATGCGCAGGATCAGGCGGAAACTGTGCTTTTGCACTTGTTTCGAGGCAGCGGCAGCCAAGGCTTGAAAGCTATGGAGCCAAAGGCAGGCAGGCTCATACGCCCACTTTTGAATGTGGAGAGGGAGGTTTTGGAAGCCTACCTTGCCAAAAATCAAGTTGGCTATCGTGATGATGCTTCTAATTTTAGTGATCATTATACCCGTAATAGAATCAGGCTGGAGCTCATGCCTGAGCTTTTGCATTATAACCCTGCTCTCATCAAGGCCTTGGTAAATACTGCGGATATTTGCAAAGAGGAAGATAACTTTTTGGCTGTAGCTACCTTAAAACTTATGCATGAAATAGTCTTGCCTTGTGAAGGTGGCTATTCCGTAAACAGAAAAGGGCTTACCAAAGCTTCGCCGGCTTTACAAAGAAGGCTGGTGCGTAAACTTTGGCAAAAGCTTAGCTGTGATGAGGGCGGCGGCCTAAGTTATGAGCATACGGAGGCGGTGCTGCGGCTTGTCAAAGGGAAAAAGTTGCCGCTGCCGCAAAAAGTGATGGCAAAAGTGGATTCAAACAATATTTATCTTCTACGTAGAGACAAGGATTATTTAAGTACACCTAAGCCCAAAATATAATTAATATAATGTTTGAAAAATAGTAGAAATAATGTTAAAATAGAATGTATTATATCTAAAATTATTACATTGATGAGCTGTGTGTGAAGAAAATAAGGAGGTTTATCCTAGTTGAATAGAGGTTTAAAGAATATAACCATATTCCTGTTGATATTACTTATTACAGTATTTATTTACAGTAATGGTATACAACCGCCCGTAAAGGTAGAAGATATAACCTATTCCCAATTCCAGGAAAAGGTAGCAGAAGGCACTGTTTTAAATGTAACCATTCAGCCTGATGCCAGCGACAGTTATTTTTTTACGGGTGATTTGAAAAACGGCAATAAATTTTCCGCGATAGGTCCGTTGGATACTGCCATAACGAATTATTTGGATAAATACAATATAGAATATAAATTTATGCCTGTGGAAAAAGCCAGTTGGTGGTCTAGCTTGCTTATTTCCTTGATACCTATGCTTTTGATCATAGGTTTGTTCATTTTTATGATGAATCAAAGCCAGGGCGGTGGCGGCAAGGTTATGCAGTTCGGTAAAAGCAGAGCTAAGCTTCATACGGATGAAAAGAAGAAAGTTACCTTTGCCGATGTTGCAGGTGTGGATGAAGTAAAAGAGGAATTGGCGGAGGTTGTGGATTTTTTGAAATCACCCCGCAAATATACCCTTTTAGGGGCAAAAATACCTAAGGGCGTACTTTTGTACGGCCCTCCCGGTACTGGTAAAACTTTATTGGCCCGTGCGGTTGCGGGTGAGTCGGGCGTGCCCTTTTTCACAATTTCAGGTTCCGATTTTGTGGAAATGTTTGTTGGTGTTGGTGCTTCCCGTGTGCGTGATTTATTCGATAACGCCAAAAAGCAAGCTCCCTGCATCATATTTATAGATGAAATAGATGCTGTAGGCCGTCAGCGCGGTGCCGGTTTGGGCGGCGGGCATGATGAAAGAGAACAGACATTGAACCAATTATTGGTGGAAATGGATGGTTTTTCCGCTAATGAAGGCATTATTGTAATAGCAGGTACGAACAGACCCGATATTTTAGACCCTGCTTTGCTGCGTCCAGGCCGTTTTGATAGGCAGGTAACAGTGGATGCACCCGATGTGGTGGGTAGGAAAGCTATTTTGGAAGTTCACATCAAAGGCAAGCCCTTGGCGGACGATGTGGATCTTTCCGTATTGGCGCGCCGTACCCCGGGTTTTACGGGTGCTGATTTGGCAAATATGCTAAATGAAGCGGCGCTTTTAGCGGCGCGTTACAATAAAAACCTTATAGGTATGGAAGAAATGGAGCAGGCGGTGGAACGTGTGATAGCAGGGCCCGAAAAGAAATCCAAGGTGATAAGCGATGCCGAGAAAAAGCTGGTATCTTATCATGAAGCGGGTCATGCCGTGGTGGCCTATTATGTGCCAAATTCCGATCCTTTGCATAAAATATCTATTATCCCCAGAGGGCGTGCAGGCGGTTATACGCTTTTGTTGCCACAGGAAGATACCCATTATGACACCAAGAGCAAAATGATGGACCAAATAGCAATTTTCTTAGGCGGCAGGATGGCGGAAATACTGGTATTAAAAGAAATTTCCACCGGTGCTTCCAATGACTTGGAACGCGCTACCGATATGGTTCGCCAGATGATAACCCGTTATGGAATGAGTGATGATTTGGGCCCTTTGACCTTTGGCAAAGCGCAAACCCAAGTATTTTTGGGCAGGGATATTTCACAGGAACGCAACTACAGCGAGGCTATAGCCTTTGCTATTGATAAAGAAGCACGCAGGATGATGGATGAGGCTTATCACAGGGCGCAGACCATCCTGAGCGAGCATATGGATAAGCTGGAAAAAGTGGCTCAAACCTTAATGGAAAAAGAAACTATTGAGGCGGCTGAATTCTATGCCATCATGGAAGATAAGGAATATACAGAGCCTATAGATATTAATCCTGTTGAGCCGAAAGCCGAAGCAGTATCTGAAGCAGTACCTGCCAATACCAACGGAGAGGCCACTTCCCTAAAAGTAACCTATAACGGTGAAAACACTAAAACAGAGATTCGGAAAAACCCCGAAATAAAATCTTCATCCGAGGATGATCCCATGAACAGGTGGCTTAAATAAAAAAACTATAATATCTTTTAGCAAAGCAAAAGCCCAGACAGGCAAGCATATTTCGATATGGCCCCTAGCTGGGCTTCTCATTCTATATTTTTTAAATTAATAGCTTAAAGGAGAGATAACATTGGCTAACAGCAATATGGCAAGAGTGAACGCTATTTTAAAAAACTCTGATTACATAAGCTGGCTGGTTGCTAACGGTCAGGCAGAAAGGGAAAGGGAATTCTGCCACCATGATTTGGCGCATGCCTTGAATGTGGCACGTATTGCTTACAGCCTGTGGCTAGAAGCAGGGGGTAACCCTGTGGCCAAGGATATTGTTTACAGCGCGTCTTTGCTGCATGATATAGGGCGTTGGTTGGAATATGCCGATGAAAGCGGCAAAACCGACCATGCTATAGAATCGGCCAAGCTGGCGCACGGTATTTTATTGGAGGTGGGCTACCACCCCGATGTGGTTGCGGAAATAGAAAAGGCTATTGCCAATCATCGTAATCCTGATACGCAAGGTCTTTCCCAAGTACTTTACCGGGCGGACAAGCTTTCCCGTGAATGTTTTTTTTGCCCTGCTTTGAATAATTGCCACAGTAAACATAAAAATACGGATATGATCTATTAAAAATATTAAAAAAGTATAGAGAAGGAGATAATCATGGCTGAGTTGAAGAAAAAATGGCAAATACCGTTGCCGCATGGCGGAGAATTGGTTTTGGGCGGCAGGACTTTGATAATGGGGATTTTGAATGTAACGCCCGATTCTTTTTCGGACGGCGGTAAATATACTGATTTTGAAAAAGCCGTGGCACAAGCTAAAGCAATGCTTGCAGCAGGTGCTGACATCATAGATGTGGGCGGAGAATCCACCCGTCCCGGTGCTTCTTATGTGGAAGCCAATGAGGAAATAGCAAGAGTTGTACCTGTTATAAAGGCTTTGACAGGGCTTGCTCCTATTTCAATAGATACTTATAAGCCCGAAGTTGCCCTGGCGGCACTTGAGGCGGGCGCAGATATTATAAATGATATTTGGGGGCTTCAGGCTCCTTGCGATAATGGGGAAATGGCAAGCTTAGCAGCAAAATACAATGCCCCTGTGGTGGCGATGCATAACCAAAACGGCACCGAATATGCCAATATTATAGAAGATATGCTGGAGTTTTTTAAAAACTCATTGTCAATTGGCTTGGCAAATGGCATGACTGAGGAACAATTTATTTTTGATATTGGTTTTGGCTTTGGTAAAAATGCGGAGCAGAACCTTTATGTATTGCGCAAGCTCAAGGAATTTTGGGTTTTGGGCAGGCCTTTGTTTGTTGGAACTTCCCGCAAATCCACCATTGGCAAAATCTTGAATAAAGAAGTGGATGAACGTATTTTCGGAACTGCGGCCACAGTTGCTATTGCGGTGGCAGGCGGTGCGGATATAGTAAGGGTTCATGATGTTGCCGAAATGGCGGATGTGGTAAAAGTAAGTGATAGTATTATGGGGAGGCAATAATAACTTATGGTGTATGAGGATAAAATAATTTTGCCGGCCATGCATTTTATGGCGGCTCACGGGGTTTATGAGCAGGAAAAATATGTGCCCCAGCTTTTTGGGGTTTATGTGGAAATGCTAGTCGATACCTTTCAAGCAGGTGAAAGTGATGATTTAGCGGATAGTATAGATTATTCAAAGGTTTATGAAAAAGTAAACGAGATTATGAATGGTGAGCACTGCGCACTTTTGGAGCATTTGGCGGCTAAAATAGCCAAAGCTGTGTTAACGGATGAGCGCATCAAGGAAGTAACGGTGCAGGTGGAAAAAAGCATGGCGGATATGGGTACGGCCAAAGTACCTGCTGTAATAAAAATAACCAGAAAGGCTAAAGACTATGAGAAATAGAGCATTTTTGAGTCTGGGCAGTAATATGGGCAATAAAAGGGGTTATTTGGAAGCCGCTATCAAGGATTTAAGAGCAGTAAGCACCATTGAGGTTTTAGCGGTATCCTCCTTTTATCAAAATCCTGCCGTTGGTGAAATAGAGCAGGATGATTTTGTTAATGCTGTGGTTTATATAGATACGGCATTAACACCGCACCAGCTTTTGTGGCAGGTGAACCAGATAGAAAATGCACACGGCAGGGAGCGCATCATAGAAGGTGGCCCCCGTACCTTGGATATAGATATATTGCTTTTTGGCGATAAGAACGATAACCCCGAAAAGGTAGCCAAGCTTGTGGATGAAATGTACCTTACCATTCCTCATCCCGAAATGGCAAAACGGGCTTTTGTGCTGGTACCCTTATTGGAAATTGCTTTTGATGTACAAATACCCGGGCAGGGCAAGGTTAAAGATTTGCTGGAAAAATTGGATATAAATGATATAATTAAATTGGATTTGGATTAGATACTTTGGCAAAGCCTTAAGGGTTAGCCAAAAGGGAGGGTTTTAAGTTGGAAATCATAAGCTGTGCGGCTGAAATGATGGTCTTTGGTGCTAAATGGAGAAAAGAGGACAAAACCGTAGGTTTGGTTCCTACCATGGGGTTTTTGCATGAAGGGCACTTATCTTTGGCAAAAGCCGCACGTTCAGCAAATGAAATATTAGTGATGAGTATTTTTGTAAACCCTATTCAATTTGGGGAAGGTGAGGATTACGAGGTTTACCCCAGGGATTTGGCGCGTGATGCTAAGCTTGCGGAAACAGTGGGTGTCGATTATATTTTTAATCCAACGCCTGCGGATATGTATGGTGATGATTTTCAAACCACGGTAAAAGTTGCAAAACTTACCGAAGGGCTTTGCGGAGCCAGCCGTCCTGTCCATTTTCAGGGTGTTACTACCGTAGTTAACAAGCTGTTCAATATAGTGCAGCCTGCCAATGCTTATTTTGGTCAAAAGGATGCTCAACAAGTTGCTGTGATCGAAAAGATGGTACAGGACCTGAATATGCCTGTAAATATAGTGCGTGTGCCCATAGTTCGAGAAGCGGATGGGCTGGCTTTAAGTTCACGCAATATATATTTGAGTGCTGAGGAAAGGAAGCAGGCCTTGGTATTGAGCCAAAGCACCGTTTTGGCCGCTAAGCTGTTCGAAGCAGGCGAAAGGGATGCGGATACCATCAAAAAAGCTGTTATTGAGCATATTAAAACTTCTGCCTTGGCTGAAATAGAATATGTGGAAATAGTGAATGCCAAAACCATACAGCCGCAAACAAAGCTTACGGGTTTAGCTATGCTTGCCATGGCGGTACGTTTTGGCAAGACTCGTCTTATAGATAACGTAATTTTACAATAGACGGAAAAAAGGGGAACAAAATGAACGTAAATATGTTAAAAGCCAAGCTGCATCGTGCCAGAGTTACTGAAGCCAACCTGAATTATATAGGCAGTATAACCATAGATAGCGCTTTAATGAAAGCAAGTGGTATTTTGTCTTATGAAAAGGTTACGGTGGTGAACAACAATAACGGTGCCCGTCTTACTACTTATGCTATAGAAGGGGAAGAAAACAGCGGCGTTATTTGCTTGAACGGAGCGGCCGCTCGCCTGGTGCAGAAAGATGATGTAGTTATAATCATGGCTTTTGCTTCTATGGCTGCCGAGGAAGCGGAAAACTTTAGGCCTACAGTGGTATTTTTGGATGAAAAGAATAGAATCACTGATATAAAAAGGCTGGAGGAAGCAAATACCTTGGGTTGATTGTAAACTTGGTTATTTTTACGGGGAAATAAATAATATATTTAAATAAAAGTTTTGGGGTAGGTAAACAAATGGCCGCTCACAGGATTTTTTTTATAGTTAACCCAAAGGCTGCTTGCGGCAGGGCCTTAGGTTGGTGGCAAAATTTTTTACCTGTTCTGCCGCAAATCCATAGTCAAACAGATTGGGCATATACTTATGCCCGTTTTTCGGCTATAGAGCAGGTGGAAGCGGCAATAAAACAAGGCTATGATACAGTGGTCTCCATAGGAGGCGATGGTACAGCCATGGAGGTTTTGAACGGTATTATAAAAAGCGGTGAGGCTTCCCGTATTGTTATGGTACCCTGGCCTGTAGGTACAGGCTGTGATTTTGCTAGGATGCTGTATCAGGATACTGCTTGCAAAACCCTGATAGATTTGCTGAATAAAGGTAGTGAGCGTGCTATTGATATTATGGAAGCACGATATACTTCTGCGGATGGTGGGGCGGCCAAGCTTTTTTTATTAAATATGTGTAATTTGGGTATTGCCGCTTTAACTTCAAATATGATAAACCGTATTTCCGTTAAAAGCATAGGCAAACCGGCTTTTGTATATTCAGCGCTTAAGGTGATAAGCAGTTATAAGGGTGTTGAACTGGTTATTAGCCTAAATGGTACTCCGCTGCCCAAGCAAAAATATGCGGTGGCTTGTTTTGGCAACGGTGGTTATATAGGCGGCGGTATGCATGCTTGCCCAAAAGCTGAGATAGATGACGGTTTTATAGATATACTTTTGGCGGTAAATATGTCTAAAGCCAAGGTATTTTCTTTTTTGCCCAAGTTCATGAGAGGTAACCATTTGAGTTTAAACGGCATTACATATAGCAAGGGGCAATACCTTACTGTGGATAGCTCTGTGCCGCAGCTTTTGGATCTTGACGGTGAGCAACCGGGCTTTACGCCGTTGCAATTGAGTATAATGCCTAAAGCCATTAAAATACTTAGCTTGGAGGAGAAAGCCGCGCAGGTTTTGCAAAATAAATAATTCCTGCCCGAGAGCAGGATTTTTTATCAAAATACTTGACTTGAAGGTAACCTCGAATTATACTAATAACAGAAAACAATAGTGGAATACTAGGATTAATATGATGTTGAGGTGAGCACATGAATATATCTACAAAAGGTCGTTATGGTTTGCGCGCCATGCTGGACTTGGCTGCCAATTATGAAGGTAAGCCCATTACTTTAAGCAATATTGCCAAAAGGCAAGGAATTTCCGATGGTTATTTGGAACAATTAATGATGCAATTAAAAAGAAGCCGTTTGGTAAAAAGTGTGCGGGGGGCTCAAGGTGGTTATATTTTAGCCAAAAAACCCGAAGATATTACAGTGGGTGAGGTTTTTCGCGCTTTGGAAGGGCCTATTGCGCCTGTTGCCTGTGTGAGTGAAAACTTCCCCGATGAGTGTGGGCGTTTTGAAGGCTGTGCCACAAGAGTGGTATGGGAAGATGTAAGAAATAAAGTGGCCGAAGTTTTGGATTCCTACACTTTGGCAAAACTTTTGGGCATGGAGCAGAAATCTGATTCTACGCCAAGCTGTATAAATATAAGAAATTAAAATAGTGATCAAAGGATCAACTCGATAATTAAGGAGATGTTGGTGTTGTCTGAGTCAAAAAAAATTTATATGGATAACGGTGCTACCACGCCCGTTTTTCCTGAAGCTATAGAAGCAATGGCTGATTGCATGCGAAATGCTTTTGGAAATCCTTCCAGTATTCACTATTTCGGCAGGCTTGCTTATGAAAAAATGGATACGGCAAGAGCACAGGTTGCCGCTTTGATAGGCGCTCCCAAAGAAGATATCCTTTTTACTTCCGGCGGTACGGAAGCAGATAACATGGTTTTATTGGGTATTGCGGAGCGGCACCCCGGCGGGCATATCATTACTTCATCCATTGAACATCCTGCGGTATTTGATACTTGCAAACATTTGGCCAAGCAGGGCTATGATATAACCTACTTGCCTGTGGATGAATACGGTATGGTAGATCCCGATAGTGTAAAGGCAGCACTTCGCCCCGATACCTGCCTGGTAAGTGTAATGCACGCAAATAACGAGGTTGGCACTATACAGCCTATTAAGGAAATAGGGCACATAGTGAATGAAGCAGGCATACCCTTTCATGTGGATGCAGTGCAGTCGGTAGGAAAAATAGAAGTTGACGTTAATGAACTGGGTTGTGATCTGTTGACCTGTTCTTCTCATAAAATCAACGGTCCCAAGGGTGCAGGCGCTTTATATATACGTCGCGGTACTAAAATAAACCGCCATGTATATGGTGGCGGCCAGGAAAGAAAAATGCGTTCGGGCACGGAAAATGTACCCGGTATAGTTGGTTTTGGCGTGGCTGCGCAAATCACTGCCCAAAATTGGCGGGAAAAGGCGGAATATAACCGCAAGCTTGCCAAGTACCTTACAGAAGGTATTTTGAGCCAAATAGACGATTCCTTTTTGAACGGGCACCCTGTAAACCGTTTGCCCCACAATGTTAATGTAAGCTTTTCCTATATTGAAGGCGAGGCTCTGCTTTTGTATTTGGATATGAAGGGTATTGCCGTAAGTTCAGGCTCTGCCTGTAGCTCGGGTTCGTTATCACCTTCCCATGTTCTTACAGCCATGGGCCTACCCAAAGAAAGGCTGCACAGTGCCATCCGTATGACTTTAGGTATGGGCAATACCATGGAAGATATGGATTATGTTATTAATGTTTTTAAAGAGAAAGTGGCAGTGTTAAGGGCTGCTTCACCGTTTTTTGTTAAAAAGTAGTTGTATGCGGTTGCATATTTCTTCTGCTGACAAGCTTATGGCAGCCTTTATTTTTTAAACACAATTCAAAACTGCCTTTAGTTATGTGGTTTTGAAGTATAAGAATTTTGTTTCTGAAAAATGCTGAAAAGTTGAATATGCACCAGCCTCCTTTTTTAGGCATAATATACAAAAAGCCTTAAAAGGGGGTTTTTTTATGATTTTAGCTGCCTGCTTAATAGTTGGTTTGTTATGGCTGGTACCTGCTTTTATTGCTGTAAGCCTTGGTGGTTTTGCCGCTGCTATTGGTTGGCTTGCTTTATTTTTTTGGCTGATGTTATTTTACTTAATATTGGATGAATGGAATATTAGCCGCAAAAATGACCAAAAATATGATAATGATAACCCCTAAAAAAGTATAACTTTTGGCGAAATAAAAGGGAATATGTTACTTTTGCCGAAAATATTCAATTATAACGTAAATTATTATCTTAAAGGAAGCAGAAAATATATGCGGCAAATTGTTTTAAACAGCAAAATGAACCTTGGGACCAGCATTTCAAAGTGGACTTTTTATTTGGGAGCTTTGTTTTTATTTGCTTTTGGATTAGGTTTATTTTGGGCTATAGGCCATTTGGTAAGTAATGTTACAGATACAGGTAATGATTTTAATATCGAACAGCCTGCGCCGTTTATCCTTAGCTGTGATTATTTGCTCAAGGGCGGCACTATTGTTGATGGCACAGGTTTGCCCGCTTATGTTGGTGATGTGGCCATAAAAGGTGATAAAATTTTGGCAGTGGGTAAATTCAATGTGCTGAATCCTGTAAAAACCATAGATATTACAGGTAAAACGGTTGCACCCGGTTTCATTGATATTCATACCCATACTGAAAATTACTGGCTCACTTTCCCTGCAGGGAAAATGACTTTGGCGCAGGGTATCACTACTCATATAGCGGGCAACTGCGGAACTTCCGTGGCTAGCGTGCCCGATTTTTTGGCTTCTATTAATAAAAACGGTAATGCCATCAATGTTGGTATATTTACGGGTTATACCAAATTAAGGCGTCAGGCAGGTGTGGCAGACAATGCCATAACCAATGAGGCACAGCTTAAAAAAATGCAGGCTTTGCTTAAGAAAAGCATTGAGGGTGGTTCTTTTGGCATGTCTGTAGGTTTGGGCTATTTTCCGCAAAGCCGAGCTACTACTGCGGAATTAAAGGCACTGGGGAAAACCATGGTGGCTGAAAATGCTCTTTTGGCCATGCATATACGCAATGAGGCTGATACTGTTGTAGAGAGCTTGGCTGAAGCAATAGAAATAGCTAAGGTTACGGGAGTACGCTTTGAATATAGCCATGTTAAGGCGGCAGGTGAAAATAACTGGAATAAGGCGCCCACTCTTTTAAAAATGCTGGAGCAAGCCAAAGCGGATGGTGTGGATATAATGGCGGATGCTTATGCCTATGCCTTTTCCAGTAATGACTTATATTCAGGCGCTTATTTATCCTCCAGCGAGGAAAATGTTAAAAAGATTCTGATGCACCCTATGGTTATGGTAGCAAGCGATGGCGGCTTGCAGGCACGTGGTATTGCTGTTCATCCCAGGGTTTATGCCAATGCTACCAGGGTACTTGGTAAATATGTAAGGGATGAAAATGTGTTGACGCTGGAAAATGCTGTTCATAAAATGACCCAAATGCCTGCGGAAAGGCTGAAATTGAACGATCGTGGTTTGCTGAT
>DGYV01000056.1:18916-21713 GCA_002398485.1 Peptococcaceae bacterium UBA4997 | reverse complement strand
GATGGGCGGTTACCGTGCGGATGTGGTGGTTTTTGATTTGCAGGATATTAAAGAAAACGCTACTCGTACTAAACCTAACCAGCTTTCAAGTGGTATGAGCTATGTTTTTGTTAATGGTGTAATAGCTATAGATAACGGAAATTTTACAGGTAAAAAAGGTGGACAAGCCTTATACAGCAATAAATATTATAAATAACCTAACTCCAAAAGGCTAAATAAAAAATAAAGACGTTAAAAACACTTTCCTATGCAGGGAATGGCTTGTTTTTAACGTCTTTTTATATGTGGGTACCATAATTTGTAAGTTCACATTGTTTACATATTTTCTTCATTTAATTTCCATAGCTTATGATTATAGTTTGATTGGGATATTGTATTTAAAATATATAGGAGGTCAACTGATGTTTAAACACAAGGTGAAAGCAAAAGCGGGGCTAAAAGCCATACCAAAAAAATTATTTGCCAATAAGAAGAGAGGTATTGCTTCTATACTGGTTTTGGCAGTATTGATTGCGGGCATTGTGGTTTCCGTAAACTTGTTTAAGGCAGATACCCAAGCTATGGCTTATCAAAATACCATTGTTGATAAAGGTGATATCACAACTGTTATAAGCGGCACCGGTACTATATCGCCCAAGGATGAATATAAGGTAGTGCCTTTGGTGGCAGGTGAAATTTTAGCGGCCCCTTTTCAGGAAGGAGATACCATAGAAGAAGGAGATCTGCTGTATAAAATAGATTCTTCCGATACTTCAAACAGTATAGCAAGAGCAGAGCTTTCCCTTGAAAAAACACGTCTTTCAGCCAGCCAAAATTCTGATTCTATAAGTTCTTTAACGGTTAAAACAGAAGTTTCCGGCATTTTACAAAACTTTAAGGTAAAAGTAGGCGATGAGGTAAGAAGTGGAGATACCATAGGGCAAATAATAAACAGAGATAAAATGGTTTTAACTGTTCCTTATACTTCTTTTTCCGCAAAAAATTTATATGTTGGTCAAAGTGCGGATGTTTTTTTGGAGGATTATTACCAAACCATAAGCGGTAAGGTTACTCGTATTACCAGTGGTACCAGGGTAACAGATGACGGTGCTATAGTACAGGATGTTGAGATAACAGTAACCAATCCCGGTGCTCTTACTACTACCAATACTGCCAAAGCTACCATTGGTAGTTTGGAGTCCTATGGATCGGGTACTTTCAGCTATGTGGCTAATGTTGATATAGTAGCTGCAGTAAGCGGTGAAGTAATAGCAGTAAATTATGATTCAGGGGATAAAGTAAACCAAAACGCTGTATTGCTGAAAATGAAAAGCGATGATGTAACCATGCAGCTTAAAAATGACAGCATATCCGTAAAGGATGCTCAGTTGAACCTTAAGAATGCTTATGAACAGCTTGATAACTACAATATAACATCACCTATTTCAGGCACGGTTTTGCAGAAAAGTGCCAAAGCAGGTGATACCATTGAAAATAAAAGCACTGATAGCTCTGCCTTGGCTGTAATAGCGGATATGAGCCAGCTGGTTTTTGAAATAAGTGTTGATGAGCTGGATATAAATAAAATTAAAATAGGGCAGGAGGTAGAAGTTACTGCCGATTCTTTGCCTAATGAAAATTTTAAGGGTACCATAAGTAAAATAAGTATGGTAGGTACCACCCAAAACGGTGTTACAGTATACCCCATAACCATAGTAATGGCGCCTGTAGATGGTCTTTTGCCGGGCATGAATGTTAATGCCAGCATAGTAGTGGAAAAGAGAGAAAATGCCCTGCGTATACCTATAGCCGCATTGGTAAGCGGCAGTATGGTATTGGTTCCCGATAACAGCAGTGCTAACAGCACGGTAAACGATAAACACGACGAAGAAGGCCCTATTTCCGGAATGAAGGCTCCTAAAGGCTACCATTATGTAAAAGTGGAAATAGGTATAAGCGATGAAAACTATGTGGAAATTTTAAACGGCTTAAGCGAGGGTGATACCATAGCTTATGCTAATAATACTACAGGTGGTATACAATCTGATATTGTTGTAACAGATGATGGCGGTGCTCCTCCTGATGGCGACGCTCCTGAGGGCGGCCAATCCGGAGGTGGCATGTAATGATCAAGCTTAAGGACATATATAAAATATACCAAACAGGTGAGGATTTTGTGCATGCTTTGGATGGCATAGACTTGCATATAGACGAAGGTGAATTTGTTTCCGTTATTGGTGCTTCGGGTTCAGGTAAATCCACCTGTATGAATATAATAGGTTGTTTGGATGTGCCCACAAGCGGTAGTTATTTTTTGAACGGAAGTGATGTAAGCACCTTAAGTGATGATGAGTTGGCAATGATACGCAACCGAACCTTGGGCTTTATTTTCCAGCAGTATAATTTGATAAGTAAGCTAACGGTTTTGGAAAATGTGGAATTGCCGTTGATTTACCGCGGGGTACAACCCAAGGAACGGGTTAGGATGTCTATGGAGGCTTTGGAAAGGGTGGGTTTAGAGGGAAGGAGCAATAATATGCCCAGCCAGCTTTCAGGCGGCCAGCAGCAGCGTGTATCCATAGCGCGTGCCTTGGCGGGCAAACCCAAAGTTATTTTGGCGGATGAGCCTACAGGAGCCTTGGACAGCAAAACAGGCATGGAGGTTTTGGCACTCATTAAAGAATTGCATAAAGAAGGCAATACTATTGTACTGATTACGCATGATAATTCCATTGCTTTGCATGCCCAGCGGATAGTGCGTTTGAGCGATGGCAAAATCATCGAGGATAAACCTGTTATAGATAGGCAGGTGCAGTAA
>DGYV01000056.1:16479-18727 GCA_002398485.1 Peptococcaceae bacterium UBA4997 | reverse complement strand
GATAGGCAGGTGCAGTAATGAATATAAAACAAGCCTTCCTTTTGGCTATAAAAAGCCTGCTCAGTTCCAAAATGCGTTCCTTTTTGACTATGTTAGGCATTATTATAGGTATAGCGGCTGTTATTATTTTGGTAAGCCTAATGAACGGCTTATCCAAAAGTATTTTGGATAGTTTTGAAGATATGGGCACGAACTTGATTTCCGTAGAAGTTATGGGCCGTGGCAGTAACCGCTCTGTAACATTTACGGAAATGCAAGCTTTGATGGCTGAAAACCCTGAGCTGATAAGCGGAGTTTCCCCTAATGTTTCAGTTGGTGTAAAAGTAAAAAAAGATACCGAAAGCCTTACCGCTAACTGTATTGGCATTAACGAGGATTATTATGATATTAAGAATGTGAAAATGGCAAGCGGGCGCTTCATAAATTATTTGGATGTAGCAAGAAGGCAGAAAGTTTGTATACTGGGAGCTTATGAAGTTACCAAATTGTTTGGTGGCATAGACCCCTTGGGTGAGGAGGTAAAAATAAACGGTGATTCCTATACTGTAATAGGTACTTTAACCGAAAAGGCGGATGCCGAAGAAGGCTCTGCCGATGATACGGTGATAATACCCTATACCTTGGCTACCCGTTTGAGCGGTAACGGTACTATAAGTTCTTATTATATAAGTGCAAGCAGCAAGGATACGGTGAATCAGGCCTCTGCTTTGGTAAAAGCTAAGCTTTACCAGGCATTTCAAAGTGAGGATTATTACATGGTAATGAGCTCAGGCGAAATTATTGAAGAGATTAATGAAATGATGGGTATCATGGGTACGGTGCTTATAGGTATAGCGGGGATTTCTCTTTTGGTTGGCGGTATTGGTATTATGAACATCATGCTGGTTTCTGTAAGCGAAAGGGTAAGGGAAATAGGTATACGTAAATCCTTAGGCGGACGCCGCAAGGATATTTTGGGCCAGTTTATTATTGAAGCTGCTACCACCAGTATTATTGGCGGCATTATTGGCATTATTTTAGGGGTCATCTTAAGCTATGGGGCAGGAAAACTTATTGATTTGACTGCTGTACCCTCTGTAACTGCTATTATAGTAGCGGTAAGTGTTTCTGCGGCAATTGGGATTGTTTTTGGTTATTTGCCTGCTTCCAAGGCTGCCAAAATGTATCCTATAGAAGCCTTAAGAGAAAATTAAATAAAAGTAGTTTCGATAAAATATTTATGACAAGCACAAAAAACCCCCTTTTTTAATAGATTATAATATCAATGCTCTATCAGAGAGAGAAAAGGGGGTTAATATATGTCTAAAAAATGCAGAAACAAAGAATGTAACGATAGGCCATTTTATTATGACTGCGAATGCCCTACCAATAATGCAGTTAATGTGTTGCAAGCAATCAGGGATGCCATGAAGGATGAAAGAGAAGACAGCCGTAAGTACCACTATATGGCGAAAAAAGCCCCGTGTGAAGCGGATAAACAGCTTTTCTATTCAATCCGTCGTGATGAAAAAAGGCATTACTGCTTACTACAGGAAATCTACCGCGACCTTACCTGTGAATGTTATTGTGTAGATGAAATCCAGGTTAAAAAACCTAAAGGCTATTGCCGCGCTTTGAAAAAAGCCATCTGCGCGGAAATGCAGGGTGCTACCGATTACGAAAACCTGGCGAGCGCGCTTACCTGTGTTGAGCATCAGGAAATAGTTATTTGCATTATGAATGATGAAAAAGAACACGCTCAAAAGCTGGCCGCACTATACAAGCTTTACCAGGATTGCGCCTGCCGCTGCCAGGAAAAAACCTTGAGCGCTTCCGCTTGCACTGGTTATGTTTGCGGCAGCAGGAACGGCGAAATGCCGGTTATAGACTGCAACAAAAAATAGCGCTTCCGGTTGCGTGAGCAGGCAAAAAGGACTGTCGCACCACGGTTTTAAAAAATCGTGGCAAGACAGTCTTATTTTGTTTTTGGATGCTGAGCACAAAGCCAGAATGACAGTATATGTTTTGTGCATTGTTTTAAGCTTTTCAGGGCCCATAAAGTGTGGCGTAGAGTTTCTCTGCGGATAAAGCGGTGAGTGCAGGTAAACGGCATTGCGAAAAATAGTTTTCCGCAATGCCGTTTAGCCGGACCAGGTAAGGAAATTCCGAGGCGTGCCTGCGTGCCAAGTGAGCTGTTTTGAGCGCAGTTGGAAACTTTAGCCTAAACGTTCAGGGCGCAAAACACCCTTTCCCTTGAGGGAAAGGGCAA
>DGYV01000056.1:15911-16309 GCA_002398485.1 Peptococcaceae bacterium UBA4997 | reverse complement strand
CTTTCCCTTGAGGGAAAGGGCAAGGGGAAAGGGTGAAAACAAAGATTCTTTGCTTGCGCTTAGAATGACAGTTTGGATATTTTGCAATTGTGTGCCGAAATTTTTAGGTTACTTATAAAGCAGTTGCAGTAATATTTGTATGGTTGGTAGTTAAATAGCCTGTATCTTATAAGGTGTTATTTAATAAGTTCTATGGCTTTTAATAAGGTTTGCTCATCAATAGCACCTAAATAGCCTGTGATGATATAACCTTCTCTATCTATAAATACAGTGGTGGGGATGGAATATATATTATAGGCTGTGGCCGTTTCCTGTGAAATATCGAAATAAACTGGAAAGCTGTAGGCGTTTTCAGCTACATATTGCTTGGCTTTGGCAACGGTTTCCCGTTTGCCGTC
>DGYV01000056.1:13626-15653 GCA_002398485.1 Peptococcaceae bacterium UBA4997 | reverse complement strand
TTATCGAAATCAGGCAGTTCGCTTTTGCAGGATGGGCACCAGGATGCCCAAAAGTTCACTACTACGGGTTTGCCTGCAAAATTGGATAATTTTACCTTATTGCCTGAAGCATCCTCTACAGTGAAATCTGGTGCTATGGTTTTGGTTTGGGCTTCTGTTTTGGTATTGCCTTGTTCTTTGATTTGAATAGCATCAGGTTTATATTTCGCACTTAAACCCTGATAAGCAAACCAGGCAATAGCAATAAAAGCTATGAAAAGCAAGATCCCCAACAGGGTTTTGGTTTTTTTGTTCATAAGCTTACCTCCTTAATTTGGCAAAACTTAATAATTTGTTAAAAAATTAAAAGGCTTAAAAAGCGGTTCAGTAGTCCTGTTGCCATCAAAATGCCTATAAGTATGAGAAAAATACCCGAAGCCAGGTTGATGGTTTTATAATGCCTTTTAATGAAAGTAAAAGCCTGGTTAAGGCGTTCCAGCAAAACGGCGCTTGCTATAAAAGGTATACCCAGCCCTAAAGAAAAGGCCAAAAGCATGAGTACGCCTTTAAGGCTTTCACCGCTTTGGGCGGCAAGCATAAGTGCTGAGCCTAAGAAGGCGCCTACGCAAGGAGTCCAGCCTATGGAAAAAACCATACCGAACAATACTGAAGCCCAAAACCCTTTTAGGGAGGTATTGAAGCATAATTGTTTATTGATATTCAAAAAAGGCAGGTGCAATATGCCCAAAAAGTTAAGGCCAAATATAATTACAATAGCGCCCAAAACCAAATTTACCCAAATGGAGTGGCTGTTCAAAAAACTGCCTAGGGTCCCCGCGAAAGCTCCCAATAAAACAAAAACCAAAGTAAAGCCCATAACAAAGCCCAGGGAATTTTTTAAGGCACGGCTTTTATGTTTGGGAGCGGCTGTTTCAGCACCTGCAAAATAAAAAATATAAACAGGCAGCATAGGTAAAAGACAAGGGGAAATAAAAGTGATTATGCCTTCCAAAAAGGCTATTAAATAATCCATACTGCCCCACTCCTTATTATTTATTCAAGTACTAAGGCCCTCATAGGGCAAAAGTTTACACATTTGCCGCATTTTATGCATTTATCCATTTTTACTTGCGGTGCCTCATAACCTTTTTGGAGCAAAGCTCCTGTAGGGCAAACTTTAACGGAAGGGCAGGGGTGGTTTTGAGGGCACCTTGCTTTTTTTACCACAAGCTTTGCGGCATCCTTATTTATTGTTTCCCGTTCCTTGTTTTCAAATAAACCAAAAAAATCTTTAGCCATTATAAATTCCTCTTCTCCTGATATTTTTATGTTCATAGGTTTATTGTACAGTTTTAAATTTTGCTCTTCTGTGATTTGGTTACAAAATGAGTGGTTATAAGATTCTTAGCTTGCGCTAAGAATAACAAAACACAGTAATGTAGCTTTATTGGATGCCATTGTGAATACCATAAAAATCAAAACAATATATCCCAAAGGCTGGTTTGTGATTTGCTTATTGTAAAAACAAGGAGGGATGGGGTAATTTATTTGTCTTTATAAAAAAAGCGGGAGCATTATGCTCCCGCTTAAAAATCAATTTGATTAAATATTTTTTATAAAATTGATCGTCCTGTTTACAGTTTAGCTTGTAAATGTTTAAAACTTGTTTGTACTACATACTGTAAAGTTCTTCTTCGGAAACTACCAATATGCCGGCAGCATTTAAAGCTGCTATAGCTTTATCCGGTTTTTCCACACGGCAAACGGTAATAGCCTTGTTGGTGTTGTTGCCCATAAAGGCATATAGATATTCCAGGTTGATGCTGCTTTCATGGAATACTTTAAGCATACCCGCCAAGCCACCTGGACGATCAGGTACTGCTACAGCTACTACCTCGGTAGCGGAAACTGTAAAGCCGTCTTCCTTAAGCACTTTCAAAGCTTTTTTGGGTTCATTCACAATTAAACGCAAAATTCCAAAGTCTGAGGTATCGGCAATTGAAAGAGCGCGGATATTGATATTGTTTTTGGCTAGTGTATCGGTAACT
>DGYV01000056.1:1511-13483 GCA_002398485.1 Peptococcaceae bacterium UBA4997 | reverse complement strand
GATATTGATATTGTTTTTGGCCAGTGTATCGGTAACTCTTGCCAAACGCCCGCTTTTATTTTCCAAAAATACGGAAATCTGCATAATATGCATTAACATTCCTCCCTTATTTAAGGTTTATAAGTTTATATATTTATATTATAGCACATTTTGATTTTATTCTATAGCTATTTTAGGTTTAAGGGCAATTATTTGTTCAAATCACGCTTATCGGTTACTCTTTTAGCTTTGCCTTCGCTTCTGGCCAGCGTTTTGGGTTCCACAAAAGTAATATCCACAGCCAGTCCCAGCACATGCTCAATTTGGCTGCTTACAGATTTTTTTAAAGCCTCGAAACCGCGGACATAGTCTGAAAACATGGTATCATCGATTTCGATTTGGATTTCCAGGGTATCATGGTTATTTTCCCTATCCACCACCAAATGATAATGGGGTGAGGTTTGACCCATTTCCAACAAGGCACTTTCAACCTGGGAGGGAAAAACATTAACGCCGCGGATGATCAGCATATCATCGCTGCGTCCCGCTATACGCGTCATTCTGGCGTGGGTGCGTCCACAGGCGCATTTGGCAAGGTTTATGCTGCTTAAATCGCGGGTTCTGTAACGTAAAAGCGGCATGCCTTCTTTGGTTATGGTGGTGAAAACCATTTCGCCAACACTGCCTTCGGGTAAAACTTCGCCTGTTTCGGGGTTTATGATCTCCACAATGAAGTTATCTTCCCAAATATGGGCACTGTCTTGAGCCTCGCATTCCATGGATACGCCAGGGCCGCACAATTCACTTAAGCCGAAAATATCATAAGCTTTGATGCCCAAACTTTTCTCCAAACGCTTGCGCATGGATTCTGTCCATGGTTCCGCACCGAACACACCTGTTTTCAGCGGTGTAGTTTGGGGGTCTATGCCCATTTCAGCCAAAATTTCCGCAATATAAAGGGCATATGAGGGGGTGCAGCACAAAATGGTTGTTTTTAAATCCTGCATTAAAAGTATTTGTCTGTGGGTGTTGCCGCTGGAGGTGGGCAATACGGAGGCGCCTATCATTTCGGCACCGTAATGCAGGCCTAAGCCACCCGTGAAAAGGCCGTAACCATAGGAAACCTGTATGATATCTTTACTGCTAGCACCTATAGCGGTAAAACCGCGCGCTAGCATTTCGCTCCAAAGCTGTACATCACCTTTGGTATAAGCTACTACGGTAGGCTTGCCTGTAGTGCCTGAAGAAGCGTGGATGCGGTTGATTTGTTCCTGCGGTACTGCTACCAAGCCATTTGGGTAATTATCCCGCAAATCCGTTTTATAAGTGAAGGGTAGTTTGGCAAGATCCTTAAGTTCTTTAATGTCTTCGGGTTTTGCGCCTATTTCATCCAGTTTACGGCGATAAAAAGGCACATTTGTATAAATATGTTTTACCATTTTTTGCAAACGCTGCAACTGTAAAGCATGCAATTCATCTCTGCTCATACATTCAATATCTTTGTTCCAATACATGGTTTTACCTCCTTGACCTGTATAAAAAGCTTTAATGTTAAAAAATAAAAAACGCCCCAAATATTGGGACGAATCATCGTGGTACCACCCAAGTTAGCCATTGGCTCACTTATTCAAAGTACGGGGTTTAAACTAAAAAAGTACCCGCCTTGAAGACGAATACCACCTCAAAAGCAAAGTACGGAGTTTTTTACCCGATACCCGTTTCCTGTAACGTAGAACACACGGCCCATGCTACCAGCTTTATGCCT
Source organism: Peptococcaceae bacterium UBA4997 (assembly GCA_002398485.1). Classification (GTDB taxonomy): domain Bacteria; phylum Bacillota; class Dehalobacteriia; order UBA4068; family UBA4997; genus UBA4997. Next base: position 11,739 of record DGYV01000056.1, on the reverse strand, counting down.
TCACCGGGCGGCTCGGGAGGGAATTTCAGTTGATCCTGCTTTAGGGCACTTACAGTCTGCGATGCCCATTCCCTGTAAAGCTAAAAAAAACTTACTTGTCTCCTTCATAGCCGTTTATGAACTTGCAAATATCTTAGCATACAATGTTAAGGATTGCAAGTTTTTTTTGTTTTTTAAAATTTAATGGTATAAATCACTTAAACAAGGGGTATATTCCAATTAAAGGAAAAATTCAATAAAATTTTTTGGGAGGTTAAAAAATGTCCGCTAATATAAGCCAGCTTAAAACCTATATTAAACAAAACGAAAAAGCTCTTAAGGTATATACAAAAGCGAATCTTTACGGGCAACATAACAACCAAATAAAAAAATTAGAAATACAGATAAGAAATGCCAACAGAAAGCTTAAAAGCCTTTCTTAAAATTTACCTTAAAAGCCATACATATTTTGCTTATCTTTTAACCATAATAAGAACTGCAAGACAATATTAAAAGGGAGGCAAACACAATGGCTAAAAAAGAATCTCAACCAAATGCTCCTTCTGATGCAAGGACCAACAAAACCGAAAACAAGAACAATAATAGCCAAACTCAAAGTAAAACCGATAATTGCAGATAGTAAATAGTGAATAAAAAAGAAAGCGCCACATTCATTAAATTTTTAATGAAGTGCATAAGCGCAAAGGAGCGGTGATGGCATCGCTCCTACATATTTTTAAAGTTAAAATAATAAACAAATATGATCATTAAAGAATTTTAGCAAAAATTTGCACAAAAAAATAATTTATGATTAACTTATTTTTTAATTCCGAGTATAAGCTAAGAATCTTAGAATTCAGTTTAGGATGAAAGGTTTTTGTAAAGGCAAATAATTATTACACCCCAGTGGTTTTTATAATTGGCAAATTAAAACAAACAAGTATTCGTAAATGGCATAAAATGAGTAAAATAAACCCCACCTAAAGGCGGGGTTTATTTATTATTTAGCTGGCTACTTCACTTTCACGGGCCATTTCCGCGCATTTTTTACGTAAACGCTTAATTTCAGGGCCGTATTTATTTTCACGATTGTTCCTTAAATTAAAAACAGGTACGTTGTAGTTTATCAAACCTTGCACCGTGCCCATAATTTTATCTTTTTCAACGGGCAATACAGCTATGTGTAAATTTTCCTGCATCCAGTTGGTCAAAACTTTGTCGCTGGCATCCTGCAAAGCAAAATTATCATAGCGGTCTGCGTCTATTGTATCATTACTGCGTGGTATAGCTACCAAATCATATTTATTTCTTAACAATGCTGCCAAACTTCTGCGCAATGTGGAATAACCTGTTTTACCGTTTTTAAAATGTTTCTCGGCGGCGCTACCGCTCTCATCCACAAAAATCATTTGTATTTCTTCTGTATGATTCAATTCAAAACCTAAGGCATGGGGTTTACAATAAATAGCCAAAATACCTACTGTAGCTAAAGTTTCCGCTAAGCTTTCTTCATTTAGGGACTTCAAGTTTTCCTCAAATTTTGCCGTCAGCTGACGGCTCTCCTCCCAGGTGATAACATCTTCTGATACAACCATAATAGTTGCCCCCTTTCTTTTTACAAAAATTTTTATAAACCGTGTTTGTTTTACATATTTCGATTCGTTGAGCAAATTCCTGCAAATAAGAGTTGTAAATTTCAACTTTAAGTGGGGTATGTAAATTCCCTGTTATATGTTTATATTCTGCTAAAACTATTAAATTCCCTTGTTAGAAATTGAAGTTTTAAAATTATTTTGTGTAGATATTTGGCGAAAGAATTCCTATATAGGGCAGATCCCTGTATTTTTCGGCATAATCCATACCATAGCCTACAATAAATTTATCCGGCACGGCAAAACCGCGAAATTCCGGTTTCAAATCTACTTTACGGCGGCTGGGTTTATCCACCAAGGTGCAAAGAGTTATGCTTGCAGGCTTGCGTTCCGCAAAAAATTTTTTTAAGGCGGTAAGGGTGATGCCTGTATCTACAATATCCTCTACTAATAATATATGCTTGCCTTCTATATCTATATCCACGTCTTTTTTGAAAACAGGTTTGCCGCTGGTGACGGCGCCCACACCATAGCTGGATATTTGTACAAAATCTATTTCTACACCTATAGAAATTTTACGCACTAAATCGGCCATGAATATAAAGGCACCTTTTAGAACACCTATTACCGCTATTTGTTCAATGCCTTTGTTCTTATAATAAGCAGATACTTCCTGCCCCATTTCCTCTATGCGGGATACTACCTCTTTTTCCGTAAAAAGTATATTTTCAAAATCCTTATGCATTTTAACGGCTCCTTTTTATGCTTTTTATGTACTTATTTTTAATTCGTTTTTTTATGCTTAATCCCTGCTTGATTTGACAAAATCGTTTTTTACGGTGATTTTTACATAAAATCGCCTTTGCGGCCATAAATATAAGAAAAAAGCAGGAGGCGGCCATGGAATTAAAAAATAAAGAAAACCTGTTCAAAAATGTGTTTAAAAAAGAAAAAACCACTTATAGAAAAAAGCAGTTTCCTCTTATTTTTTTGCTTATTGTTATGATTTTAGCAGGTGGCACTTATGTTTGGCAAAGTAATGCCAATATGTCTCCCACTGCGGCCTCCGAAATTGCAGCAATCGCGATAGATAAGCTTTTGAATGCTCAAAGCCTGGGTTACAGTACAGAAAGCCTGCTTACCGTAAACGGCCAGCAAATTTGTTATGGTACAATTGAAGGCGAAAAGGCGGATAAGGATACTTACCATGCCTGGGGCAATATTTTGGGTTCGGAAGTCGATATTTACCAAATAGGCAATACCACCTATAGATTGGATGAGCTTACACATCAGTGGCTGGTAATATCTGATAATCCTTTTGCAAAGGAATCCATGCTGATAGCTGAAATCGATCCTGCCGCAAACTTTTATTTCAGCTCCTTGGGTACGGTTGCTTATTTGGAAGCTGAAGATGTAAATGGTGCTAAATGCTATAAATTAAGCCTTAGCCCTGTTTTAAGTGATGAGTGGATTCAAAAATATTTTACGAATATAAACTATACCCTTTGGGTAGATCAAAAAACAGGGTATTTGCTTAAAGCGCTCATTACTGCGGATACGGAAAATAACGGCACTAAGGGCACGCTCAGTATAATTTCCGAGTTTTCGGATTACGGAGAGAGCTTTGATATAGAAGCCCCCGTAAATTCTTCTAAAACGGCCAAATAAGCGGTATGAGCAAGAGAGCCATTAAATAGGTTATAAAAAGCAAAGGTACACCTACTTTAACAAAATCCATAAATTTAAAGCCGCCCGGCCCATAAACCATGGTATTGGGAGGAGTGGCTACAGGTGTGGCAAAAGCGGCGGAAGCCGCTACCGCAATAGTCATTAAAACAGCGTGTGGATTGATGGCTAGGCTGTAGGCTATTTGCAGGCCGATTGGTGCCAAAAGGGCGGCACTTGCGGTATAGGACATAAATTGAGTAAGCCCCGCAGTAAGAATGAAAAGTACAGTAATAAGCAAATAAGGGCTTACATTGCCGCCCATGGCATTTATTACTGTGTTGGCAATCAGGGCCCCCGCCCCTGTTTTTTCCAGTGCTACCGAAAGTGATAAAGCACCTGCGAACAGAAAGATGGTGCTCCAATCGATAGATCTGTAGGCTTCCCTTTCAGTTAAAATACCTGTGATTATACAAAGTAAGCCGCCGGCTATAGCAGCTATGTGTAGGGGGATTATTTCGGTAGCCATAGCTACTACTACGGCTAAAAGGATACTGCCTGCTATGAGCTGGTCTTTTTTACTGTGAAATGTTTCTGCTGTTTCAACTTCATTAACAAGAGCTTTGTTTTCACTTTTTAAGAGCCTTCTGCCAATGGTCAAAAGATATATAGTGGATACAATAGTCAAGGGAATACCAAACTTGGCATATTCAAAAAAGCCGAATTGGCTTTCGCCATATTGCAGTAAGGTGGCATTTACTGTAATATTGGGCGGAGTACCCACTAAAGTCATCATACCTCCTACGCTGGCCATAATGGCTAAAGGCATTAAAAGCTTACCGCGCTGCCAACCTGCGGCATCGGCAATGCCTATACATACAGGAAGCAAAACCGCAACCGTACCTGTATTACTAAGTACCGAAGAAAGCAAAGCGGTTATCATAATGATACCAAGCGTGAGCTTGATTTCACTGCCGTTGGAAAGAGCGATTACCTTGCGCCCTATGGCTCCGGCCAAACCTGTGGCGAACATGGCTCCGCCAACTATAAACATACCACCGTATATAAGTATGGTAGAATTGCTAAGGCTTTTAAAAGCCTCTTCACTTGTTAAAACACCTGTTAGGGTAAGTACTATGGGAATAAACATGGCCGTTACGGATAAAGGTATGATTTCCATTATAAAAAGTATTGCCGCTACTACCAATGTAACAATAGTAATATATGATTGTAGGGTTGAAATTTCTGCTTCATCAGTTGCGGCACCGATCAAATTTTTCATATAAATTATAAAGCCCAAAAAAGCGGCTATCAAAATAAAAGTAAAAGTCGCCTTGATCCTCTTTTTCAAAATAAGCACATCCCTTTTGCTTTTTGTAGTTTATAGCTTGTAAATATATAAGTACTATTGCCTCCTTTCAGCAAATTATACTTATCTTCACAAAGACAGCAAAAAGCAGATATGTGCCAATAAAACGCTAAAAGCAAGCGCTATGCAAAAAAAATAATGCTTTTTGCGCTATTCTCTAACGGCAAAAAAGCATTGCATATAACAATTTGAAATCGTACCTGTTAAAGGGCACAATTATTTTATGTTATTGCCACACTCTTCATCCTCTGTGAAGATATAGCAGTTTGCGTAAATTTACGCAAACAAATACTGGCAGGTATTCCGGCTTAAACATCAACGCCTTCATTCGCCTTCCCAAGCTTTTAAGCTCAGTGGCTGCGTAATTGCATGAATGAGGCTCCGTTAATACGGCAACAGGATTGCTCGGGATTTACACCCGATTCCCTATTATCACAGGCTGACCTGTGCACCAATATCTGAACTATTAAATTGTTCGTTACCAGTTTATTACCAAAATTAATAATTGTCAACTGCTTAATTGGATTTTTTGCTTAAAGTAAAGCTATTTATTTAAATAATAAAAGCTGAAAACCGAAAAAGAGCGGGGGAGGCTGCTTTTTCGGTTTTGTGATGATGCAAAAAAAACAAATTTTAGACTTAAACAATTAGGGGATAAATTTTATTGGAAACTTTTTGGGGGTTGCGTTTAAATAAAAAGCGACATATCGGATTCTTCAGCATTGGCAAGCATGGCTGCTGCTCCCGCCATTTTCACGCCGCCTATGAGTTCATTTTGTTTTATGCCCATTATATCCATGCTCATGGAGCAGGCTATAAGCTCTACACCGTTCTTTTGAGCAAGCTTCATCAAGTCTTCCAGGCTGTCTACATTTTTGTTTTTCATAACGCCTCTGATCATTTTGGCTCCCATGCCGCCCATATTCATTTTGGAAAGGGCAAGCTTGCGTGAGCCGCGCGGCATCATCTTAGCGAACATTTTGGCTATAAAATCCTTTTCGGCTGTTACCTTTTCGGGTTTCCTTAAAATATTCAGGCCCCAGAAGGTGAAAAACATACTTACTTTTCTACCCATTGCTGCTGCCGCATTGGCAATGATGAAGGAGGCTATGGCCTTATCCAGGTCTCCTGAAAAAACTATGAGGTTTTTATGGTTTTTTTTTGAACCAGCTTCGCTTGGCACAATAGCAACGCCTTTTTGGAGCAAAGCTTTGGCAACCCCTTTGCTTTGTGTCATGCCCTTAAAAATATTGCCTGTACGGCGGCAAAAGCCTTCTATATCTGCGGCAAAGGCAGGGTCGGTGGTGGATATTTCTATCAAATCACCCTCTTTGGCCTCTTTTAGGGTTTCTGCCAGTTTTACTATTGGACCCGGGCATTGCAGGCCGCAGGCATCTACGCTTATAGTAATATTAGGGGAGGATATGGGGCTTTGCTCTGCGGGAGCTTTTTCCAAAAGCTGAGTTTCGGAATTTATGCCTATAGTGGAGGGAAGAGTAGCTTTAACACCGTAAATAGAATTATAAAGCCTGGTGCCGCCGCTTAGGTTATAGGCCTGGAAACCATGCTGGGAGAGCATACGGCAGGCCACATAGCCTCGTAAGCCCATTTGACAGGTAGCATAAACGGGTTTGCTTTTGTCCAGTTCAGGCAAACGGTTCCTTAATTCATTGAGTGGTATATTGATAAAACCGTCCATGTGGTTATTTTCATATTCTATTTTGTTACGAACATCCAACAGGGTAACACTGCCGTCATGCGGCAAGTTCTTTACATCATGCCAATGTATTTGCTTGAATTTGCCTGTAAGCAGGTTTTCTATTACATAGCCTGCCATATTTACGGGATCTTTGGCGGAAGAATAAGGCGGTGCGTAGCAAAGCTCCAGGTTGGTCAAATCGTTAGCTGTGGCTCCAAAACGGATTGCTGTGGCCATAACGTCGCAGCGCTTATCGGTGCCTTCGAAGCCAACAAGCTGGGCACCCAAAATTTTGCCTGTGCCTTTTTCAAAAATGGTTTTAATTGACATATTGACAGCACCCGGGTAATAGCTGGCATGTGATGCTGAATAGGTGAAGCTTTTATCATAATCCAGCTTTAGCTTTTGGGCAGTTTTTTCATTTATGCCCGTTGTGGCTACTGTCATATCGAATACTTTTAAAATGGCAGAGCCTTGAGTTCCCGTATATTTACTTTTGACACCGCAAATGTTGTCTGCAGCTATACGGCCTTGTTTGTTGGCAGGACCAGCCAGGGGGACGGTTACCTTTTGCTTGGTAACAAAATCTGTAACTTCTACGGCATCGCCTACTGCGTAAATATCAGGGTCATTAGTTAGCATAGATTCGTTGGTGATAATAAAGCCGTTTTTGTTTACGGGTATGCCTGCGTTTTTGGCAATAGCGGTTTCGGGGCGTATGCCTATGGACATTATAAGCATCTCCGCATCTATAGTACCGCTGTTCAAGGCTATATGCAAACCGTTTTCATTTTCAGTTACAGAGCGTACGGCATTTCCCAAAATAAGGTTTACGCCCTGGTTTTCTATATGCCTATGCACATCGCTTGCCATATCATAATCCAGGGGAGCTATAACTTGATTGGCCATTTCGATAAGGGTAACCTGAAGCCCTGCTTGTTTTAAGTTTTCCGTCATTTCTACACCGATATAGCCGCCGCCTACTACTGCCGCAGAGCGGGGTTGGGTGTGGTGGATATAGTTTTTGATTTTATAGGTGTCGGGTATGTTCCGTAAGGTGAATACTTTTTCGGAATTTATGCCCTCTATATTGGGGCGCAAGGGTTCGGCACCCATGGAAAGGATGAGCTTATCATATCTTTCCATGTAGGTTTCGCCCGTTTTGTGGTTTTTTACGGTAACGGTGTGGGTATCCTTATCAATTGCCGTTACCTCATTGAAAACCCTTACATCTACATTAAAGCGAGCATTGAAGCTTTCGGGTGTTTGCAGGGTAAGCATGGCTTTATTGGTGATCTCACCGCCGATATAATAGGGCAGGCCGCAATTGGCAAAGGAAATATATTCCCCACGTTCGAACATGATTATTTCAATATTTTCATCCAGCCTGCGTAATCTGGCGGCTGCCGAGGCTCCGCCCGCCACGCCCCCTATAATTAAAACTTTCATAATTATACCCCCTGCTATTGAAAATTTATTTATTTTTTGACATGGTTACGGTATAATCATAATATAAAAGCTTTATACCGCTGTTTGATATATGTCTTTTGGGCTGTTTTTTCATTATGAAAAGAGGTTTTGGTTTTGAATTGAGGTGATATGATGATTTTGGGTGAAGATATTATTTTGATGAGCAAATATTTGGACTTTTGGGAAAAGCTAAGTCAGGATGAGCAGCAAATGCTGATTAAAAACAGTTTTTGTGTAAACTATACTAAAGGTGAAAATATCCATAACAAAGATACCACCTTATTGCGTAAAGAAGGTTGGTATCTTCAGGTTTATTATAAGGGCAGCTATCAAAATATCAGTGAAATGTATGCCAAAATCATTGAATATGCTGTAAATCATGGAATTAAGTTAGGTAAATATGCTTATGAAGAATATCTTATTTTTGAGATTGGCGCAAGAAATCAAGATGATTATGTTACTTTGATATTGGTTGAAACGTTAAAGTAACTTTGCCTCATAAGTATACGGTCAAACAGGCCAATTCTATATTAAAAAATATGAACTTTAACCGCTAGAATAAATCTTTGTCAAGTAATTTTTTGTATTTTTTTATATAATCTGTAAGGTTCTCCCTATCATTTGATAATTCGCCTTCAATTACCTTATGTAACATATCATTTAAAACATATCCAACTAATTTACCTTTTTTAAACCCTGCTTCAATTAAATCCTGTCCATTGATTTTTAAATCCTTTAACCTATAGCATTGATTTTCTTCAACAATTTTCCTGCCAATTTCCTCTATTTCGGAAAGTCTGTTAATTTCATATAAGTTTACCGATGAAGATTTAATAATTGCTTTTTTAACAATTAATAATTTTTTGAAATTCTCATAACCGATTTTATTTAAAAACCTCTTTATATGTGATGGCTCAGGAATTATTTCTTCATAAAGATTTCCACATAATATTTTTACATTAGTAATCGCATAATTATCATATTTCAAATTCTTTAAAATTACTTCCCTGTCTTCAATATTTTGAAAAATTAAAGTAAGTCTCAATATTAAATCCTTAGAAACATAAGTCATTGATTTTAAAATCTTTATCCAATTTTCATAATTAATATTGCGTATTTCATGTATAAAAACTTCAAAAACATCTTTATAATCAGCCATTATTTGAAAGAAATTACTGCCGCAAACAAGCTTATTAAATTCACATGTAATTCTTTCCTCCGAAATATTATTTAATAAATCTTTATTTTTATGGATGCCGGCAGAAGTATCTTTTTCAATTTGAAAATTTAATACAGAAGCAATTCTCAATGCTCTCAAAATCCTTAATCCGTCCTCATTGAATCTGGCATCTGGATCTCCGACACATTTTATTTGCTTTAAATTAATGTCTTCGACTCCTCCATAAATATCTACTAAACCGTCACTATTATATGCAAGAGCATTTATCGTGAAATCTCTTCTCATTAAATCTAATGAAATATCATTTGTAAATTCAACAGCTTCAGGTCTTCTGTTATCCTTGTATTTTCCATCTATCCTATAAGTAGTAACTTCTAAGGGAATTTTATTTATCAATACAGTAACAGTGCCATGCTTAATTCCTGTTTCAATAATTTTATAATCTTTAAAGCATTTAATTATTTCATCAGGCAGAGCAGACGTAGTAATATCCCAATCTTTAGGTTCAATGCCAATAATGCTGTCTCTGACACATCCTCCGACAACATATGCATCAAAACCGCTATTTTGTAAAATATCCAATGCGGACTCAACTTCTTCCGGTAAATTAATAAACATCTTATTCCTTCTTTTTACTTTTTATTATTATTATAACCAAAACTAGATTTTTATCAAGAAAAATATGCTAAGGACAATAAGCATAGGAACAAAATTCATGAAATTTATCCCTTATCTATTCCATGCATCAATATTTCTTGACAATAAAAAAATTGTCTGTTATACTATGACCATATAAACTAAATCAGTCACATAGGATGTGATATTATGGCAAGTGCATTTACAAATGAAGAACGGGAAAAAATACGTGAGGAGCTTATTGTCTCCGCTAAAAATATGGCTTCAAAATTTGGGATCAAACGAACCTCTGTGGAGCAATTGGCGAAAAGTGTCGGTATTTCTAAGGGTATGTTCTATAAATTCTATCCTTCCAAGGAGCTGCTTTTTTTTGAAATGTTAGAAAGCATGCATACTGAAATTTACGGCAATGCCGAAAAAATATTAAGGGAGCGCATGGATTTAAGTGAACACGAACGCCTTTCGGAAGCCTTTATGGCTGCCCTGAATACAATGCAACTCTCGGGTATGGCGGATTTTTGGGAAAATGACATTCCCTATCTTTTGCGCAAAATACCCGAAGATGTTTTGGAAGAACATTATCATAGTGATGAAGAGCATATAAGTGAGCTTATAAAAATATCCGGAATAAATCTAGA
>DGYV01000056.1:714-1288 GCA_002398485.1 Peptococcaceae bacterium UBA4997 | reverse complement strand
TTAAAAATATTAGTAAGCAGCGTATGCAGCCACTTAGTATATCCTTAATTTTAAAACATGTACAATAAAAAATTTTTAACATCAAGTTATCTAATGCTAACTTTATATGGAGATAGTTTATGCCTAAAAAAGAAAAATTATTGACGATTAAAAACGTAACTAAAATATTTGATATAGGTGAGGTAAAAGTAAAAGCTTTAAGCAATGTCTCCTTTGATATTTATGAAGGCGAGCTTATTGTAATACTTGGACCCAGCGGAAGCGGCAAAAGCACTATGCTTAATATAATAGGAGGAATTGAAGCTGTAACCGAGGGAGAAATATTTTACAAAAATATACCTCTTCACAATTCCGGCAAGGATGAACTCACCCAATACAGAAGAAACCACATAGGATTTATATTCCAATTCTACAACCTCATGCCCAATTTGACGGCACTTGAAAATATAATGCTAATTTCGGAAATGTCAAGTGACCCAATTGATGCTAAAATGCTGCTTGACCGTGTAGGTTTAAGCGACAGAGCTTTTCATTTCCCAAGCAGGCTATCGGGCGGACAGCAGCAAAGAATAGC
>DGYV01000056.1:357-554 GCA_002398485.1 Peptococcaceae bacterium UBA4997 | reverse complement strand
GGCGGACAGCAGCAAAGAATAGCCATAGCCAGAGCAGTTTGTAAAAATCCTGACCTGCTTCTTTGTGACGAGCCTACGGGTGCTCTGGATATTAAAACAGGAATTCAGATTTTAAAGCTGCTTTCGGATTTTAACAGGGACTATAAAAAAACTGTTGTGATAATTACACATAATTCGGATATTGCCCAAATTGCGGA
>DGYV01000056.1:0-184 GCA_002398485.1 Peptococcaceae bacterium UBA4997 | reverse complement strand
TCGGATATTGCCCAAATTGCGGACAGAATATTCTTTTTTAAGGATGGTCGTATTGATAATATAAAAGAAAACGAAAATCCAATATCTCCCTTGGAGGTATGCTGGTAATGAAACAATATTTTAAAAATATTATGAGAGCAATAGCCGGAAATAAAGCATCGTACATAGGAGTAATATCCATTAT
>DGYV01000044.1:33472-35188 GCA_002398485.1 Peptococcaceae bacterium UBA4997 | reverse complement strand
CGGATGGCATGGGTGGTGCTATGGCCGGTGAAGTTGCCAGCGCCATGGCTGTTAAAGGAATTGTGGAATCACTAAAAAATGCGGGCAGGGAAAACCCCGAGGATTCCTTGCGTGAAGCGGTTTATTATGCCAATGACCTTATTTATACGCAAAGCGATAATGAAGAAAACCAAAAGGGCATGGGTACTACCATAACCATTGCCTGGCTGAAAAGAAAAAAACTGTTTATAGCCAATGTTGGCGATAGCAGAGCATATATGGTGAGGGGCAATGCCATAAGCCAAATCACCAAAGACCATTCTGTAGTAGAGCAATTGGTGCGCGAGGGCGGTATTACAAGTGCCCAGGCCAAAGAACACCCCAATAAGCATATTCTTACCCGTGCCTTAGGCTGTGAACCCAGGGTAGAGGTGGATGTTTATGCTCTGGATGTAAAAAAAGGCGATAGATTGCTTTTATGTACGGATGGTATGAGTAATGCCATAACTACAAGCCAAATCTTAACTGTTTTATCTTCTGTTCAAGAGCCGCGGCAAATGGTTGAACAGCTTGCTGAACTGGCTGTTTTTGGCGGTAGTGCCGATGATATTAGCGCTATAGTTGTGGATTTTAGCGATAATGGGGAGGTGCTTTAATGGATACAGGAAAAATCTTCCATGATCGCTATGAAATTTTGGAGAAAATAGGCTCAGGCGGTACCTCTTTGGTATATAAGGCAAGGGATGTATTGTTGAACCGCTTGGTAACCATAAAAATCTTACGGGAGCAGTTTGCCAGTGATGAAGCTTTTGTAAGGCGTTTTCGTAATGAGGCACAAGCGGTAGCCTGCCTTTCACACCCTAATATAGTAAGTATTTATGATGTTGTTTTCACGGAAGACAGTCATTATCTGGTAATGGAATATGTGGAAGGTTGCAGCCTTAAAGAATATATAGAAAAAAACGGCAGGCTTGCTGTGGTTTTAGCAACCGATATAGCTTCGCAGATTTTAGATGCTCTGCAGCACGCGCATGATCATAATGTGATCCATCGTGATATCAAGCCGCATAATATATTATTGGATCAAAATATGCAGGTAAAAGTAACGGATTTTGGCATTGCAGTTGCACTTACCGATATAACCCAAACCTATACCGGTGATGTTATGGGTTCTGTACATTATATGTCGCCTGAACAAGTACAAGGCAGCAGTGCCAATGAACGCTCGGATATTTATTCTGCAGGTGTGGTGCTTTATGAAATGCTTACGGGCAAACAGCCTTTTTTGGGTGATAATGCAATTGGTGTGGCTATGCAGCATATTCAGGGCGAGGTAATGCCGCCTCATAAATTAAACCCCGAGGTGCCGCTGGAGCTTTCCTTTATTGTTATGCGCGCTATGCGTAAAAATCCCCAGCTGCGTTATGCCAAAGCTAAGGATATGCGTGATAATTTAAAAAAGCTTGATTTTCAAAAAGCATCTTCCGGACAAAATAATACTAAATATAAAAACGATGATTTCAATACAGTTCAAAAAAATGAAACAACAAATAATGCTGATGAAAATCCTAAGGGAAGAAAAGCTAAATCTGTTTTGCTATCCAAATTCAAAGATAAAAATAAACTAAGCAGTACCAGTTGGATAATTATAAGCGTTGCGGCGCTGGTATTGATAAGCGCAATCATTTTTATAAGTATTATCAAAAGTTTTGTTGGGGCTAATGAAGATGTGGTAGT
>DGYV01000044.1:25784-33272 GCA_002398485.1 Peptococcaceae bacterium UBA4997 | reverse complement strand
GCTAATGAAGATGTGGTAGTACCGAGTGTTGTAGGTTCTGATGTTTTGCTGGCTCAGCAAACCCTTACCGATCTTAATCTTCAGGCGGCCCTTGAATACAGAAGTGATGATGAAGTTGAAGAAAACCTAATTATCTCGCAGGATATACCTGCAGGCCAAACTGTAAAGGAAGGACGCATCATTACCTTATATGTAAGTGAAGGTCCTGCCAAAAAGGTAGTTCCCGATGTTCTTGGTTTAACCCTTAAAGAAGCTACTTTAATGATAAATAACAGAATGCTTACTGTTACCACCAGAGAAGTTTTGGATGATACCGCTTCACCAGGTACTATAGTGGCACAAAGGCCCACTGCAGGTTCTGAGGTTTTGCCTAACAGCAATGTTGAAGTGGATATAAGCAAGGGCAAGGAAATAACCATGCCTAATTTGCTAGGGCTTACTTTAGAACAGGCCAGAGCCAAGCTTGCGGAAAATAATCTTGAGATTGGCAAGGTAAGCAGGGAGGAAAGCACCTCTTATGCTGCTGATTTGGTCATTGCGCAAAGTACGGCGGCCAAAAGTAAAATATTTGAAGGCAATACCATCGATTTAACGCTAAGCGACGGCCCCGGTACAGTGGCTTCCACAGCCAGAGTAAGCTATACTCTTCCCGTAACTGAAGAACAATATACTGTGAAAATAGTTGTAATAGATACCAAAGGTTCACATGAGGAATATAATGCTACCCACAACGGAGGCGACAGCATAGTGGAGGATGTGCCTTTCTATGGTAAAGGAACTATTCAAATACTTTTAGATGATGATGTGGTCTATAGTAAAAATGTTCCATAAAGGGGGAGAGTATGTCAGATAAGCTTTTGAACGGTATTATAGTAAAAGCCTTTGGGGGTTTTTACTTTGTACAGGTTGGCAATCAAGTTTATAACTGTTCTTTGCGCGGGCGTTTGAAAAAGGCTGAAGCAGGTGTACTGGTAGGTGATAAGGTGCTTATGCAGGCATTAGGCAACGGCGAAGGAGTGGTTGAGGAAATTTTGCCGCGCCAAAACCAGCTTTTACGTCCTAAGGCTGCCAATATAGAACAAGCTGTTTTGGTTATTGCCGTACGTGATCCCAGCCCCGATTGGATGCTTTTGGACAGGCTTTTGGTGTTGGTTGGCTATGCTGGTATTGAACCGGTAGTTTGCTTTAATAAAGAAGATTTATTTACAGATTTAAGCAGGTTTCCTTTCGATATTTACAAGGAAGCAGGGTTTAGGGTAGTGTTTACGGGTATCCATAATAATAAGGGTAAAGAGGAATTGCAAAATATCTTAAAAAATAAAATCAGCATTATGGCGGGGCCAAGCGGTGTAGGTAAAACCAGTATTTTGAATATGATTCAGGATGGTTTGGCTTTAACCACTGGCGAAATCAGCAATAAGCTTGGTCGTGGTAAACATACAACAAGGCATGTACAGCTTTTACCGCTTGCTTGCGGTGGCTGGGTGGCAGATAGCCCGGGTTTTTCCCGTTTGGATCTGCCGCAGGATATGACAAAAGAACTGCTTGCCAGCTATTACCCTGAAATCAGGCAGGTTTTGGGCAAATGCCGTTTTGATGGTTGCAGCCATTACAAGGAACCGGATTGTGCTGTAAAAAAGCTTGTGGCAACAGGTAAGTTCAATAAAGAAAGGTATGAAAGATACATCATGCTTTTGGAGGAGTTACTGGAGCGGGAGGAGCGTTATTAATGAGCAAAACAGAAATCAAGATCGCAACATCTTTATTGGCTGCGGATATGGGTAATTTAAGGGCCAAGGTGGCAGAAGCGGAAGCTGCGGGAGCGGAATATTTGCATTTGGATATAATGGACGGAGCCTTTGTGCCGAATATTTCCTACGGAGCACCTATTATTAAGGCTTTAAGGCCAACCAGCAATATGTTTTTTGATGTGCATTTGATGGTAGAAGAACCCGACCGCTTTTTAGAGGATTTCAAAAAAGCCGGGGCAGATTTATTGTGTATTCATGCTGAAGCCTGCAAGCATTTACATAGAAGTGTTCAATACATAAAAAACCTGGGTGTTAAAGCGGCTGTAGCTTTGAACCCTGCAACTTCCTTAAGTGCTGTAGAAGAAATTTTGCCAGATCTGGATATGGTGCTTTTAATGAGCGTGAATCCCGGTTTTGGCGGACAATCTTTTATTAAAAGTACTTTGCCTAAAATCAGCCGTTTGCGTCAAATGATGTTTGAAAAAGGTGTGGACGCGGATATTCAGGTGGATGGTGGCATTTACCTTGCCAATGCTGCGGAGGTAGTAAGAGCAGGCGCCAATATTTTAGTTTCGGGCACGGGCATATTTGGGCAGCCCAATATAGCAAAAGCGGTAAGCGATATAAGAAAAGCAGCTGAAGCCGCTTGCAAATAAAGCCTAAAAAAGCGGTTATATGCTATTTTTTAAAAACTGTCATCCTGAACTTAAGTGAAGTATCTTAAAAGATTTTTCGCTAATGCTGGGATGACAGTTTTTTCTTAACCAAAAACAGCTTTAAACCGCTTTTTTATTTAATGTTTTATGCCTGTGATCTTATCAATAATGTCTCCATTTGGTAAATCCAATTCAAGTACCCAAAACAAGGCTTCTATTTTATCGATTAAAGCAAAAATGACCAAATCAACATCCTGACAAACGCTGCTTGGATAAAGTTCTTTCTCTTCTATGGCGCAAGCAAGCTTTTCTCTGTAGATGTCCACTTGCTCTATGATTTCTTGTTTGCTGCGCAAGGGCATCACCTCCTATGGGTGTTGCTATATTTTATTATTTAATTCCTTAGTAGGTGCGTTGATTTTAAGCAAAATAAAAAACAGGTCAAAAGACCTGTTTTTATTTTGTAACATTTTCGCTATTTTTATTAGATAGCCCGGTTTACTTTGCCGGAACGCAGGCACCTGGTGCAAGCGGTTACTCTTTTGGGGGTACCGTCTACAATAGCGCGTACAGTTTGCAGATTGGGTTTCCATGTGCGTTTGTTGCGGATGTGAGAGTGACTTATACTCATACCGCTGCGAATGGTTTTACCGCAGATTTCACATTTTGCCATGGGTTCCACCTCCTTTGCCCGAGCATAAATACTTTTACTCAAAAATACCTTTATAATTCTATCAGATAAAGCTGTGTTTTACAATAGCCATTATGCAAAATTATTGATTTGCGGTAAAAATATACTATAATCAACAAAAAAACAGGTGCTAAACCACAGTTTGGTGAATTTAGGGAAAAATTATATTTGGATTTTTGTATGATTTGAGTTATACTATAAGAGAATATTTTTAAAGTAAGCTGTCGGAGGTGATTTGATTGGTTCAGGAAATTGTCAATCAATATGGTAAAATAGTTATTTCCAGAGAAGTATTGGCTACCCTAGCAGGTATTGCCGCTACAGAATGTTTCGGTGTTGTGGGCATGGCTTCGCATACCCTGCGCGACGGCATTGGGCAACTCCTTGGCAAAGAATCTATCAGCAAAGGCGTAGAAATAGAAGAAAAAAACAACAACGTGCTCGTTAAGGTTCATATCATAGTTGGTTATGGCACTAAAATATCTGTTATAGCCAGTAATGTTATGCAAAGAGTACAATATACTTTAGACCAATACACAGGACTGAATATAGATAAAGTGCAGGTAGTGGTACAGGATGTTCGCTTACTGGACTAAGTCAGGTGTTACCGAGGAGGACAAATTAGTGAGTAATTACCAATTGAATGCAGTTGAGCTGGCGGAATTTTTTACCGGTGGTTATGCTTTTTTGGCTGCCAACAAGCTCGAAATAAATGCGCTTAATGTTTTTCCCGTGCCTGATGGCGATACAGGTACAAATATGGGTTTAACCATGGCTTCCGCGGTTAAGGGCATAGCGGGCAAAAATACGGTAGCAGATGTTGCTTCTGCTGTGGCTAATGGTGCTTTAATGGGTGCAAGGGGTAACTCGGGTGTTATCTTATCACAAATTTTCCGTGGCTTTGCCCAAGGTTTAACCGGCAAAGAAGTTTTAAATGCCAATGATATGGCGCACGCCTTGCAAAAAGGTACTGATTTGGCTTACCGTTCGGTAATGCGCCCTGCTGAAGGTACTATTCTAACCGTATGCAAGCATATGGCATTAGCCGCAAAAGCCTATGCCAATGATAAAGTAAGCATAATAGATTTATTGGAACACATAATAGCCCAAGGGCAAATAGCTTTGGATAATACGCCCAATCAACTGCCTGCCTTAAAACAAGCAGGCGTGGTGGATGCGGGCGGTAAAGGCTTGCTTTGTATATTTGAAGGCGGCTTGAAAATCCTTTTAGGCGAAAAAATAGAACTTGATACCACGGAAGCGGTAAGCATAAAAAATATTGCCGCTACTCAAGATACGTCGGATTTGATATATCATTATTGTACGGAATTTTTTATTCACGGCAAAAATATCCCCTTGGAGCTGATACGTGAATATTTTGCTTCTAAAGGTGATTCCTTGGTGGCTGTAGGCATGGATGAAGTTGTAAAAATACATGTTCATACAGATAACCCAGGCCATATTTTGGATTATGCTTTGCGTTACGGTTCCTTGCATGATATAAAAATAGATAACATGAAAGACCAGCACCGTGAAAGTGTTGAAGTTGAAAAAGCCTTAAACGGCAATGACAATGCGCCTGCTGAAATGCCTCAGGAGCTTGCTGAATGCGGAGTTGTTGCTGTGGCAAGCGGCGAGGGCTTGAACCAAATTTTCAAAGAACTTGGTGTAGGTGCGGTTATTTCAGGCGGCCAAAGTATGAACCCCAGTGCCGAGGATATAGTTAACGCTATCAATAAAGTTTCCGCAAAAGCTATAATAGTTTTGCCCAATAACAGCAACATTATTTTAGCGACGGCACAAGCTAAGGAACTGGTGGAAAAACCCGTATATGTTGTGCCAACCAAATATATAACTCAAGGCTTGGCGGCCATGATGGTTTATAACCCTGAAGAAACCGTAGAACTGAATGCAAAGGAAATGGAAGCTGCCATTAAAGAGGTTGCTTCTGCCCAAATAACTTATGCCGTGCGTGATTCCCAATTCGATGGTGGTGAGATTCATGAGGGCGACATCTTGGGCTTGGTAGAGGGCAAAATAACAGTTTCCTCGAAAACCAAAGCTGAAGCGGTACAAGATGTTTTAAGCAAAATGGTTAAAGAAAAAGATAGCCTTATCACACTTTTCTATGGTGAAGATATTCAAGAGAAGGAAGCTCACACAATGGCCGAAGAAGTGAGTGAGCATTATCCCGATTTAGAGGTAGAGGTACAACCAGGTGGTCAGGCAGTATATTATTACCTGATATCCGTAGAATAAAAACAAAGGTAATAGCCATTGCAGACTGCTGTAATGGCTATTTTGCTTTAAGGAGGAATAAACTTGGCAGAACTGCCCAATAAGCTTGCAAAGGTTTGGCTCAAAGAACAAAAGCTCGGTTATATGAATGCGGCAGTTGTTGGTGGTTTCAGCCAATGGCTGGAAGGTTTTGCCGCTAATTTACCTGAACCATATGCAAAAGCGTTTAAGCTTGCCGCAGAAGCTTACCGTAAAGGCACTCCTGCAGAGCGAGAAGAGCTTTGGCAGCAGAGTTATATGCTTTTAAGTAGTTTGACGCCCGAACAGTTAAAAAATACCACAGAAGCCTCCCAAAAAGCTGTATCGGAAAATAAGACGTATGTAAGGGCGGAACTTCGGCAATCCGTGCAGTATTTAAAAGGGGTAGGCCCGAAAAAAGCTGCTCTTTTAAGAAATTTGGATATTTATACAGTGAACGATCTGCTTTATCATTTTCCGCGTCTTTATGAGGACAGGGGTAATGTTATACCTATATCACAAACAGAAATCGGCGTTCATGCCGTAGTTTGCGGCAGGATACTGAACAGCTCCCTAAGACAGGTAAATGCCAGGCTGCATATCCTTAATGTGCTGGTTGGAGACGATACGGATAATATAACGGCCGTTTGGTTCAACCAAAAACATCTTGCGCCTAAAATGGAATATGGCAAGACCATTATGCTTTACGGAAAAATCGAGCGCAAATATGGTACAAAAGAAATAATGGTTTTGGACTATCTTTTTGTGCAGGATCAAGAGGAGGCCAAAGCAGTGGAGCGGCTGATACCCGTTTATCCCAGTACGGGCAATTTCAGCCAGAAAAGTTTTCGTTCCTTACTAAAGGAGCTGTGGCTCAAATATCAGATTTATCTTACAGAGGATCTACCCGAGGAATTACTGGTCAAACATAAGCTCATGGGCTTAAAGGATGCTATGGCAGCCATGCATTTTCCCAAAACTATGCTTGAGCAGGAAGAGGCAAGGCGCAGGCTGGCCTATGAGGAATTATTGGTTTTGCAGATGGCTGTTTTGGCAAACCGTATACCTGAAAGTGTAATCGGTATAAAAAGGCCTGTTACACCAAGCTTATTAGCTGAATTTGGCAAGTTTTTGGCTTTTGAGTTAACAGCAGCGCAAAAAAGGGTAATAGAAGAAATATTTGTTGATATGGAATCTGTAAAGCCCATGGCAAGGCTGGTGCAGGGCGATGTTGGTTCGGGCAAAACCATGGTAGCCGCAGCCGCTTTATATAAAAACGCACTTTCGGGTTATCAGGGAGCTTTAATGGCACCAACGGAAATTTTGGCTCGGCAGCATTATGAAAATCTTTTACCGCTTTTTAAAAAATCAAAGCTTGAAACAGCACTTTTTACAGGTGATCTGTCAGGTAAAGCAAGGGAGGCTTTGTTAGAAAAGCTCAAAAATGGTGAAATAGGTATAATAATTGGTACGCACACACTTATTCAAAAACAGGTGCATTTTGCTAAACTTGGCCTTGCAGTTACAGATGAACAGCACCGTTTTGGAGTGATGCAAAGGCAGGCCATAAGTCAAAAAGGTAATTACCCCGATATTTTGGTGATGACGGCAACACCTATACCCAGAACGCTTGCTCTGACAGTATATGGGGATTTGAATCTTTCTGTAATAGATGAAATGCCGCCCAACCGTAAACAAATAGAAACCTATGCAGTGGCTTATGATAAAGAAAAAAGAGTTTTTGATTTTATTAAAAAAGCTTTATTGCGGGGTGAGCAGGCTTATATAGTTTGCCCTTTGGTAGAGGAATCCGCAAAGCTTAGCCTGGAGGCGGCGGTTTCTTTGGCCAAAAGACTTGCCCAGGGAGAATTTAAAGGCTTTAAGGTAGCTTTATTGCACGGTAAACTTAAAGCTGCTGAAAAAGAGGCCTTGATGAATGATTTTGCGGCAGGAAAAATTCAGGTCCTTGTATCCACAACAGTTATTGAAGTTGGTATAGATGTACCTAATGCAACCATTATGTTGGTGCGTGATGCGGAACGCTTTGGCTTGGCACAACTGCATCAGCTAAGAGGCCGAGTTGGCCGTGGAGAGCTTAAATCCTACTGTATACTCATGCATAACAGCCTTAACC
>DGYV01000044.1:24456-25625 GCA_002398485.1 Peptococcaceae bacterium UBA4997 | reverse complement strand
CATGCATAACAGCCTTAACCACATAGCGTATAAACGTTTGCAGACCATGTGCAAAACCAATGATGGTTTTGAAATAGCGGAAATGGATTTGGAATTGCGCGGCCCGGGCGAAATATTCGGTACACGTCAGCATGGTTTGCCTGAAATGCGGGTAGCTAATTTGGCCAAAGATGGCAGGCTCATGGAATTGGCCAGATCAGATGCTATGCGGTTTTTGCAAAGTCCTAATTGGCAAAGCACTGCTTTGGGCATAAGGGTGAAGCAAAACTGGGATTTACTGAAAGCCTAAACTTTTTGTGTTTTTCTGTTTTTGTATTGTTTAAAAATCAATTAGTAAACAAAAAATATGAAGGTCTCCTAAAAATTTTGCTTAAAGGGTCCTTCATTTTTTGTTTTTAAATTTTTATAATACTGGTATTACAGGAAAAAACTACAAGTGCTTATAAGGCATATAAAAAAAAAACGGGGTAAAACTAAGGTTACCACACTGAAGGAGGTGAAATTAATGAATAACAAAAACAATAAAGCTTTGAGCCAATTCAAAACTGAAATTGCTACTGAATTAGGTATTTCCAATTACGACCAAGTTGATAAAGGTCAGTTGACTTCTCGTCAAAACGGTTATGTTGGCGGTAATATGACCAAGAAAATGGTAGCTTATGCTGAACAAGCATTGGCAGCTGGTCAAAGCGCCGCTATCAATGGTGCTGTTCAAACTCAACACATGAACCAAGCTAATCCTATGAATCAGTAATTTAAGCGGCTTAAACCGCTATAATAAAATGAGCCTGCAATTGTTGCAGGCTCTTTTTAGTTGTTTTCTAAAAAAATTTGGTCTTAAAAAACTAATTTTAAAATTAAAAATTAAGCAATATTGGGTTATACAAATGCCGTTATTGCATATACAGGTTATAATTTTCTTTATTAGCACCGGGATGTACTGCCAAAGCTATGGCAGCAGCTATGATTTTTGCGCTTAACGGAAGCAGATGATCTATTTCCTTTGGTGTTACTATCAGCTCTCCTTCAAAGGCAGCAAGCAGTTTTTTTGCTATTTCTTCGCCAAGCTTTTGGTTGCCTGAGGCATCAGAATTTATTAAAGTTGAAAGAGTATTAAGGGTTTCTCTGATGATGGTTTTAGCATTTACCACGGTGGGTATGCCAATGGC
>DGYV01000044.1:24119-24286 GCA_002398485.1 Peptococcaceae bacterium UBA4997 | reverse complement strand
GTGGGTATGCCAATGGCTATAACTGGTACTTTCATGGTTTGCTCATCAATGGCACGGTTATGCTTAACAATACCCGAACCCGGGCAAATACCGGTATTGCTTATTTGAATGGTTGTACAAATTCTAGAAACAGAAGCGGCTGCTAAAGCGTCTATAACAATAAGGGT
>DGYV01000044.1:23660-23915 GCA_002398485.1 Peptococcaceae bacterium UBA4997 | reverse complement strand
AACAACACCTTGTACTATGGCTGCGGTATCAATGCCTGTATTGCCCAAAACTCCTGGGGTAAAGGCGCATAAGGGCATAAGATCTGCTTGCATTTCTTTATCTGCCTGTTCATAGATATGGTTTGTAGGTTGGGTATGAGCAATCACCTGAGGGCCCAAGGCATCGGGGGTGGTTTGCCAGTTGCCTAAACCAATGACCAGCAGAGGGTGTTCGGAAGTGGGCTTTGGCAGGAGAGTGATAAGGTATTTGGCAAG
>DGYV01000044.1:22893-23491 GCA_002398485.1 Peptococcaceae bacterium UBA4997 | reverse complement strand
TGATAAGGTATTTGGCAAGCAGGCTGCTGATAGGTTCAACTAAAACACCTGTATAATCATCACGCAGTCCGGGCACGGTTATGGTAATATAGCTTCCTATGGGACGTCCCATGGCGGCTGCGCCTTCTTCGTTGATGATTTTAATAATATTTGCTTCACCATTTTCATAAGTTTCTATTTCCTGGGTAACTCCATGAATCTCCGTATTTGCCTCACCTCTTAAAAGGCGATGTGCTTCAACTGCCAAGTCATAATCCTTGGCGCTGGAATCATAGATGAGGGGATTTTTCATATTTACACCTCTTTTGATTTTTAGTATAATCTTTTAATAAAAATTTTGAATTTTACTAAGTATTTTACCCAATTAGCAGGAAGCTATAGCATAAAAGGCGAATAAAATAAATGTTTTAAGCTATTTATTCGGTTGGGTTTTAAATTACTATTTTCGAGAGGTATTTACTATGGAAATCATTTGCAGTATTTGTGGTAAAAAAACACCTATAACTCCTTTAGACGAAAATTATGAGAAGCTGAAAAAAGGAGAAAAAGTTACATATATTTGT
This sequence comes from Peptococcaceae bacterium UBA4997, assembly GCA_002398485.1. Classification (GTDB taxonomy): domain Bacteria; phylum Bacillota; class Dehalobacteriia; order UBA4068; family UBA4997; genus UBA4997. The sequence goes on along the minus strand of DGYV01000044.1, from coordinate 22,928 downwards.
GAGCAGTGTTCTTCCATGCTTTCATCTCATGCCAA
>DGYV01000044.1:22433-22685 GCA_002398485.1 Peptococcaceae bacterium UBA4997 | reverse complement strand
AAGGTTCAAAAATCGTAATGCGTGTAATAGCAGGCATTGCTAAAGGACATGCTTTGCAGGCTCCCAAAGGCACTAAAACCAGGCCCACCGCGGATAGGGTAAAGGAAGCTGTTTTCAGTGTTCTTGGTGATTTGGTATTTAAGGCCAAAGTTTTGGATTGCTATGGTGGCAGCGGTGCTTTGGGCATTGAAGCTTTAAGCCGAGGTGCCTTGTTAGCTGTATTTTTTGAAAGGGAAAGGGAAGCCCTAAATA
>DGYV01000044.1:16059-22251 GCA_002398485.1 Peptococcaceae bacterium UBA4997 | reverse complement strand
AAGGGAAAGGGAAGCCCTAAATATCATAAAAAAAAATTTACTGAAAACAAATTTTAGCGAAAATACCAAGGTTTACGGTGGTGATGTTGTTAAAATATTGCCCGGTTTAACTAAAGCGGAATTTGATTTGGTGTTTTTGGATCCTCCGTATAACCGTGGTGAAATAGCTAAAATAGAAAATGCTTTATTACAGGAAGGTATACTTAAGCAGGATGCGGTGGTAGTTTTGGAAACTGAAAAAAAACAGCCCGAGTTATTCCAAACTGAAAATTGGGAACTGAAAAAAACTTCTTTTTATGGTGATACGGCAGTTTATTATTATAAAAAATTTAACGCAAAAGAGAAAGGGGTAAAAATATAATGGATAAAATAGATATCAATGACGTATTAAAAGAAATGGAGGATTATCTGGAAACGGCTTCCAGAGTACCGTTGATGAGCAAGGTTTTGGTTGACGGTGATTATCTGCTTGAGCTCATTGATAAAATCCATGCTATCATGCCTGAAGAAATGAAACAGGCTAAACAGGTTTTGGAACAAAGTGATAAGTTACTGGAAAGTATAGAAAGCCAAGGTAAAAAGATGTTGGAAGATGCCAAATTGCAGGCAGGCAGAATGATCACGGAAACCGAAATAGTACAACACGCCAAGGCTGAGGCGGAACGGATTTTACAGCAGGCAAGCGAACAGGCCAATGCTTTAGTGGCGCAGGCAAATGAGGGTGCTTTGGAAACTACCAATGCGGCCAAAAACTATGTGGACAGCATTTTATACCAGGTAGAGGTAAATTTGGATAAAATAACCTCCTCCGTAAAGAAAACACGTGATGATTGGCAAAAAAGCAACGATGAAGCTAAATAGTATGTGTTTTTTTGGTTTTGCCAAGATAAAGCCCTGTTATTGCCAATACAATAATTGTGCCTAAAGCAAAAGCCAACAAAATCAACGGTGTGAGTTTAGGCTGTATATTAATTGTTGAAAAAGCTGACGTTTGTATATAAGGCATGGCAGCTATAATGACCAGTGGTGCTATTATGCTGTGGATAACGCGGCTTATCAAATAATACTTGAGCTTTAACTTGGTATGATACACCATAGCAGCAACTTGAGCCTGGATGGATAACCCATTCCAGGCTATTATTATGCTTGCAGCCATCGTTTGTTCCATAAGGCAGGCTTGTGATTGCGGCAGCTTGGCAATGCCTATGGTTGTTTCAAAAAAACCGTGCGCCAAGGCTTCGCTTAAAGAGGGGTCAAGCCCCAGCAAACTTAACAAAGGCTTGAATAAAAACCCCAGCCACCTTAAAAGCCCTGTTTCTTCCAATATTGCTGTTAATACCGCAAAAAAAACAATAAAACCGCCAATGGTAATAATGGTACCAAGTGCTTTTTTGATACTGTTGGATAAAAGCTCTCCTACAGGCAGCCTGGGGCAGTTTATAAGTGCCTTAAGCCCCGCAGAAAAGGAAATAGTTTGTTTTTCTTTAGCAATTAGTTCTTTAGGTGCAAAAAAACTTAAAATTATTCCCAAAAGCAAATTTACGGGGTAATGGCTCAAAAGCAGCCAAATGCCTAATTGGGGGCTCTCCAAAGTGGCTACGGAAATGGTTATCAATATGAATAAAGGGCTGCAATTATTTGTAAAAGCTATTAGCCTTTCTCCTTCTTCGTTTGTGCAAAGTTCTTTTTCCCTTAATTTTGCGGCAATATTGGCTCCTGTGGGCGCTCCTGATACAAAACCCATTACAACTGCCAAAGCAGCCGCTCCCGGTAGTTTGAACAAAGGGCGCATGATTGGGGTGAGCCAAATGCTCAAGCAATCCATAACCCCTATATTTATTAAAAGCTCAGCTATCATAAAAAACGGTAAAAGGGCAGGTATAACATTATTCCACCAAAGGTTCAAGGCATTAAGGGCACTGCTTGCCGTAGTTTGAGGAAAAATAGCTAATAAGATAAAAAATAAAAAAACGGATAAGGCCTTAATTATATTCATTAAGAAAACTCCTTTAAAAAATGCACATATAATGCACTTCTAATGAACTTCTTTTGGTAAAAAATCAAGCAATTTAGGTAATTTTTGTTAAAAGCAAACTAACTGTATAAATTAATATAGAAAAATAAATTAAATTATGATAAAGTTAACCCAGCCTAAGATATTGGATATGGAATAAAACAAAAGTAAATATCCCCGTTAAGGAGGAGAAAATATGCGCATACTTGTGCTGAATTCGGGCAGTTCTTCTTTGAAATACCAGTTTTTTGATATGTTTACCGAAGATGTTCTAGCAAGCGGCATGGTTGAAAAAATAGGTTCTAAAGAAGCTTTTTTTACTCATAAAGTTGATCAAAGAAAAATCAAAGTTCAACTGACTGTTTTGGATCATTCACAAGCTATTGAGCTTGTTATAGCAAATTTGCTTGATGCCAATAATGGTGTTATTAAAGAACTTAACTGTATAGATGCTGTAGGGCATAGGGTAGTTCACGGGGGCAGTATCTTTAGCGAATCGGTGATAATTGATGATGAGGTTATAAAAAATATAGAAAAACTTTCCGATTTAGCACCTTTGCATAATCCGTCCGCTGTATTGGGTATAAAGGCCTGTAAGGAAAGAATGCCCGATGTGCCAATGGTTGCGGTATTTGATACCGCTTTTCACCAAACTATGCCGCCAAGTTCTTATATGTATGCCATAAGCTATGATATGTATGAAAAGTATGGTATACGCAAATACGGTTTTCATGGAACTTCCCATCGTTATGTGGCAGGTGTTGCCATGGAACTGTTGAATAAGCCGGTACAGGAAACTAAGATAATAAGTTGCCATTTGGGCAATGGTTCCAGTGTGGCAGCTATTTTGGGCGGTAAGGTTATAGATACCTCAATGGGCTTTACGCCTTTGGAAGGCTTGGTCATGGGAACACGCTCAGGCAGTATAGACCCTGCCATAGTGCCTTTTTTGATGGAAAAAGAAAATATGACTCCTCATGAGATGAGTGATTATTTGAACACAAAATGCGGTATGCTGGGGGTATCGGGTATAAGCCATGATATGCGTGACTTGGAAATGGCCGCTTATCAGGGTAATTACAGGGCCGACCTGGCCTTGGATCTTGTGGATAAAAGCATAATAAAATATATAGGGGCTTATGCCGCGGAAATGAATGGAGTGGATGCCATAGTATTTACCGCCGGTATAGGCGAAAACGGTTTGGATTCCTGTGCCATCGTTTGCCGTTCTTTATCATACTTGGGGCTGGATTTTTGTGAAAAAGCCAATGCTGACCGTGTACATATAACGGAAGTATCCAAGCCGGGTTCTAAAGTCAAGGCTTATGTTATACCAACTAACGAGGAGCTTACAATTGCACGTGATGCCAAAGAGCTTATAGAGAGTAAGTTAAAGTAATTTGGCCCAAAGCCTGACAAACAAAAAGAAAAGTCTTAAATTAAAACTAAATAAGTAGAATTAAATCTTGACAGTTTACCCGGGTATTTGTATAATTATATGGCATTGTGCTGCCTATATTGGATTGGGGATGCTATTATGCCGCTAAATATTTATGTGGGAAAGCTGAAAAATATTAAATCCGGTACGGATACTTTCGCCCTGGAAGATAAGATTAACAGTGAAGCCTATGGGTATCAGGAGTTGAGCTTGCCTGCTGTTGTGGTTTTTAAGGGTACGGTGGAAAAGGCTGACGGGCTTTTGATAGTTAAGGGCTGTGCGTACGGCAAGGCGGAGCTTTTATGCGGCCGCTGCCTTACTACGTTTTTATGGGATTTCGCTGTGGATGTTTTAGAAAGCTTTTCTAATGTATCTAAAGTGGTTGAAGCGGAGTTTGAGGATAATATCAATCTTTTTTGTGGAGAAGAGATCGATATTACACCTTATATATTACGCCAAATTTTTCTTGAATTACCCATGAAGGCAGTATGCAGGGAAGATTGTAAGGGTCTTTGTCCTTATTGCGGCACTAACCTGAATATAGGAAAATGCAATTGTTCGGGTGATAATATAGACCCCAGGTTTGAAAAACTGAAAACGTTATTAAACAGCATCGAGAAAGGAGTGGAATAAATGGGTGTACCAAAAGGTAAAACTTCCAAAGCTAACCGTCGTATGAATCGCGCTGGCAGAAATGCAGGTGATAACGCTCCTGTTTTATCCATTTGTCCTCAGTGCCATGCTTATAAACAACCGCATCATGCTTGTCCTGAATGTGGCTATTATAAAGGACGGCCTGTACACGCAAATGCGGAAGTGGCAAAATAGTGTTAAGTTAACCGAAGCACCGTGTGAACGGTGCTTTTTGTTTTTATGGTTTTTTGTAATTATTTTTATATTTTTGTCTGAAAACTTTTATTTTTATTTAATTTTGTTTGTAAAAGCGAGATTTATGTTTAGTTAAATTAAACGTTTGCTCTTGCCTAATATAAGCTGTATGGAGTATGATAAAAACTAAGAAAAACAGGAAGGTGGAATAACCATGCGAATAGCCGTGGATGCCATGGGCGGCGATTATGCCCCCAAAGCTTTGCTGGAGGGTGCTTTAACTGCCGCTGACCTTCATAAGGATTGGGAGATAATTTTAGTAGGGAACGAGGAAGCTTTGCCCAAAGAAGCCTCCTTGCCTCAAAATGTTACTGTTGAGTTATCCAAAACCGTAATGGCTATGGATGAATCGGTTGATAATTTGCGTAAAAAAAGAGACTCTTCCATTTGGGTGGCCACGGAACTTGTAAAAAACGGCAGGGCGGATGCGGTAGTGTCTGCAGGTTCTACGGGTGCGCAAATGGCTTCTGCTCTTTTACTTTTGGGACGTATAAAAGGCATTTTAAGGCCCGCTATAGGTATTACTTATCCTACACTTAACGGTGGTAAGATAATGCTGGATGTTGGAGCCAATGTTGAAGTAAAGGCGGATCAATTGCTTCAGTTTGCTTATATGGGCGCAGTTTACAGCAAAACTCTTTTTAACGTGCTAAACCCTAAAATAAGGTTGCTTTCCAACGGTGGAGAAGCAGGTAAGGGTACGGAAACGATCGTGGAGGCACATCAGCTTTTATTGAAGAGCGGGTTGAATTTTGAGGGCAATATTGAAGGACGCGACTTGTTAAAAGGTGAATATGATGTGGTGGTTACCGATGGTTTTACCGGTAATGTAGTAATAAAAACTACCGAAGGTGTGGCAAGTGCCTTGATGGGTTTGATAAAAGAAGAATTGACTGCAAGTACTTCCCGGAAGTTAGGTGCGGCTTTGGTAAAACCCGGCTTGAAAAACATTGTAAAAATGCTTGATTATAGTGAGTATGGCGGTGCACCTTTACTTGGTGTAAATGGTGTGAGCATAGTTTGCCACGGCAGTTCTAACAGCTTTGCCATCCAAAACGCCATAAGAGTTGCCGCAGAATGTGTACAGGCAGGATTTGTAGGGCAGATTGCCGAACAAATACAGAAACAAAATCTAAAAGGGCAAGAAATAAATAATCAATAACGGAGGGGCCATTATGAATATTTATGAAAAAGTAAAAACTATAATTATTGAACAATTGGGCAGAAAGCCCGAGAATATTGCTCCGGAAACCTCATTTAAAGATCTTGATGTGGATTCTTTGGATGTAGTACAGCTTATAATGGCTATAGAGGATGAATTTGACATCATCATAGAGGATGAAGAAGCCGAAAGGCTTGATACCATGCCCCATGCCATAGCCTTTATCGAAGAAAAATTGGAAGCAAAATAATAATAGGCGATATGGGATCGGTGATATAAAATGGCAGGAAAAGGGCATGAAAAAATTATACGCCTTGCTTTGCGTATAGGCTGGCAGGGCGATATGGCTTTATTAAGGCAGGCGCTTACACACCCAACTTTTTTTGAAGGGCAAAAAGGTGCCGATAAAGAGGATAATCAGCGTTTGGAGTTTTTGGGCGATGCGGTTTTGAGCCTTTTGATGGGTGAAGAGCTGTATAAGCGTTATTCTGAAGCTAAGGAAGGTGAGCTTTCTAAAATGCGGGCAGCCGTGGTTTGTGAAGCTTCTTTAGCGGAAGTAGCGCGCGATTTGGAGCTTGGTTCCTACCTGCTTTTGGGTAAAGGCAGTATCAAAAACGGGGATCAAAAAAGAGATTCTATTCTGGCGGATGCGTTTGAAGCCCTAGTTGGAGCCATGTATTTAAATATGGG
>DGYV01000044.1:12349-15866 GCA_002398485.1 Peptococcaceae bacterium UBA4997 | reverse complement strand
AAGGCAATTTATATTACTGGTGTTTACCCCTTGTTTTAGGGATTTGGAACAGGGCAAGTATGAGGATTATAAGGGGCTTTTGCAGCAGTGGGCACAAAGCTTCGGTACTGAACACATAGTTTATAAAATTTTGAATATGACAGGTCCCGACCATAACCGCCGCTATCATACAGGTGTTTATTATGGCAATATGCGCCTTGGTGAGGGTATGGGCAGCAGCAAAAAGGATGCTGAACAGGCCGCCGCGGTAGCGGCTTGGCAGGCTAAGGTGGAATGGCAGCCCAAGCTGGAAGAAGGGAAAAAGAAAGATAAAAGATAAGTTATTTATTCCCAGGTTTTTATTGAGCGGGTTTTTATAAACTAAAAATAGCTTTCAATCAAATGAGTTTTTCTTTAAGGAAAGGAATAGCTGTGGCTAAAGCAAAAGAACGTATTTTACCGTTTTTTATTCCACATATCGGTTGCCCGCATAGGTGCGTTTTTTGCGACCAGGTGCAGGTTGCGGGTACGGTTAAACCCCCCACCTCACAGGAAATAGAAAAGGCGATAAATAGCTGGCGGGAAAGCGATTTACCTACCGTGGCCTTTTACGGGGGCAGTTTTACCGCTTTGCCGAAGGCTGAGCAGGTATATTTTCTGAAGCCTGCTTATGATGCTATGAAACAGAATAAAATTAAGGCTATTCGTTTATCTACCAGGCCGGATGCGGTAGATAAGGATAGCCTTTCGCTGTTAAAGGAATATGGGGTTAGTACGGTTGAAATAGGTGTGCAGTCTATGGAGCCTAAAGTTTTGCAAATGGCGGAGCGCGGCCATACGCCTGAGGATTCTCTTAAAGCCTTAGCGCTTCTAAAGCAGGAAGGTTTTATAAGCGGTGTGCAGCTTATGCCCGGTTTGCCAGGTGAAACTTTTACGGGAGCTATAGAAGGCGCTAAAAAAATTTTGAGTCTTAAACCTAATTTGGCAAGGATATATCCAACCTTGGTCATAAAAAATACTAAACTAGCGCGTCTTTACGAACAAGAGCTTTACATACCATTAACGCTTGAGGAAGCAACAGCTATAAGTGCCCAACTGGTTTTGCTTTGTGATCATTACGGGGTAAATGTAATAAGAGTGGGCTTACAGCCAACTGCGGATATATACTGGGGTGCAAGTGTTATGGCGGGGCCTTTTCACCCTGCTTTTGGACACTTGGTAAAAAGCCGTATTTTCAGGCAAAAGCTTGAATATTTGTTGAAGCAAACAGATTATAGAGTGGTTTATGTAAGTAAAGCTAATATACCGGCAGTGGTTGGGCAAAACCGTTCTAACCTGCCATTTTACGGTGCTATAAAAATCAGGGGCTGGAGTTTCAGTGATGATACCGTTGCTTTGGGTGATGCCAATGAACCCAAAGTGTTTTTGGAACATAAGCGATTTATAGAAATAATGTGTTGAGTTTATAGAGTTTTATGGACTTTTTGAGACTGCTTTAAGTGCTGACAGGCTGTAAAATATATGTTAAAATTAACTGTATATGCTGACGGGGAGATGAATCATGTACCTTAAAACCGTTGAACTGTTGGGGTTCAAATCTTTTACAGAAAAAACTGTTATCAAGCTGAATCAAGGAATATCCTGCATCGTTGGGCCGAACGGCAGCGGCAAATCTAACATAGCGGATGCAATCCGCTGGGTTTTGGGTGAGCAAAGCGCCCGTTCTTTGCGCGGCCAAAAAATGGAGGATGTTATTTTTTCCGGCAGTAACAGCCGTAAAGCCGTAGGTATGGCGGAAGTTGTGCTAACCTTGGATAATAGCGACGGTAGCCTGCCCTTGGAATACACTGAAGTAGCGATATGCCGACGTACTTACCGCAGTGGCGAAAGCGAATACCTGATCAATGGCAATCAATGCCGTTTAAAGGATATACAGGAATTATTTGTGGACAGCGGTGTGGGCAATGGGGGTATTGCGCTCATTGGTCAAGGCAGGGTACATGAAATAGTTACAATGAAGCCCGAGGAACGTCGTTCACTTATTGAGGAAGCGGCAGGCATAGTGCGTTACCGCAACCGTAAGCGCACTGCCCTGAAAAAGCTTGCCGATACGGAGCGCAACCTGGAACGTATAGGCGATATCATAAACGAGCTTGGGGACAGAGTAGAGCCTTTGGCAGAGCAGGCAGTTAAAGCGGAAAAATATTTGGCGATGACAAATGAGGCAGACAAGCTGGAGGTAAACCTGCTTGTACAGGTGATGACGGAAAATAAGGACAAGCTGGATAAACTTGCTTTAAGCTCTTCCGAAACCAAAGACAAGCTTTTACAAATAAGAACCGATAAATCTAAAAATGATACCCTTACGGAAGAATTGAAATCTAAGCTGGCTCAGGAAGAGATTTTATTAGCGGAAGCTCAAAAATTGCATTTCGATTTGTTGAGCCGCAAAGAAAGAGCGGAAGCCAATTTGGAATTACTTAATGCTAAAAAAGCTACTGCTGCTGAAAACATTGGCCGCATCAGCCAGGATATAGCTGATTTGCTGAACCGTGATGATGGTTTTGTAAGCCAGGTAAACAATATAGAACAAGAAAAAGATGAGCTGGCTGTAAATATAGAACAGCAAAAAACGGAAATAGAATCTGAAATAAAGCTACAGGAAGAAGCAAAAGCTTATCTTGATGAATTATCGGCCCAAATAGATTTGAGCAAAAATGAGGCTTTTGAGGAGGCCTCCCAATTAGCCAACAGCCGTAATGAGCTGAATTATCAATTGCAGGACATGGCTAATATGGATACAAAGCTACAAGCGCTTAGCTGTGAAATCAAAGAAATAGAAGAAAATAGCCGCACTAATGATGAATTGAAAAACCGTTATGAGGAAAGGCTGCAAACAATAGCGGCGGATGTAAAAAACAACAATGCTGCCATAGCTGAATTGGATGCCGCCTCTAAAGCCAGGGAAGCCGAAATACAGGCACTTGCCGAAAAGGAAGTAATGGCCCGTTATCAGTTAAATTCCGCTCAAAGCAGGCTCAATATGCTGCAGGAATTGGAAAGCAACTATGACGGCTATTACCCTGGTGTTAAAGCGGTATTGCAGGCGCAGGCTCGTAAGGAAAAAGCGGCTGCAGGAACTGTAGGCGTGATCGCGGAACTTATAAAAGTAGAAGAAAAATACGGTATGGCGGTAGAAGTGGCCTTGGGTGCCAACTTACAAAACGTGGTTACCGTTGACGATACAGCAGCTAAAGCGGCTATTAGCTATTTGAAAAAAAATAAATTGGGGCGTGCTACCTTTTTGCCTTTGGCGAATATAATGCCGAAGACAAACCCCAATTTTGCCAAGGTGATGAAGCAAAAAGGCGTAATAGGTCTGGTTTCGGACGTGGTAAAGGTAAACCCCAAACTTAAACCGGCCCTAGACTTTTTACTGGGCAAAATTTTATTGGTTGAAAATTTGGATGTAGCTACAGAAATGGCCAAAATCTTGAAACAGCAAGGTAAAATAGTTACCTTGGATGGCGATTTCATC
>DGYV01000044.1:11955-12155 GCA_002398485.1 Peptococcaceae bacterium UBA4997 | reverse complement strand
TTACCTTGGATGGCGATTTCATCAATACGGGCGGTTCAATAAGCGGCGGCAGCAGGCAAAAAAGGCAGGGTGATCTGCTTAGTCGTAAAACCCAGATCCATGCCTTGACAGATACTTTGGCAGCTTTGAAGCAGGACATTGAAGAATACGGTAAACAATTGGCAATTCTGCGCGGTGAGGATAACGAAGCCGCGCTGGAC
>DGYV01000044.1:0-11775 GCA_002398485.1 Peptococcaceae bacterium UBA4997 | reverse complement strand
AGCTGGACAAGGACGATATTTTACTGGCTTTGCGTAATTTGGAAATGGAACGTATTGCTTTGCAAAAAGACATAATGCATTTGAACAGCGGTATTTTAGGGCAGGCAGGTGTACAAAAGGACTTGCTGATAGAGCGGGAAGAACTGAATACAGAGCTGGAACGCTTGCTTAACCGCAGGGGTGAATTAGAAAAAGAAGTGGAAAAATGGGAGGAAAAAACCGCAGCCTTTTCCGCTGAAATAGCGGCTTTGCAGCAAGAGGCCAAAGCAAAAATGCTGGCCTTGGATACCTCAAGGCAGGTCCTGGAGGAACGTAAAATTGCCCTTGCCAAAGCGGAACAAGTTTATAATAACCTGTTCAATGAAATACAGCGTTTGAAAAATGAAAAGAAAGACTTGTTCCAACAGGATCAGGATAAAAAAGAGGAACTTGCGGAATGGCAGGCTCAGGCAGAGGCCTTAGACCGTGAATTGCAAGAAATAAAAGATGGCTTGCTTAAGCTGGCGGAGGAATTGCTGGCAGCAGAAGAAAATTATCACAGTTTGCAAAACAAGGTAGCTGCGGATAAGGCCAATCTGGAACAGTTGAACAAAACAGAACATAATTTAATACAAGCCTTGAACGATTGCCAAAACGAGATCCATCAGCAGGAGCTGAAAGAGGCAAGGCTTGTAGCGGAATGGGAAAACCAGAAAGCAAGGCTTTATGAAGGTTTTGCTATGGCTTATGAAGAGTCTTTGGGCTATTTGGATACATCTATATCCCGCAGGGAATTAAACCAAAAAGTAAAAGAACTGCGTGCCGCCATAATTGCTTTGGGCAATGTGAATCTTGATGCTATAGATGAGTATGCTCAGGTAAAAGAGCGGTTTGATTTTTTGACTGCGCAAAGTAGGGATCTGGTTGAGGCCAAAGACGCGCTCAATAAAGTAATAAAAGAAATAGATCATATTATGGTAAATCGTTTCAGGGAGGCCTTTGAAGCGGTTAATCATGAGTTCAATATCACTTTTAACCGCTTGTTCGGCGGTGGCAGAGCAGGCTTGGTAATGACGGAGCCCGAAAACCTTTTGGAAACGGGCATAGATATGATGGTGGAGCCGCCGGGTAAAAAAATAGTTAATTATAACCTGCTTTCGGGCGGTGAAAAGTCTTTGATAGGTATTGCACTCATCCTTGCCGTATTTCAGGTACATCCCAGCCCTTTCTGTGTTTTGGATGAGGTGGACGCGGCCTTGGATGAAGCAAATGTGGATCGTTTTGCGGCTTATCTGCGTGATTTTGTGGAAAATACACAATTTATTGTAATTTCCCATCGTCAAGGAACTATGGAAATAGCGCAGGCCTTGTGGGGCATAACTATGAACAAGGAAGGTATATCCAAGGTGGTTTCCGTACGTTTGAAGGACGTGGAGCAGGTATCATAAAATAAAAATGGAGGATGGATATGGGCTTTTTCAGTAAATTGAAACAGGGTTTGACTAAAACCCGTGATGAGTTTAACAGTAAAATGAGCAGTGTTTTTAGCTTTGGCAGAAAAATAGATGAAGGTTTTTATGAAGAATTGGAAGAAACCTTGATTCAATCCGATGTTGGTTTTGAAACAGCCATAGATTTGGTTGAAAGTTTGCGTGCCCGTGAAAAAGCGGAAAAAATCAAGGATACGGAAACCCTTCAACAGGCTTTGGAGGATGAAATAGCTAAAATGCTCACAGGCGATGTCGCTGAAAATCAGGGCATAAACATTAAAGATAATTGTCTAAACATAATTTTGGTGGTTGGTGTGAACGGAGCTGGTAAAACCACAACTATAGGCAAAATGGCGAACTATTATAATTCCCGCAAGAAAAAAGTATTACTGGCCGCTGCGGATACCTTTAGGGCTGCGGCCATCGAACAGCTTACCGTATGGGGTGAGCGTGTGGGGGTGGATGTAATAAGGCAAAACAGCGGTTCCGACCCGGGAGCTGTGGTTTTTGATGCCTGCCAGGCGGCAGTATCCCGTAAAACCGATATTTTGATAGTAGATACTGCAGGGCGTTTGCAGAATAAAGCCAATTTGATGGAAGAGCTGAAAAAAATCAATAAGATAATCGATAGGGAAGCCCCCGATGCCAATGTGGAAATACTGTTGGTTTTGGATAGTGGTACAGGCCAAAATGCAATTAGCCAGGCCAAGCTTTTCGGCGAAGTGGTTCCCTTGACGGGTATAATACTTACCAAATTGGATGGCACAGCTAAAGGTGGCGTGGTTATAGGCCTTACCCATGAACTTAACCTGCCAGTTAAGATGATAGGTGTTGGTGAGGGCATTAACGATTTAAGAGAATTTGTGCCTGCTGATTTTGCTTGTGCCCTTTTTGCTAAAGGCAATGATGTGGATGAAGATGAACATGAGGATGATGAGTATTAATAGCTTGCTTAGGGGGTAAGAAAATGCTGGGTATCATAGCCGGGACAGGTTTTTATGAAATGAAGATGCTGCAAAATGCCAAAGTGGAGCATATTGCCACTGCTTATGGTAATGCTGCGGTTTATTTGGGAGAATATCTCGGTAAAAAACTAGCTTTTTTGCCTAGGCATGGCAAAGGGCACAGTATACCTCCCCATTTGATAAATTACCGTGCTAATATAGAGGCCCTGAACAGCCTTGGTGTTAAGCGTATTTTGGCTATAAATGCCGTTGGTTCTTTAAAATATGAACTGCCTCCCGGTTCACTGGTTTTGATAAATGATTTTTTAGACTTTACTTACGGCAGAGAGCATACCTATTTTACTGGCGGAGAAGCGGGTGTGGGGCATGTTTCCATGTGTGAGCCTTATTGCAAGGCTTGGCAGAAGGAAATTTTAAGTGCCGCTAAAAATATTGGAATAGAGCTTTTTCAAAACGGTGTTTATGTGGCAACGCAAGGCCCGCGTTTTGAAAGTCCTGCGGAAATAAAAATGTTTGCTATGCTGGGCGGAACCGTGGTTGGCATGACGGGTGTGCCCGAAGTTTGTTTGGCGGCTGAAAAAGGTCTTTGTTACGGTGCTGTTTCTGTAGTTACCAATTTGGGCAGCGGCATGACAGACAATATAGCCCATGGTGAAGTGGTGGGTGTGATGAACAAAGCTAATGCCGCTTTGGAAATTTTGTTGGAGGAATTGGCGGCAAATTATAAAGCCGAGCGTAACTGCACCTGTGGCAGTGATTCCCGCTGTGTTTAAAAATTTTTAGTTGACAAGCAAAAATACTTGACAGCGCTGGCGAAATAATCTATAATTCTAATGGTGTCAAGTGTTGCGCCTTGTCGGTTTTTAAGGAAGGTGGCTGATATCGTGGAAAAAATAGGCAGGATTGCCCTGCTTCATGATATTTACGGGTCTCTTTTAACAGAAAAGCAGGCTCGGGCACTGACCATGTTTTATGAAGAGGATCTCTCCCTTGGGGAAATTGCCGAAATTTTGGCGGTAAGCCGTCAGGCGGTATATGATATGATCAAACGCAGTGAAGATATATTGGAAAAATATGAGGCTAAGATAGGTGTTTTGGCCAAGGAAACTCAAATGCGAACTTTATTGGCTAAGGCCATGACAAACCAAGATTGGCAGTTGGTGGAAAAAGCGTTGGTAAAACTAAATCAATAACAGGGAAGTGATATAATGGCAGTATTTGGCAATTTAGCTGATAGATTACAGGAAACTTTCAAAAAGTTGACAGGCAAAGGCAAACTTTCCGAGGCAGATGTTAATAATGCCATGCGTGAGGTTCGCTTAGCCCTTTTGGAAGCAGATGTTAGCTATAAAGTAGTTAAGGATTTCGTGGCAAAAGTTAAAGAAAGGGCTGTTGGCTCCGAAGTATTGGAAAGCCTTTCTCCCGGACAGCAGGTCGTTAAAATAGTAAATGAAGAGCTGATAGAGCTTATGGGCTCTACCCAGGCTAAAATAGCGGTATCCTCCAAGCCCCCCACAGTAGTGATGATGGTTGGCTTACAGGGTACAGGTAAAACAACATCGGTGGCTAAAATAGCCAATATTTTAAAAAAACAGGGTAGACGTCCGCTTTTGGCAGCCGGTGATATTTATCGCCCTGCCGCAATCAAGCAATTGGAAGTATTGGGTGAGCAGTTGGATATACCTGTATTTGCGCTGGGTGATAAAGTAAGCCCTGTAGAAATAGCTGCACGGGCTTTGGAACATGCCCAAAAGAATGGCAATGATTATTTACTTATAGATACGGCAGGCCGCTTGCATATAGATGAAACCTTGATGCAGGAGCTTAGGGACGTTAAAGCCAAAGTTGAGCCCCATGAAATACTCTTGGTGGTAGATGCTATGGCGGGCCAGGATGCCATCAACGTAGCAGAGACTTTTAATAAAGAGCTGTCTATAGATGGCCTTGTACTTACCAAAATGGATGGTGATACCAGGGGTGGCGCCGCGCTTTCCGCCAAAGCTGTTACGGGCAAGCCCATAAAGTTTGTAGGTATGGGCGAAAAAATGGATGCTATGGAGCCTTTTCATCCTGACCGCATGGCCGGCAGGATATTGGGCATGGGCGATGTGCTTTCCCTTATCGAAAAGGCGCAGGCCAACATGGATGTTGCAAAAGCCAAGGCCATGGAAGATAAATTGCGTAAAGCGGAATGGACCTTTGATGATTTTTTGGATCAAATGGATCAGATGCGTAAAATGGGCGATATGAAAGAACTTTTGGCTATGATGCCAGGCGGTATAGGCAAACAGTTGAAGGATGTTCAGGTAGACCCTAAAGATATGGCTCGTATAGAAGCCATAGTTAAATCCATGACTGCCGAAGAAAGGGGCAATCCTTCCATAATTAACAGTTCCAGAAAGCAAAGGATAGCTAAAGGCAGCGGTACCCAGGTACAGCACGTTAACCGCTTATTAAAGCAGTTCGAGCAAATGAAGCAGCTCATGAAAAAGTTTTCTGCCAGCGGTATGACTAATATGGGCAAAAAGGGTAAAAAAGGGCGCGGCAGTATGCCAAATTTCCCTGGTTTTCCTTTTTAGAATGATTTTTAGTTTATAAAGTTTTTTAATTAAATATTGATACACAAAAATTTTCTTAAGGAGGTGAATACATTGGCAACCAAAATAAGATTACGCCGCATGGGTGCAAAAAAACAACCTTATTATCGTGTTGTAGTGGCTGATTCCCGTAGTCCTCGTGATGGTCGTTTTATTGAGGAAATCGGTTATTATAATCCTTTGACCACGCCTGTTGAAATCAAGATCGATGAAGAAAAAGTATTGGCTTGGCTCAAAACAGGTGCCGAAACTTCGGAAACTGTACGTGCTTTGCTTAAAAAAGCAGGGATTTGGCAAAAACGCGGTGAATAATAATATACGATTTTTTGGGGATAGAAACCCCACCTGCAATGCCCAATAGAAGGGGGAGTTAAACAGATGAAAGATGTGGTTGAGCATATTGCCCGCTCTCTGGTTACTCAGCCTGATGAGGTACAGGTTACTGCCAGTGAGAATGACAAATTAGTAAACTTGGAATTGCGTACTGCTTCTGAGGATATGGGTAAGGTTATCGGTAAACAAGGCCGTATTGCCAAAGCTATACGCACGGTATTAAAGGCAGTGGCTACCAAAGAAGGCAAAAAAGCCAATTTGGATATTATGTAGTTTGAATAGCAAAGCTATTAAAAACAAAGGGGCTCTTTTGAGCCCCTTTTATCCCATTTGGAGGGGTAGATATGAACGAGAATTTAAAATATGAAATCAAGGTGGGCGAGATCACAGGTGCGCACGGGATCAAGGGTTTTATCAAAGTAGAGCCTCTTACGGATAACCCTTTAGGGCGTTTTGCCGTTGGTAATAAGCTTTGGCTGGAAAAGCCAAACAAGGAATTTGAAGTTGAAAGTATGCAAATCCATAAAGGCCTTATGCTTTTAAAATTTAAAGGCATAGATGATAGGGACAGTGCCCATGCCTTGTTACACACATATATCAAAATAGATAAAAGCGCTTTGGCAAAATTGCCTGAAGGGCATTATTATCATTTTGATCTGATAGGCTTGAATGTATATGAAGGTGAGGAGTATTTGGGGCAGGTGGTGGATATATTTACCACAGGAGCCAATGATATATATGTTGTAAAAAAAGATGAAAATACCAAGGAAATACTTTTGCCTGCCTTAAAAAGCATAGTCCAAAAAATAGATGTGGCGGCAGGCAGGGTAGATGTTGTCCTGCCTGAGGGCTTAAGGGATTAAGGGGTAATTATGCGTATAGATATTCTTACGGTTTTTCCTGAAATGTTTGCGCCCATGGATGCAAGCATTGTTAAAAGAGCAAGGGGAAAAAATTTAGTTGAATTGAATATTACAGATATAAGGAGCTTTGCTTTGGATAAGCATGCCATGACGGATGACCGTCTTTATGGTGGTGGAGCTGGCATGGTGATGAAGCCTGAGCCTATTTGCGCCGCGGTGGAGGCGGCCAAAGAGCAGGCAGCCAAACCGGGCGATGTAAAAGTGATCATTACAAGTCCTGCGGGTGAATTGTTCAGCCAAGCCAAAGCGGCTGAGCTGGCAAAAGCTGAGCAGGTGATTTTTGTTTGCGGTCATTACGAGGGCATAGACCAAAGGGTGGAGGAGCTTTTGGAGGCCGAGGTTTTATCTGTAGGAGATTTTGTATTAACGGGTGGTGAACTTCCCGCCATGATCATGGCAGACAGTGTTATTCGCCTTTTACCGGGGGTTTTGGGAGATGAAACTTCTGCGGAGGAGGAAAGCTTTAGCGATGGGCTTTTGGAATATCCTCAATATACCAGGCCGCCTGTATATAAGGGTTTTGCTGTGCCTGAAGTTTTGCTTTCGGGTAATCATGAAGCCATTAGGGTATGGCGCAGGAAAAAGGCGCTTGAGCTTACCTATAAGCGTAGGAAGGATTTGCTTTCCAATGCTTATCTGACTACAGAGGATAAAAAGATGCTGGAAGAAATAGCCGCCCAAGCACCCAAAAACAGCAGGGTTTGGATAAGCCTTCTTCATTATCCCGTTTATAACAAAAAGCAGGATATAATCAATACCTCGATTACGAATTTGGATTTGCATGATATAGCAAGAGCGGCCACTACCTATGACTTGGCAGGGTATTTCATAGTGCAGCCACTGGCCGGTCAAAAAGAAGTTATAGGCAATTTATTAAGGCATTGGGAAAGGGGGTTCGGTGCCCGTTATAACCCGAACAGGCATGAGGCATTGGCCAGGGTGCGTTTAAAAGACAGCCTTGAGGATGTAAAAACCTATATTCGTGAAGTAACGGGGAATGAGCCTGTGCTTATAGGCACTTCTGCCCAGGCCAGGGAAAATATGCTTGGTTTTTCCCAGATGAGGGATGTAATAGAAAACAAAAAAGCGGATTATGTGATATTGCTGGGTACGGGCTGGGGCTTAACGGGGGAGATCCTACAAAGCTGCGATTATGTGCTTCGCCCTATTTACGGAGTGGGCGTGTATAATCACCTTTCCGTAAGAAGTGCTGCATCTATTATTATGGATAGGTTGTTGGGCGAAAAAAGTTAAAAACTCTATTGCTAAACTTAAAAAGCTGTGCTATACTATATTGGCATTTGTAATACAGGCGGTCCGCTATCGTATGGAAACGGTATGAACGTTTGGGAAATATAAGGAGGTATTGATAATGAACCTGATTGAGAATTTGGAAAAAGAGCAGTTGCGTAATGATATTCCCGCTTTCCGTGCCGGCGATACCGTAAAAGTATCTGTTAAGGTTGTTGAAGGTGGTAAAGAACGTATTCAGCAATATGAAGGTGTATGCATAAAACGTCAGGGTGCGGGTGTTCGTGAAAGCTTTACCGTTCGCCGTATCAGCTATGGTGTTGGTGTTGAAAGGACTTTCCCCGTACATTCTCCAAGGCTTGCTCAAATTCAAGTAATGCGCAGAGGCAAGGTTCGCCGTGCCAAACTGTACTATTTGCGTGATTTGAAAGGTAAGGCAGCTCGTATTAAGGAAATTAGATAGTTTTTAAGGAGAGCTTTTTAAAAGCTCTCTTTTCTTTTGTGGATTTGTGTGTATTATTAAGAGTTTTGGATAATATATTAAATGAAAAGGAGAAAAACTTTAAAAAAGTGCTGGCGGTTTTATCCATTGTGGTATATAATATAGACATATCGGGTAAATTCGACAAAAAAGGAGTATTGTTATGGGTATTTCAGTAAGGGATGCACTGAAAATAGGCGCACTTGCCAATGCTCGTTTAGTAGCGGGTGTTTCCGGTTTGGATAGAGAAATAGAGCATATAACCATGATGGAGGTTCCGGAGGCTGTACAATGGATCAAGGGTCATGATTTGGTTTTAGCAAGTTCCTTTGCTTTAGCTAAACAAAGAAGTCATCAGGCAAGCATAATCCAATCTATGGCAGCAAGTGATGTTGCTGCCTTGGTTGTGAAAAATCAAAGTTTTTTGGAGGGGGTTTCCTCCGTGATGATAGATGTTGCCAATGTAGTTGGCCTGCCTATACTTGAAGTTAGCTCACAGGTAGATTACAGTGAAATAATCCGTCCTTTAATGGAAGAAATAATCAATAAGGAATCTGCTCATATTTGCCGTAAAATCGCTGAAATGACCATGATCGACAATACGCTGGAGGAGAAGCTGATTTTTCTTGAACACTTATGGCATTTTCCCAGTGCCATTGTTGATAATCAAGGTATACCTTTGGCGCAGGTACCCGCCGGCTGGCTTTCGGATGAAATTTTTGACGCTTCTACCTTGCATTTGACCAGTGAAAGCACTACTTGGGTTTATCAGGGTGAATATTATTATGCTGTACCTTTAAGTGTCAATAACCAAATAAAAGGACATTGGATAATGAGATGCGGCAGTAAATCTCCCACAGTGGAACGCCAGGAGGAAGTTGCCAATATAGTACCTGTGATTTTGGCACAAATGGGTAAGCAAAAAAGTTTGGATGATGTTAAAGCGCGTTTCAGTGGTGAGCTTTTGGAGGATCTTATTTCAGGCCATATCCAATCCTTGGAAATTGCCAAAAGACGTGCCGAACTTTTAGGCCTTAAGGAATGCCCCGTATACACTATTTTGGTTGTGCATATGAAAAACGATTTTAATAAAAACGAAAGCAACGTGGAAAGGAACTGGACCTGGCCTATTTATTTCCATATGCCGGGTGAGGTTTTGGCAGCTGTAAATTTAGGAAACAGCACAGATTATGCAATTTTACTTGGTTTGTCTTCCCATGATGAGCTTTACTTAAGAAACTTTTGTGATCTGTTTTATAAAATGCTTATATCCTATGGTGTTGAGCAGGTTTTCTTTGGGGTTGGCGAAACCTTTGAGGAATTGACTTATGCAGGCCTTAGTTTTGGTGAAGCGAAGGAGGCCATGCAGATAGGTCGTTTTTATAACAAGGATGAGCACTTTATTTTTTTTAAGGAAATGGGTATTTACCGTTTGCTTGCCCAAATAAACGATGATAAAAGATTGCTTTCTTATGTTCCCAAAGGGCTCTTGCGTTTACAGGCTTATGATATACATTCCAATATTGATTTGATATCGACCCTTGCCAGCTATTTGAAGAATGCCGGTAACGCAAGGCGTACGGCTGAGGAAATGTTTGTACATTATAAAACTTTGCAGTACAGGCTGGATAGGATAGGGGAAATATCAGGTTTGCATTTTGATCAAGGTGAGCAAAGGTTGGAATATTATATAGGCCTTAAAATATTGGATATTTTAAAAGCTAAAAATGCCTAAAAACTTAAATAAAAACGAGATGAGCATTCATACTCGTTTTTTTTTGGGCAAAACAGAAATTTAATTTTGCAGAAAGAATTACTGATGTTATAATATATTAAATAAGGGCAGGAGGAAATCGTTTTATGAATTTAGAAAATGCCAGGGTTTTGGAAAATAAAGAGGTCAAGCCCAATTTTCGCAAGCTTAAGTTATATTCTCCTAAGGTTGCCGCTGAGGCGAAAGCGGGCCAGTTTTTGATGATCAAACCAACTGTGGTGAATGATCCTTTTTTAGGGCGTCCAATGGCTATTTATGATTCGGATAAAACGTTGGGTATAATTGAGATTTTATTTATGATAAAAGGTCGTGGCACCAAGCTTCTGGCTGAAGTCAAGGTGGATGATGCGTTGCCAGTGATTGCACCGTTGGGCAATGGTTTTAAAATTACGGAAACGGATAAAAATGTTGTTTGTATTGCCGGCGGTGTAGGTATGGCTCCAATATATTCATTGATCAAGGAACTTCATAATAAAGATATAAGCAACAATATTATAGTTGGTGCGCGTACCGAAGCTATGCTGCTTGGTTTGGACAAATTGGCTGACTTGTGTATGGCGGTTGATATTTATACGGATGATGGCAGCTTTGGCAGCAAGGGTTTGGCCACAATGGGTCTTGAAAATATCCTCAAAGAGCAGAAAATAGATAGGGTATATTGCTGCGGTTCTATGATAATGATGAAAAATGTAGCAAAAATCACTGCTTTATATGGTATTCCCTGTCAAGTATCTTTGGAGGAGAGGATGGGCTGTGGTATAGGTATTTGCATGGGCTGTGTGTGCGGCCATAAAAAAGAGGATGGCAGCCATGGCTTGGCCAGAGTATGTTATGAAGGACCCGTATTTGATGCAGAAGAGGTGATATGGCATGAATAAACCGAATTTGGCTGTGGAATTCGCGGGAATAAAAATGAAAAACCCGGTGATGACTGCTTCAGGTACTTGTGGTTATGGTAGAGAATTGAACCGTATTTTCCCCTTGGAAAGGCTGGGCGGTATATCCGTTAAAGGTACTACTCTTGAGCCAAGGTTGGGGAATAATATGCCCAGGATTGCCGAAACGCCCGCAGGGCTTTTGAATTGTGTAGGGTTACAGAATCCCGGAGCGGTAAAAGTTACGCAAAAAGAATTGCCCTGGGTGGTTCAGCATGATTTGGCGGTCATAGTAAACATAGCGGGCGGAGCGGTAGAGGATTACGGCAAGGTTGCGGCAATGGTAAGCAATGTTCAAGGGGTGGCTGCGCTTGAGGTAAATATTTCCTGCCCCAATGTCAGCGCGGGTGGTATGGCTCATGGTGCCAAACCCGAAACTGCTGCTGCTGTGGTGAAGGAGGTTCGCCAAAACACTAATCTTCCTATGATAGTAAAGCTTTCTCCAAATGTTACCAATATAGTTGAAATAGCTAAGGCTGTTGAAAAGGCGGGGGCCGATGCCGTTTCTCTTATCAATACTCTTTTAGGTATGGAAATAGATATTGAAAGCAGGAGCCCCTTGTTAGGCAACAAGGTTGGTGGTTTATCGGGCCCTGCAGTACATCCTGTGGCCGTGCGTATGGTATGGCAGGTGGCGCAGGCTGTAAAAATACCTATAATAGGTATGGGGGGTATTATGACTGCGGAGGATGCGCTGCAATTTATGATGGCGGGTGCAACCGCTATAGCTATAGGTTCAGGTACAATGGTAGACCCAATGACTCCCATAAAAGTTATTGAAGGTTTGGAAGAATGGCTTATTAAAGAGGGTATTGCCGATATAAAACAGATAATAGGTGCGGCTTTGCCAGGCAAGCTCTAAAATAGCTTTGCTTTATACGTATTTATTGATAAAGAGTATTTGACAAGGTGAGTTTTTTGCTATAGAATAGCAATATCAAAACTTTGTCGGCATCCCTGATAAGGTTCTTTATGTAGTGCTGAAAAAAAGTAATCAATTAATTTGCAAGGGGGTAAATTTAAGTGGGTAAACAAAAGTTTGAACGC
>DGYV01000069.1:14213-27864 GCA_002398485.1 Peptococcaceae bacterium UBA4997 | reverse complement strand
GGCAAGCTTACCATTATACCGTTGGGTGGTTTGGGAGAAATAGGTAAAAATATGACGGCCATTAAATATGGCAATAATATTATAGTAATAGATAGCGGCATGTCCTTTCCCGACGATGAGTTACTGGGTATTGACTTGGTGATTCCCGATTATACCTATCTTTTGGAAAATAAGGATATTGTAAGAGCTATTATTGTTACTCACGGACATGAGGATCATATAGGTGCTATACCTTATATGCTGAAGGATTTGCAGGTTCCTATTTATGGTGCAAAATTGACTTTAGGGCTTTTGGAAGGTAAATTTAAGGAACATCGTTTGGGTAATGTAAGCCTGAACCCTGTTAAACCACGTGATACTATCAATATAGGGCCTTTTAAGGTCGAATTTATCAAGGTATCACACAGTATACCTGATAGCCTTGCTGTGGCAGTGCATACACCTGTGGGTATTTTGCTTCATACAGGTGATTTTAAGGTGGATATGTCTCCGATAGATGGAGAAGTTATGGATTTGCGTCGTTTTGCTGCCTTGGGAGAAGAAGGCGTATTGGTAATGTGCGCAGATAGTACCAATGTTGAGCGCGACGGTTATACTCATTCTGAAAAATCTGTGGGCACCAATTTGGAAAATATTTTCCGTGGTGCTAAGGGTAGGATAATCGTAACTACTTTTGCTTCAAATGTGCATAGGGTGCAGCAAATTATTTGGGCTGCCGAATATGCGGGTAGAAGGGTTGCAATAGTTGGACGTGGTATGGTAAATGTTGCTACGATTGCTGTTGAATTGGGCTATTTATCAGTTAAGCGTGATACTTTTATTGATATTGATGAAATCAATAAGCTGCCCGATGATAAAATAGTTGTAATTACAACAGGCAGCCAAGGTGAAAGCTTGTCGGGTCTTACACGTATGGCTGTAGATGAACACAGGCAGATTCATATTCGCCCTGGTGATTTAGTTGTTATTTCAGCAAATGCTATTCCGGGCAACGAAAAGCTTATTGCCCGTACGGTGGATAATCTTTATCGCCACGGTGCGGAAGTTATTTATGGAAGCAGTGCAGGTATTCACGTTTCCGGACACGCCAGCGCCGAGGATTTGAAGCTAATGCTCAATATGGTAAAACCCAAATATTTTATTCCCGTGCATGGTGAGTACAGAATGCTGCACAGCCATGCCAAGCTTGCAGAAAACTTAGGTATACCCAAGGAAAATATTTTTGTAATGGAAATAGGCAATGTGCTTGAGCTTAGCCCTTCTAAAGGGAAAATTACGGGGAAAGTCCCTTCTGGACGCATTTTGATTGATGGTTTTGGTGTTGGTGATGTAGGTACTGCAGTTTTGAAGGATCGCAAGCAATTGGCCAATGAAGGCATTGTGGTTGTAAATATTGTGTTTGACCATAAGCTTGGGCAAATCATATCAGGCCCGCAAATCATTTCGCGTGGCTTTGTTTTTGAAAAAGAAAATGAGCGCTTAATGAAAATGGCTGAGGAAAAAGTTCTTCAAACCTGGAGCCGTTTTGCAGTAGATAATAATGATATTGCCGGTATCAAAGGCAGCATCAGGGGTAATTTAGGTAAGTTTTTTTATGACAGAACAGGTCGCAGGCCTATTATTCTGCCCGTGATTATGGAAATTTAAAAATGTTTGCTAGTTAAAAAAAACAGGTACAAAAATTTGTGCCTGTTTTTTTTGTTGCCTTGTATATTTTTTCAATGAATTGCCACCCTAATAAAAAAGGAGTGATAATAATGATTTGTGATTTTAAAACTTATAAATGGGGAGCTGTAAATGAAGTGAATCCTGAGCCTGACGATGAAAATGGAGAAAATAACCCCAATAATGATGATACATCAAAAGAAGATAAAAGCCAAAATATCAAAGAGCTTGGTCAATCGAGCGTACCTGACCTAATAAGTGATTTGCATATAATAAGCGTTATAGGGCAAGTAGAAGGGCACTTAGTAATGCCTAACCAAAATAAAACTACTAAATATGAACACATTATTCCCCAGTTGGTGGCTGTTGAGGAGAGCAAAGATATCAAAGGGCTTATTATTATTTTGAATACGGTTGGTGGTGATGTAGAAGCGGGGCTTGCTATTGCGGAAATGATAGCCAGTATGGCTAAACCTACTGTTTCCCTGGTTTTGGGCGGCGGCCACAGTATAGGTGTGCCTATAGCCGTAGCTGCCAAGCATTCTTTTATAGCTCCTACTGCTACCATGACTATACATCCAATACGTTTAACGGGATTGGTTGTAGGGGTTCAGCAAAGTTTTGATTATCTTGAACGCATACAGGATAGGGTAATTGGTTTTGTTACGACTCATTCCCGTATTTCCGAAAAGAAGTTTCGTGATTATATGATGAACACGGGCGATATGGCAAGAGATATAGGTACGGTGGTTGAAGGTAAAGATGCTGTAAAATGCGGCCTTATTGATGAAATAGGCGGTTTAAGTGATGCTCTTGCCTATATTCATAAAACAATAGAAGCAAAGGGGGTAGAAAAATGATATTTTGGAGCATTGTTCCCGAGGATGTAGTTTTTAACGGTTGGGAAGACAAGTTGGAATTACAGGAAATAAGTTATATGGGTAAAACTTTAAGTGTTCGTTCCGGTATGAAGGGTTCTGCCTCGGTTGAACGTATTCTAAGTACCGATCCCAAGGATTTTTTGCGTAAAGAATTTAATCCCGGTAATAAAATACCTTTCTTGTCTTAAACAGATAAATTTAATAGCACCTAAATGAGGGTATATTTTTTAATTTAAATTTTATATTGAATTTTGTAGGGTGGGGAAGCTAAACTTCCCCATTTTGGTGCGTTAAAGTACAAAGTTCCGATTTTCCGTTAATTAAAAGGATTTCTGTATTAAATGGCGAAAACTGGATTGTTGGAGGTGTGGTATGCCAAATAAAAAAGTAAACACAAAAAAGGCTGACTACAGTGCCAGAGCGGCAAAGGCGGCTCAAACCAGAAAAACCAACAATATTAAAAAATTAGAAATGGCGTCCAAAAAGGCAGAAAACAAGCGCAGTATGGGTGTATTGATTATGCTTATAGGTTTGTTTTTAGCTATATGGTTTATTTTTATTTATGGAGAAGCTTTGGGAGAAGCGCAAGGTTTTGCGGCGGATGCCAAGGTTTTCTTTGCTATGCTTGGTAATATGGCAATTGCTTTGGCTGTTTTTTATGCAGGTCTGCTTATGTTCAGGCAAAAAGAAAAAGGCCATAGTCGTTGGGTAGTTTTAGGCTGGTTTTTCTTTCTTTTCGCTTATTTGGGGTTAATGCACTTATCGTATTGTGAAAATGGTTTTCTTAAAGCTTTTAAATTGGGTATTAATGGTGTTGGCGGCGGTATTTGCGGTGCTGTTTCGGCTTTTCCTGCTTCACTTATACCGGGTGAAACTTTCCCCTTGGTTGTTTTATGGGCATTTGTGGTTTTGGGTTTGATTTTGGGTACGGATTTGAAAATTTTTAAGTTTTTCCCTTGGCTTTATAATAAGCTTAGAGATTCCCGACCTACTTTAAAAGAAAAGCAGCAAGAGGAGGTTCTGACCAACCCTGCACCTGAAACTAAAAAGAATATGCAAAAAGAGTTTTCTGCTCCCCCGATAATTACGGATTATGATGCCAAAATTTATGAGGCGGTAAAAGATTCTGCCGAAATCACGATTGGAGAATTTTTGGATGAGCCTGAAACTTTGGCGGGAGAGCCTTGTTTTATAAGAGAAGTCATGCCCCAAGTAAGCCCTGCCAAAACTATACCTGTAAAAATGAATACCAAGGATTTAGAGCCTGTAACCGAAGCTGAGTTGGAGAAGGAAGATGTTTTGGTAAATAAACTTTCAGCAACTAATGAAAGCAGTGCAAACAAAACGGTTCCTGAACAACATGATACGGCTGTTTCTGTAAATCATACATATATAATGCCGCCTTTGAGCATTTTGAAAAGCGGTATCAAAGTTCGTAATTCCAGAATAAATAAGGAAATAATGGATAACAGTATAGTGCTGGAAGAAGCTCTTAATAGTTTTGGGGTTAAGGCCAAAGTTGTGGAAGTGGTTTCCGGGCCTGCTGTAACCCGTTATGAATTACAGCCTGCGCCGGGTGTTAAAGTTGCTAAAATAGTAAATTTGGCTGATGATATAGCTTTGACTTTAGCTGCTAAAGGCTTGCGCATAGAAGCGCCTGTGCCCGGCAAATCTGTAGTTGGTATTGAAATAGCCAAGCCCGAGGTTACGCCTGTTTATTTGAAAGATGTTATAGATACACCCCAGTTTTCAAAAAGCAAAGCTAAGCTTTCTTTGGCCCTGGGTGTTGATATTACAGGAACTCCCGTTATCGGTGATTTGTCCGGCATGCCGCATTTGCTTATTGCAGGTTCCACGGGTTCGGGTAAAAGTGTATGTATAAATACGCTTATTTGCAGTATTTTATATAAGGCAACCCCTCAGGAAGTAAAAATAATTATGATAGACCCTAAAAAAGTAGAGCTTTCCAATTATAACGGTTTGCCGCATTTGGCTCGCCCTGTAGTTACCAACCCTAAAAAAGCTGCGGCTGTGTTGAAAGAAACCGTAAACGAGATGGAACGTCGTTACAGCCTTTTTGCGGCTGCGGGTGTAAAAAATTATACCCAATATAATGCGGAAAGTATGGATGATCCTTTGCCTCAAATAGTGGTATTGATAGATGAACTTGCAGATCTGATGATGGTTGCTTCCCATGATGTAGAGGACGCTATTTGCCGTTTGGCGCAAATGGCGCGTGCAGCAGGTATTCATTTGGTGGTAGCTACGCAAAGGCCTTCAGTGGATGTTATTACAGGCTTAATCAAAGCCAATATCCCTTCCAGAATCGCTTTTGCCGTTTCCTCGCAAATTGATTCCCGCACTATTTTGGATATGGGTGGAGCAGAAAAATTGCTTGGTAAAGGGGATATGCTGTTTTATCCTGTAGGCTCGGCAAAACCTGTAAGGGTGCAAGGGGCTTTTCTTACGGAAAAAGAGATAAAGGAGCTGGTTGCCTATTGTTCAAAACAGGCACATCAGGAATTTATTGAGTTCCCAGAAGCAGCTCCCGAGGAAGCTAATAAAAGCTTAGGCCCGCAGGATGATGATGAGCTTTTTTATGATGCTGTTCAGCAGGTAATTATGAGCAGCCAAGCTTCTGCTTCCTTTTTGCAAAGGCGTTTCCGCATAGGATATAACCGTGCCGCACGTCTTATAGAAAGTATGGAGCAATTGCAGATAGTTTCTCCGCCTGAAGGTAATAAAAGGCAGGTATTGATGGATATGGAAACATTTACCGGTATGTATGGCATAGGTGAGTAAATTAATTGTTTATCTATCAATAAATATGTTTGTAATCTTTTTAATAATTTGATATAATTATACTGTTAAAGTGTTTTGAGCTTATTTTTTATTTCTGGGGGTTTAACAGGAGTTTTTATGATAATTGAAATGGACTTTGGTAAGGCCTGGAGCTTACAAAAAACTGAGAAAGTAGTTTTTATAGATGTACGTTCCGAAAATGAATATGAGTTGGATCATATTCCAAATGCAGTAAATATACCTATATTAAATAATGAATTAAGAGAAAAAACGGGTATCTTATATAAACAAGTTGGTCATGAAGAAGCCAGAATTTACGGGTTTCAGCAAATAGCACCTATATTGCCAAAAATAGTTGAGCAGATAATTGCCTTAAGCAAAGAGGCAAAAGTAGTTATTTACTGCTGGCGCGGTGGTATGCGCAGCCAAGCTGTGGCAGCTGTTTTGGATATTATGCGTGTACCTGTTATTCGGCTTAACAAGGGTTATAAAGGTTACCGTAATTATATAAATGAATTTTGGCAAAAGCCTTTTCCTTTTCCTGTGGTTGTTTTAAACGGTTTTACCGGGGTTGGTAAAACAAAAATAATCAATGCTATTTCTGTTATGCCCCATTTTGCAAACCAGACTATCGATTTAGAAGGTTTGGCAGGGCATCGCGGTTCGGCTTTTGGTGCTATAGGTTTAATGCCTCAGCCAAGCCAAAAATTGTTTGAAAGCCGTTTATGGTATGCAACCGAAAATTTCAGTTATAATAAACCTGTATTGGTTGAAGGTGAAAGTAAAAGAATAGGCAATATTTTGATACCTGATAGTTTATTTAATGCTATGCAAAAAGGCAGTTGTATTTTTGCCTATGATACAATAGAAAACCGAGTTTTGAAAATCATTGAAGATTATGAGCCTCAAAAAGCACCTTTGGCAATCGTAGAGGCTATAGAAAGGCTTAAAGGTAGTTTGGGCAAGGAAAAAACGGTAAGCCTTGCACAGAGCATTAAAAACGGTGTTTATAAGCCTGTGGTGGCAATTCTGCTTAATGATTATTACGATCCTCTTTATAAACACACTAAACAAAGGGAAAGTAATTATAATTTAAAAGTTGATGCCGCAAATACCGAAAAAGCGGCCCTTGTGATAAGTGAATACTTGGCGAACCAATAAAAATAGGAGGTGGGCTTGTGCGAGAAGTTGGTCAAAGGCTTAAACAAATACGTTTGGATAAAGCAATATCTTTGCAGGATATTGAAGAAGTTACCAAGGTTAGAGTAAAGTATTTGACGGCTATTGAAGAGGGTAATTTAGATATTTTACCCGGGCAAATTTATGCTATGGGTTTTATTCGCTCCTATGTACGCTATTTGGGTTTGGATGAAGAAGAAATCATGGGTTTTTATAAGGAATATTATAAAAACCTTAACCAAAAAGCTAATATGGCTGATGATGATTTTATTCGTCGTGATTCCGCTAAAGCTGGTGCGGCACCCAATAACGCAATTCCCCACATGCCTATAAAAACCAGGCAAAAATCCTTTGGCAGCCGTTTTTTGTGGTTAGTGCTGATTTTAATAATAGCTGGTTCTGCTGTAGCTTTATATATGATCGGTACTGCGGAAAACGAAAATAAACTTCCTGTACCCCCACCTGTTGCTGATAATCCTACCGATACTCCCGTAGTTCCCGATATTCCTGTAACTCCTGCTGTTCCCGTAACACCGGATGTTAATGAAGAGCCTGTATTTGATGGTATAAAAGTAAAGGTAACCGTTAGTGGTGGTAATTGCTGGGTAGGTGTTAAATTCGATGACAATTATACCGAAGAAACTCTTAAGGATGGCGATACCAGGGAATATATGGCGGAAGAGACACTTTCTATTCGTTATGGTAACGCAGGTGTAATCCAAACCGAATATAATGGTGAGGTAGTGGACCCCGTAGGTAAAAATGGTGAAGTGAAAACTATAGATTATACAAAATAACAGGAGTATACATTGATAAAGATATATTTAAGCAGCTTGGGCTGTGCTAAAAATTTAGTTGATAGTGAGATGATGTTGGGGTTACTTCAACATCATCACTTTATGATTACGGAAAATCCTGCCGAGGCTTATGTTATCATAATAAATACCTGCGGTTTTATTGCAGATGCCAAGGAGGAATCTATAAATACTATTTTGGCATTAGCTGAATATAAAAAACATGGTAATTGTAAGCTTTTGGCAGTAGCAGGTTGTCTTGTGCAAAAATACAGGCAAGAATTAGTAAAGGCTTTGCCTGAAGTTGATTTGTTTTTAGGCACAAACGCATACCATCTTATAGCTGTTACTTTAGCTGAAAAGCTGGTTATGCAACCGATCCTGCCTTTGGATGCGGAGGCTTTTTATCAAAAACGCAGCTTGCTTACGCCTCCTTATACAGCCTATTTAAAAATTGCTGAAGGCTGTGATAATAACTGTACATATTGCCTTATTCCTCAACTGAGGGGTCCAAAAGTGAGCCGTACTGTAGAAAGTATTCTTGCGGAAGCTAAAATACTTCTTGATGGCGGTGTTCGTGAATTAATTTTGATAGCGCAGGATACTACCGCCTATGGTTATGATATTTATGGCAGGGAAGTATTGCCTGAGCTTTTAAGAAAACTTGCGGAAATGCCGTTTAAGTGGATAAGGCTTTTATATTCTTATCCTAACCGCATAAGTGATGAATTATTAAAAGTTATGGCTTCTTGCCCTAATATTTGTCATTACATGGATATACCTGTACAACATGTAAGTAAGAAGATACTTAAAACAATGGGCAGAGGAGGTAGCAGGCAG
This sequence comes from Peptococcaceae bacterium UBA4997, assembly GCA_002398485.1. Lineage (GTDB taxonomy): Bacteria > Bacillota > Dehalobacteriia > UBA4068 > UBA4997 > UBA4997. The sequence continues at coordinate 19,703 of DGYV01000069.1, read as the reverse complement.
GATATTGAAGCTGTTATAGCAAGGATACGTGGCTTCATGCCTGATATGGCAATACGTACTACCTTTATGGTTGGTTTTCCGGGTGAAGCTAGAAGGGATGTTGAGGAGCTTTTAGGTTTTGTTGAAGGTAACAATTTAACTTGGGCAGGGGTTTTCCGCTATTGCAGGGAAGAAGACACATCTGCCGCGTTAATGCCGCATCAGGTAAGGGAAAGCACAAAAATAAAACGTTATAATGAGCTTATGGAGCTTTTGGCGTTGGTTGGTAAAAAACAAAAAGCCGAATGGCTTGGTAAAGTAATGGAAGTGCTTTTGGAAGAGCCTTCCTGCGAAATGCCCGGTTTTTGGCAGGCTCGCTCCCAGTATCATGCACCCGATGTGGATGGTGTGGTGTATGTTCGTGGTACTGATTACCAAGCGGGTGAATTTGTTAAGGTTAAAATTACCGATGCGGATAGTTATGATCTTTTTGCCGAACCTATTGTTATAGACGATAAATAAGTTAAAAATTTAAATTGTTAAACAAAGATGCAAAAAAGCTATGTCAGAGTCGGTGAGCTGTTTTATGAAAGTGTGAAAGGAAGTATTATGATGAATTTAGCCAATAAAATTACTTTAAGCCGTATTTGTTTGATACCTGTTTTTATTCTTATTACTTCTTTATGGCACAATTGGGTTGGGGATTTGTTTGCCCTTATTATTTTTCTGGCAGCGGCTTGTACGGATGGCATTGATGGTTATATTGCGCGAAGCCGCAATCAAATTACTACTTTTGGCAAATTTATAGATCCTTTGGCGGATAAGCTTTTGATGATGGCTGCTTTCGTGGCCTTGGTGGCAAACGGCAGAGCGGCAGCTTGGATAGTTATAGTTATTTTGGCAAGGGAATTTGCCGTTACAGGTTTACGTACTTTGGCAGTTAAAGAGGGTATCGTAATTGCCGCGTCTTCTCTTGGTAAAATCAAAACCGTAACCCAAATCATTGCGGTTGCGCTTTTATATTTTTACACCTTGCCTGTTTTGCCTAATCAGGTATTTTATGTGCTTGGTCAGATCATGCTTTGGATTGCATTGTTCTTTACTTTGTATTCCGGTTGGGACTATTTTGTTAAATCCAAAAAGGTGTTTAAGGAGTTTAAATAAACATGAATCAAAAACTTGTGGAATTGCTGATTGCCAAAGGTTTACGCATAGCCTGTGCGGAATCCTGTACAGGCGGCTTGCTTGCAGGAGCTATAACCTCTGTGCCGGGTGCATCGGAATGCTTGGATATGGCTGTGGTAACTTACAGTAACGGGGCAAAGCATAAGCTTATAAATGTGCCCGGAAGCTTGCTGGAAACTTTTGGTGCTGTAAGCCATGAAGTTGCTGTTGCCATGGCGGAGGGCATACTAAAGCTTGCTGAAGCGGATATAGCTGTAGCCATAACAGGTATAGCAGGCCCGGGCGGCGGTACGACTGAAAAACCCGTGGGCTTAGTTTTCATAGGTATTGCCACTAAAGAAAGTGTTGCGGTTATTGAGTGCAGGTTTAAGGGTGTTCGTGAGGAAATACGTTCCCAAACCGTGGCGAAAGCCTTGGAATTAGCCTATACTACAGCAAAAGAGGAATAATATGAACATTGATTTGAGAAGAAAAAGCACTCTGTTTTTAGTATTAGTTTTATTCGTTTGTGTTTTTGTTGCGGCAGGTTGCGGCATTAATGCAGATAGTGCTGATAAGGCCATAGAACCTGCGGATACGGAAATGCAAAGCTATGTTCATGAAAATTCAGGCATGGTTTTCAAATTGCCAGCAGATTGGCAAAAGAGCCTGGAGGATGACCAGAAGGTTATTTTTATAAATCCCGAAGGTACAGTTGCTTTAAGCGGTATTTTTGAGCTTGGCGGCTATAGCTATTATACTTTGCAGGAGCAGGGAGCTTTGGCAAAAGATATTTGCCAAAATACTCTTAAGGATGTAAAGGTGCTTGAGGAAGGTATATATAAAAAAAGCAATAATAGCTACAGAATAGTTATGCAGGGTGTTGATAGTCAAGGCAACACGGCAATTTGCGCAGCTGTGGTTTATGCTCCTTTATATGGTGTGCGCTATTATTTGATGACCTTGGCAGGGGTTGATGAATACAAACGTTATTATAAGCTTTTTGAAGAAAGCTTTTCCTCTTTTTATGTAAGCATTGATGAGGATACGCTTTACAGCAAAATAGAAGTAAATAAATCACACTTATCTGCAGAATAATAGATATTTTTAAACAGTTTGGCTTGACTTATTATGGCTTTTATAACATAATATTTAAGGTGATGCGGAGCTATAGCTCAGCAGGTTAGAGTGCTTGCTTGACATGCAAGAGGCCACTGGTTCGAGTCCAGTTAGCTCCACCAACGGTTTAAGGCTGTAAAGATTTGCGCACTTTACTTTTGTGAAGTGCGTTTAATTTTGCCTGTGAATAAGCTTTTATTCATTTTATTCAGTAGGATAAAAATAATATAAGGCAATATTGTGGCAGTAAACAAGTTTTTGTTGTTGCCTTATGTGTTATTTTTGGCAGTATAGGCAGTTTTGTATATTAAATTAGAATAAAAGTAAAACTAAAACATGAAAAAAACAGCTTATTTGGGTGATTTTTATCATTTTTTTATATTTTTATTTACCAATCCTTGAATTATAGATTATAATAATATGTTAGAAGCCAAAGTTTGATTTACTATGGCAATAAATGATGGTTCATAGGCTTAACAAAGGCTTTTGAATTGACATATTTTGCTTTTAGTGCTATATTACACTTTAAGATACGGAGGTTTGATTAATAAATGGAAGATATAATACAACGCATACAAAAACTGAAAAAAGAAAGGGACGCGGTTTTGCTTGCTCATTATTATGTTAACGATTCCGTACAGCAAATTGCCGATTATGTGGGTGATTCTTACTATTTAAGCAAAAAAGCTGCTGAAGCCCCACAAAAAACCATTCTTTTTTGCGGTGTTAAATTTATGGCTGAAAGTGCCAAAATATTGAATCCCGAAAAAACAGTTATTATGGCCGATACTACAGCGGATTGCCCAATGGCGCATATGGTGGATGAGGAAAGAATCAAACAGGTAAGAGCTCAGTATGATGATGTAGCAGTTGTTTGCTATATAAATTCAACTTCTGAAATCAAAGCTTTGTGTGATGTTTGCGTAACTTCCTCTAATGCCGAAAAAATAATTAGGGCATTGCCGCAGAAATATATTTTCTTTGTGCCCGACCAAAATTTAGGCAGGTATATAGCTAAGCTTTTCCCGGAAAAAACCTTCATCTTCAACGATGGTTTTTGTTATGTCCATACCAGCATTACCAAAGAAAATGTTGAAAGAGCTTTAGCTATACATCCTCAGGCTAAGGTTATAGTTCATCCTGAATGTACTATGGATGTGGCAGAAATTGCCGATTATGTTGGCAGTACATCGGGCATTATAAATTATGCAACCAAAAGTGATGCCGAAACTTTTATTGTGGGCACGGAAATTGGTGTGCTGTATCAGTTGAAGAAGGCTAATCCCAACAAAACCTTTTATTTTGTGGGTAATAAGCAGATGTGCACAAATATGAAAAAAATAACTTTAGAAAAAATAGAGCAAGCCTTGCTAACCATGGCAAACCCAATTGAAATGGATGAGGATTTACGTTTGGCAGCGGAAAATTCTTTAAAGCGAATGCATGAAATTGCTAAATAATTATGAAGGAAGATGCGATTGTGAGGGAAAAGGCAGAGGTTGCTGATGTTGTAATTGTAGGAACAGGTGCTGCGGGGCTTTTTTGTGCTCTGAATTTGCCCCAAAACCTTAAAATATATATGATAACCAAGGATGAAGCTCAAAATAGCAATTCTTTTTTAGCGCAAGGCGGTATAGCAACCTTAAAAAGCCAAGACGATTATGAAGCCTACTTTGAAGATACCATGAGGGCTGGGCATTATAAGAACAACAAAGCTTCAGTTGAAACGATGATCAAGTCATCTCCTGAAATAATTGACGATTTGATAAATTATGGTGTTGATTTTGCGCGTGATGAGGAAGGACTTGCTTATACAAGGGAAGGCGCGCACTCTATTTCCAGAATACTTCATCATGATGATATAACAGGCAGGGAAATCACCAGTAAGCTTTTGGAAGAAGCTAAAACCCGTGCTAACATTCAAATAACCGAATTTATGACAATGGTAGATATTATTGTAGAGCATAATACCTGTAAGGGTGTTATTGCCTATGATAAACAAAAAAAGTTACATGCCATTTATGCTAAAGCGGTAGTTTTTGCTACGGGTGGCATTGGTGGTTTGTTTAAATTTTCTACAAATTTCAAACATATTACAGGCGATGCTTTTGCTATTGCTATAAGCCACGGTATTGAATTGCAAGATGTAAATTATATTCAAATCCATCCTACAGTACTTTATACTAAGGATGAAGGCAGGCGTTTTTTGATTTCAGAATCCGTAAGGGGCGAGGGAGCCATTCTTTTGAATGAGGAAGGCAACCGTTTTGTTGATGAATTGCAGCCTAGGGATGTAGTTACGGCAGCTATTAAAAAACAAATGCAAAAATATAATACGGAATATGTTTATTTATCCATGCGTAATATGGATAAAAATGCCATACAGCCAAGGTTTCCGAATATTTACAAGCGTTGCTTGGAAGAAGGTTATGACCTTAGGTATCAGGATATTCCTGTTACTCCTGCCCAGCATTACTTCATGGGTGGTATAAAAACGGATCTGGATGCTAAAACCTCAATGGAAAATCTGTTCGCTGTTGGTGAGGCCGGCTGTAACGGAGTACACGGAGCAAATAGGCTCGCAAGTAATTCCTTGTTGGAAAGCCTGGTATTTTCCAAAAGGGGCGCCAACGCTATAGAAAAAAATATAGGTAAAATAGATTATGAATTTGTTACTCTAAATTTGGATAAATACAATAATTTGAAAGAATTACAAAAGAAATATAAACAGTTGATCATGGAGGAAATTAAGAAAAGGGACAGGGAATTTTATGATAAATGGTGTAGTGATGAAAATCAATGTGGATGAGCTTATCATTTGTGCCTTAAAAGAGGATATGCCCCATGAGGATGTTACCACCAATGCCATTATGCCTGAAGCAAAGCGAGGAAAAGCGGAGCTTATCTGTAAGCAAGATGGTGTAATAGCAGGGTTCTCCGTTTTTCAAAGGGTTTTTGAAATTTTGGATGAAACCAGTGAATTTCAAGCCTTTTTTAAAGATGGAAATCCGGTTAAAAAAGGTGATTTGCTTGGTATTTTAAAAGGTGATATACGGGTGATTCTTTCAGGTGAAAGAACAGCCCTTAATTATTTACAGCGTATGAGCGGCATTGCTACCTTTACAGCTTCCTTGGTAAAAGAACTGGAAGGGTACGATACCAAACTGCTTGATACCAGAAAAACTACACCTAATATGCGTATTTTAGCACCTATATGATTATCTTTGA